>NZ_CP114910.1:4063199-4375753 GCF_027497395.1 Solwaraspora sp. WMMA2080 | reverse complement strand
CCGGGCGTACGCCGGACGCCGACTGCTCGCGGTCGCCGACGGTGCCGCCGGCCCGGGTGGGGCGCAGGCCAGCAGCGCGGTGATCAAGGCGCTCGCGCAGCTCGACACCGGACCGTCGGATGCGCCGGGCACGGTCCTGGCGGATGCGCCGGGCACGGCCCTGGCGGACGCGTACCGCGCCGCCGACGACGCGATCCGCCAGGTGGGTGCCGGCACGGGTGCGTCGCCGGTCAGTACGGTGACCGCGTTGCTGCAGGTCGGCGACCGGTTCGAGCTGGTGCACGTCGGCGACACCCGGGCGTACCGGTGGCGGGGCGGCGCACTGACCCGGCTCACCCGCGACGACAGCTACGTGCAGGCGCTGGTGGACGCCGGCCGGCTCGACCCGGCGCTGGCGCTGGCACACCGGCGGCGGGCGCTGCTCACCCAGGCGCTGGACGGCACCGGGACGGCGAAACCGGCGTACGCGGCGCATCGGATCGTCGCGTACGACCGGTATCTGCTCTGCTCCGACGGGGTCTGGGCGGTGGTGCCCGACGACGACCTCGCCGCCGCGGTCGCCGCCGGGCTCGACCCGGCCGAGACGGTACGCACGGTGATCGACCTGGCGTACCAGGCGGGTGCCCCGGACAACGTCGCCTGCGTCGTCGCCGACGTCGTGCCCTGAGCCGAAGGTCAGCTCGACCTGGTGACCTGGTGCGGTACGACCGGCGGCAGCGCGTCGGCGGTGAGCAGCGCGACCGCCTCGTGCACGTCGTCGGTGAGCCGGATCAGCGGGGACAGGTCGCCGGCCGGGGACAGCGCCAGCAGCGGCGCCAGCATCGCCTCGACCGGCAGGGTCTGGGTCCAGAAGGCGCGGTCCAGGAAGACGTACGGGCCGCTGGCCCCGTCGGTGCCGTAGAACGTCTTCGTGGCCGCCTGGAACACCTCCTGCACGGTGCCGGCCCGGCCCGGCGCGAACACGATGCCGCCCCGGGCCAGCCGCAGGATGGTGTCCTCCCGGACGGCGTTGCAGAAGTACTTGGCGATCCGGCCGGCGAACAGGTTGGCCGGTTCGTGCCCGTACAGCCAGGTGGGGATGGCGAGCCCGCCGGCCCGCGCCCAGCCGGAGCCGCTGTCGTCGGACACCGCCGCGTCGACCGGGTACCGGTCGCGGACCGCCAGCGCGGCGGCGGTGTACGGCTGCTGGTCTGCGTAGTCCGGCGCGCCGGCCAGCAGGTCGATGGCGTCGGTCAGCTCTTCGGCGTCGTGGCTGCTCAGGTACGCGCCGAGGTTCGCCGCCTCCATCACGCCCGGCCCGCCGCCGGTGACCACCAGCCGGCCGGCCCGGGCCAGCTCCCAGCCGAGCGTGGCGGCCAGCCGGTACGCGGAGGTGCCGCGCGGCACCGCGTGCCCGCCCATCACCCCGATCACCGAGGCCGGCCCGTACCGGTCGATCCAGGTCCGGGTGGCGTCGGCGAGCGCGTTGTCGATGCCGTGGTCGTGCAGCCGCTGGGCCAGCGCCTCGCGGATCTGCGGCTGGGCGCCGCCGTGCCGGCGGAAATGCCGGTAGACCAGGTTGTCGTACATCCCGTCGGCACCGTGCTCGGCGAACCCGGCGGCCAGGTCGGCCGGGGTGTACAGCCGGGGCGGGTGGCTCGGGTACGGCCGCCCGGCGAACGGTGGGACCACGTGCGCGCCCCGGCGCACCAGCTCCGCTTCCGCCGCCGCCGACGGGAACGAACAGCCCAGAAACAACGTGTCGGTGAGGTCGATGTCGGTGAGGTCGGGCACCGGCGGTACGTCGAGCTGCAGTCCCTGCACGGTCAGCCCGGCCAGGCTGCCGGCGCGCAGATGATGGTCGAGCTCGGCGCGGGACTCCACCTCGTGCGGGGTGGAGTCGTAGTCGCCGGACAGCGCTGCGGGAGGTGGCGTGGGCATCCGGCCATTTTTCCGTACCGCCGCAACCGGCGTGGCATGGCGCAGCGAAGCCCGGTGGTACGGCGAAGCCTGCGGTCGTGCAGCGAAGCCCGGTGGCACGAGGCCACCGGGCTTCCCAAACCGGTTCCTGGGGAGGCTCCGGACCTCTATTTCTAGTCGAGTACCGGCATCGGCACACCCGCCGCACGCGTGACGAAGGACTCATCCGTTCAGACACCATGTCGCTGCGAATACAGGTTGAATGGGCAAAATGCAGAACCTGTTGCCCGAACCGCCGGCCACCACGCTGCCCGGCGACGAGCAGGCCGAGGCGGCTCTTGCCGAGGCTGCCCAGGTGGACACCGAGGAGGCGTACGCCGCTGCCGCCGGCCGCCACCCCACCTACAGTCGGGCCTGGGCGGTGCTCGCCCAGCGTGCGTTCACCAGGGGCGAGGTCGTCGCCGCGTACGCCTACGCCCGCACCGGCTACCACCGGGGCCTGGACCAGCTGCGCCGCAGCGGCTGGAAGGGGCACGGCCCGGTGCCCTGGTCGCACCGGCCGAACCAGGGTTTCCTGGCCTGCCTGCACCTGCTGTCCCGGGCGGCCGGCGAGATCGGTGAGAGCGACGAGGCCGCCCGGTGCGCGCAGTTCCTGCGGGACTGCGACCCGGCCGCCGGGGACGCTCTCGCCAGCAGTTGACGGCTCAGAGCCCTTCGGCCACCGCCGAGGCGATCTTCAGCCATGCCTGCCGGAACGTCGCGGACAACTGCCCGTACCGGATCGGTTCCCCGCTGTCGATGATCCGCTCGTACGGTGCCAGCAGCACCGTACGGGTGCGGGCGGCGAAGTGCCGGTGGATCGGCGCCAGGTCGATCTCCCGGCGGGACGGCGGCATGGAGATGACGGTGACCGCCTGGCGGACCAGCCGCTGCCGGCCGGTCTGCTCCAGGTGGTCGAGCATCCGGGCGGCCGGCTCGGCGGAGTCGTTGCGGGCCGACATGGTCACCACGAGCTGGTCGGTGGCGTCGATCGCCGCCTGCCAGTTCTGTGCCCGTACGTTGTTCCCGGTGTCCACGAAGATCAACTTGTAGAACCGGCTGACCACCTCACGGATCTCGGCGAACGCGGCGGCGGTCAGCATCTCGCCGGCGGTGGCCGACTCGTCCGAGGCGAGCACGTCGAACATGCCTTCGCCCTGCGCCCGCACGTACTGCGACAGGTCGCCGACCCGGCCGTGTGACCCCTGGAACAGGCGCAGGTCGCGCAGCATGTCCCGGACCGTACGGGAGTGGAAGTCCTGCTGGGCGCGCATGCCGAGGGTGCCCTGTGTCTCGTTGTTGTCCCAGGCCAGCACGTAGCCGCCGCGCTTCTGCCCGAACGTCATGGCCAGCATCAGGATGGCGACGGTCTTGCCGGCCCCGCCCTTCGGGTTGACCACGGTGACCTGGCGCAGCCCACCGAAGTTGCGGCGCACCATCTCGACGTCCCGCCGGATCTCCTGCTCGTGCTGCCCCGGCGGCAGCTTGACCAGGCCCAGCGTGGTCCGGTTGAGCGCGGCCCGGACCCCCATCGTGGCGACCGGGTCGGCCGGTTTCGTCGCCCGCCGCAGGGCGAACTCCTCGGCGGTCGGCACGAACGACTCGGGTGTCCAGCCCGCCGGCAGTTGGCTGCCGTCGGCCGACGGGCTGGCCTGCTGGTGCGTCGGCGCGGCCGGCTGCTGCAGGGGATCCTGGTACGCGGGACCCTGCTGGGTGGGACCTTGCTGCACCGACCCGAGCACCCCGGGCGGCACCGGGTAGCCCGAGTCGAACATCGCCGACCGTGGCGGCGGCACCGGAGCGTCCGGCACCGGAGGCGACGGCATCCGGTGCACCCCGGGCGCTTCCTGGTACGGCTGTCGGGGCAGCTCGGTCACGCCCGGACTCACCTGCTGGTACGCCGACGCCGCCGGAGTCTGGGTAGGCGCTGGCGCTGGGGGTGACCAGGCTCCGCTGTCCGTCGGGGTCCAGTCGTCCCAGCCGGCTGCCGACACCGACGCGGCTGCCGACACCGGGCCGGCGGCGGGCGGGGCCCACGGGTCGGCGGGCTGGCCCGGCGCGGGTTCCGTCACCTCTTCCCGAGGCTCACTCGGCCGGCCGGGGCCGGTTGGCCCAGGCGGCGGTAGTGGGGGCGGCGTCGGCGTCTGACCGGGTGGCGGGGCGGGCCGGCTGGGACCAGGATGCGGCTGGCGGGGGTGGGTCGGGCCGGGCCGGGGCGGTGTCGGGTGCGGCCGGCCGGGCGCCTCCGACGTGGGCGCGGCCGCGTCCGCCGGCGGTACGGGTTGCTCCGCCAACGGTACGGGCTGCTCCGGTGACCGCCGGGGAGCCGGCGGCACGGCACCGGACGGACCAGCATCGCCGCCGGTGCCACCGTCGCGGGCGGTGCCCCCAGAACCAGCAGCACCGGTCGAGCGGCTGGTCAACCTGCTGGGTGGCTGCGCCCACGGCGACGCCGGCGAATGCGGCAGCTCCGGGTCGCGGTCGGCGGGCAACCGACCGTTGCCGGCCGTCCTGCCGTTGTCGGGCCGGACCTCGGCTCCGGACGTCACCGTTGGGATGACCGGTACCGCGATGGTCTGATCGTTGCGGGGAGTGGCCACGACCTCGTCCGGCGGCCAGAACGGCTCCTCCACCTGGCCTCCGTCAGCGTCGGTCGAACGCCCCGGATCGGTGTTGTCGTGCACTGCGTAGTACCCCCCTAGCCCCCCACGGACAACCCGAGGATGTGCAGGTCAGTCGCTACTTAGCGTCGCATACCAGGTCAGTATGTGTACACGGCCCAGGCGCCTGGTTCCACCCACCAGGAGCGTTTCCGGGTCAAGCCGCCCGCCACCCCGTCATCCAGGAACGGTAGTTCGCCGTCGCGCGGGGTGACCGCCGCCGCGCGACCACGGGCCCGGCGGATCTCGATGCGTACCCGCTCGCCGCGCCACCACGACCTGGTCTTCACCGGCACCGCCACCGCCACCTCCAGCACCCCGTCCGCCGGGTCCGCTCGGGCCACCAGTTCCACCTCCGCCAGCCGGGCGTATCCGTCGGCGTTCGCCACCACGCAGGCCAACAGCGGGTCGTTGCCCGCGCTCAGCACGGCGTCATCGACCTCGATCCGTCCGCGCCAGGGTAACGGGTGGTCGTGCTCGTCGGCGGCACCCAGCAGCGCGCCGTCCAGGGTCACCGAGCCACCGTCGGTACGCAGCAGGTCCAGCCGCCGCTGCCGGCCGCCGAGGACCGCGGCGGCGACTGCGGCCGGCTCCCTGGGCAGGGCGAGCCGGCCGGCCAGGTCGGCCGGCGGGATACCGGTTGCGCTTGCCCGTCGGGTGTCGGTGCCGGGGTCGAGCGGCAGTACCCCGATCGCCGGCAGGTCCGGCAGGGTCCGGGAGTCGGCCAGGTCGGCGGGTCGCCGGCTCGGTGGCGGGGCGTAGCGGCGTACCATCCGGCGCAGCACCGCCCGCAGCTGCCCGTCGGCGGCCGTGGCGACGATCAGCCGGGTCTTGCCGTCGTCGTCGGGCCAGGTCAGACCGTCCGGCCGGGCCGGGCCGTCCAGTCGTGCGAGGACGTCGTCGATCTCCCGGTCCGAGCGTGCGGTCACCGTCTCGACCCGCGCGCCGGCGGCGACCAGCGCGTCCCGGCAGGTCAGCACCGGCACCCGGACCGGTTCGGCGCAGTCCGGCTTCGCCCGGGTGAGTGCCGTGCCGCAGCTGACACCGCAGCCGCCGTCGCAGCCCGCGTCCGGCTGGCTGCCGAGTGTCAGCAGCACCACGTCGTACACCGTCGCCGCCTTCCGCCGATCTCTGCGGCCACGTCCACCAGGTTCGTGACCCTTGTTAGCCTGACTCCTCGGGCTTGCCACGCGGTCGCCACCTGGCACCCGAGCCCCATGGAGGCGGGTTACACAAGATGCCAGCGATCGTGCTGCTCGGCGCGCAATGGGGTGACGAGGGCAAGGGCAAGGTTACCGACCTGCTTGGCGAGCGGGTCCACTACGTGGTGCGGTTCTCCGGCGGCAACAACGCCGGGCACACCGTGATCACGCCGGACGGGCAGAAGTACGCCCTGCACCTGATGCCGTCCGGTGCGCTCTCCCCGAACGCGATGATCATCATCGGTAACGGGGTGGTGGTCGACCCGAAGGTCCTGCTGACCGAGATCGACGGCCTCGCCGAACGCGGCGTGGACGTCTCCCGGCTGCGGATCTCCGGTGACGCGCACCTGATCATGCCGCACCACCGGGCGCTGGACAGGGTGGTCGAGCGCTACCTCGGATCGTCGCGGATCGGCACCACCGGGCGCGGCATCGGGCCGGCGTACGGCGACAAGGTGGCCCGGATGGGCATCCGGGTGCAGGACCTGCTCGACCCCGGCATCCTGCGCAAGAAGCTGGAGCTGGCGCTGCGGGAGAAGAACCAGATCCTGTTCAAGGTCTACAACCGCAAGGCGCTCGACCTGGACGCGGTGGTCGAGGAGTACCTGGCGTACGCCCAGCGGCTGCGTCCGCACATCGCCGAGACCCGGGCGATCCTCTGGGACGCGCTGGACCGGGGCGACACGGTGCTGCTGGAGGGCGCGCAGGCCACCATGCTCGACATGGACCACGGCACGTACCCGTTCGTGACCTCGTCCAACCCCACGTCGGGCGGGGCCTGCGTGGGCACCGGCATCCCGCCGACCGCGATCACCAAGGTGATCGGGGTGACCAAGGCGTACACCACCCGGGTCGGCTCCGGGCCGTTCCCGACCGAGCTGTTCGACGCCGCTGGTGACCATCTGCGCAAGATCGGTGCCGAGTACGGCACCACCACCGGTCGGGAGCGCCGCTGTGGCTGGTTCGACGCGGTCGTCGGCCGGTACGCCGTACGGCTCAACGGCATCACCGACCTGGTCGTCACCAAGCTCGACGTGCTGACCGGGCTGGCGAAGGTGCCGATCTGCGTCGGCTACGAGATCGACGGCGAGCGGTTCGACGACATGCCGATGACCCAGACCGGCTTCCACCACGCCACGCCGATCTACGAGGAGCACGACGGCTGGTGGGAGGACATCACCGCGGCCCGCACCGAGGCGGAGCTGCCGGTCAACGCCCGGCGCTACATCGCCCGGATCGAGGAGCTGTGCCGGGCCCGGGTCAGCGTGGTCGGCGTCGGTCCCGGCCGGGAGGAGAACGTGGTACGCCACGAGCTGCTCTGAGCCGTACCGTCGGCTCTGAGCGGTACCCGTGCCCCCGGCACGCGGATCCTCAGAGAATCCTCAGATCTCCGCCAAGCGTGGCGGAGTCTGCCTGCTTCATGATCGAACCGGACCCGAACGTCCGCCGGTTGCCACCAGCGCCGGCGGCGGGGCACCCTTCCCGGTATTCGATTGATAGTAACTGATAGCAGGGAGTAAGGCAGTGAGCCGGCTGTACGGCGATCCCAATCGCGTGCGAGACGCGATGGAGGCCACCCCCACCCCGACCCCTCCGACCGGCATCCCCCCGATGACCTTGGCCCGCTGGACCCTGTGGGGTGTGCTGGCTGCCAACCTGTTGATCCTCGAAGTGGCCTTCTTCGCGTACGGCCAGGGCAAGCACCCGGTGCTGACCGTCGCCAAGTTCTTCGGCCTGCACGCCGCCATGTTCATGATGCTGCAGCTGACCCTGGTGGCCCGGATTCCCTGGCTGGACCGGCGGCTCGGGATGGACCGGCTCACCGCCTGGCACCGGTGGATCGGTTTCGGTCTGTTCTGGACCGTGATGCTGCACGCGGTGTTCGTGATTGCCGGCTACGCCACCCTGTACGACATGGGCTTCGGCGAGACGTTCCTGAGCCTGGCCGGGGTGACCGCCTCGCTGCTCGGGATGATCGCCGCCGGCATCATGATCGTCGTGGTCGGGGCCTCCATCCGGTACGCCCGCCGCCGCCTGCCGTACGAGGCCTGGCACAGCCTGCACGTGCTGATCTACCTCGCGCTGCTGGCCGGCCTGGTGCACCAGTTCATGGAGACCACCACCTTCGACTCGGCCCCGGCCAACATCTACTGGTGGACACTGTGGGCACTGGTGATCGGGGCCCTGATCGTCAACCGGGTCGCTGTGCCGCTGTGGCGCAACGCGTACCACCAGTTCCGGGTCGCCGCCGTGGTGCCCGAGGCCGACAACGTGACCTCGGTGTACGTCACCGGCCGCCACCTGGACCGGCTGCCCTCGCGGGCCGGGCAGTTCTGCATCTGGCGGTTCCCCGGTCACAACCGCTGGTGGCAGGCGAACCCGTTCTCGCTGTCGGCGGCACCCGACGGACGTTCCCTGCGGCTGACCGCGAAGGCCGCCGGCAAGACCAGCGCCGGGCTACGGCACCTGAAGGTCGGCAACCGGGTCTTCATCGAGGGGCCGTACGGCGCATTCACCAACCTGCACCGCAAACTGGACAAGACCCTGCTGGTCGCCGGTGGCGTCGGGGTCACCCCGATCCGGGCGCTGCTGGAGGAGTCGGGCGGTTCGACGGTGGTGCTCTACCGGGCGGCCAAGGAGACCGACGCGGTGCTCCTCGGCGAGCTGCAAGGGCTGGCCGCCGCGCAGGGTGCGCAGCTGCACGTGCTGACCGGGCGCACCGGGTCCGGGTCGCCGCCGAACCGGCCGTTCGACCCGGAGAACCTGCTCGCACGGGTGCCGGATATCACCGAACGCGAGGTGTTCGTCTGCGGGCCGCCGGCGATGACCACCGCCGTCGTCGACAGTGTCCGGGCCATCGGCGTGCCGAACGCCCAGATCCACGCCGAACGCTTCGGTCTGGGCTGAACCCTGAGGGGTTTGGGCTGAACCCTGAGGGGTTTGGGCTGAACCCTGAGGCTCAGCCCTTCCTCAGAGAATCCTCAGATCTCCATCACGCGCCGTGTCCGGTCGCGGCCCGATGATCGTAGGACCTGTCGGCGGGTCGGCGGGTTCGACCCGGAAGGGCGAAACAAGGGTGAGCGACAGCGACGGCACCAGCGCGATCGTGATCGGGGCGGGAATCGCCGGTCTGGCCACCGCGCGGGTGCTGAGCGACCACGTCGATCGGGTGACGGTCCTGGAACGGGACCGGCTGCCCGACGACGCGGTGCCACGCCGGGGCGTCCCGCAGGGCCGCCACGGCCACCTGCTGCTGGCGGCCGGTCGGCGGCTCCTTGACGGCTGGTTCCCCGGGCTCACCGGGGAACTGGCCGCCGCCGGTGCCGTCCCACTGCACGGCGCCGGCCTGGTGTGGCATCAGGGCGGCGGCTACCGGGCCCGTCCCGACCTCGGGTTCCTCGCCATGTCGGCGAGTCGGCCGCTGCTGGAGGACGCGGTCCGTCGGTGCCTGCTGCGGCAGCGGCGCAACGTGACCGTCGTCGACCGGACCGCGGTCGACGGCCTGGTCGTCGCGACCGGCCGGACTGCCGGCGCCCGGATGCTCGGCGCCAGCGTCGACGATGCCCGGGTCACCGGTGTCCGGGTGGACGGGGTCGAGCACCGGGCCGACCTGGTCGTCGCCTGTACCGGGCGCAACACCCGCTTCCTGGACCAGTTGGCCGAGCTTGGCTTCCCGGCACCGGAGGTCGCGGCGGTACGGGTCGACGCGGCGTACGCGTCGCAGCTGGTCCGGCGGGGCCCGGATGACCTCGACGGTGCCCTCGCGGTCGTGGTCGACGACCGGGCCGGCGGCCACCGGACCGGCACCATGGTGCCGGTGGAAGGCGACCGCTGGCTGATCACCATCGGCTCCCGGCACGGGGAGGTGCCGCCGAGTGACCCGGTCGAGTTCGAGAACTTCGCCCGGGAGCTCCCGTCACCCACCATCGCCGACGTGCTGACCAAGGCCGAAGCGCTCAGCCCGGTGCTGACCCACCGGATCGCCACCGATCAGCGCCGGCAGGTGGAACGGCTGCGCCGTACCCCGGCCGGATTCCTGGTCCTGGGCGACGCGATCTGCAGCCTCAACCCGATCCACGCGCAAGGTGTGACCTCCGCCGCCCGGCAGGCTCGGGCGTTGGACCGGGCGCTGCGGCGGTACGGGCCGACCTCGCCACGGCTGGCCGGTGCCTTCTACCGTCGGGCCGGCCGGGCGGTCGACGCACTGTGGCGTACCGCCGTCGGAGCCGACTTCGCCGATCCCCGGACCACGGGCCACCGGCCGGTCGGTACCGGTCTGGTCAACCGGTACCGGAACCTGGTGTCCCGGGCCTGTCACACGTCGCCGGTGGTGGCCCGGCAGGCGCTGCTGGTGCAGCATCTGCTGGCCCGGCCGGTGTCGTTGGCGACTCCGGCGATGCTGCTGCGGGTGCTGCTGGCCGTCCGACATCGGCCGGGCCGGCCACCGGGGAGCACACTCTCCGGTGGCCGGCCCGGCCGCGGATCGACCAGTGGCGGCGGCCGCCGGTCGGGATCAGCGGCGACGGCCAACCGGGCCGATCAGTAGATCGTCACGTCGTACTCGTCGACCGCCTCGCGCACCGGCTGGTAGAAGGTCGTGCCGCCGGTCCGGCAGTTGCCGCTGCCGCCCGAGGTGAGGCCCAGCGCGGTCGACCCGGAGTAGAGCGGGCCGCCGGAGTCGCCCGGCTCGGCGCAGACGTTGGTCCGGATCAGACCGCGGACGACCCCGCTGCCCAGGTAGCGGACCCGGGCGTTGAGCGCGGTGACCGTACCGCTGTGGGTGCCGGTGGTCGAACCGGTGCGGGTCACCGACTGCCCGACGAAGGCGTCGCCGACGCTGAACCCACCCGGGTGGCTCTGCGCCGGGTTGTCGTAGCGGACCAGCGCGTAGTCGTCACCGGGGAAGCTGTAGTCGATGGTCGGGCCGATCAGGTTGGTCTGCGCGGAGTTGCTGTACCAGGTGCTGACCACCTCACCGCAGTGCCCGGCGGTGAGGAAGTAGTAGGTGCTGCCGCGTACGGCGTTGAACCCGAGCGAGCACCGGCCGCCGCTGCCGTAGATCGGGTCGCCGGACGAGACCAGCCGGGTGAAGACGCCGGACGTACGCTCGACCCGGATCGCGCTGGCCTTGCCGCGTGCGGCCAGCCGGATCTTGGCGATCTCGGCGCGGGAGACGCTGCTGTCGGCGGTCACCACGACGCGACCGGAGGCGCTGTCGACGTGCCAGGCGATCCCTTCGACGCCGGAGGCTTCCACCAGGTCGCTGACCTGGGCTAGTTCGCTGGCGGTGTAGACGACCGGGGCGGCTGCCCCGGCGGATGGCAGGGCGAGCGCGCCGGCGGTGACTACGCCGACGGCGACGGCGAGCAGCCGGGTGGCCCGACTGGTCGTGTGGCTGAGCCGCACTGTTCCCTCCTGAATGGGACTGGGGATCTCAGGCTTACTGGATATTGACAGTTTTGTTGTGTGTCGATGCTGATGCAAGCGCTAACATGGCAAAATTACTTAGACAATAGCAAATATGAAAAACAATCCTGGCAGTTGTCTGACTTGGCGGCGTCCCGCTTTGGTCAGAAGGTGGTCCGGTCGGGGTCGGCGATTCGGTCCAGCACGGTCGTCCAGGTGGTACGCAGCGCCCATGGCCGGCCGACAGCTGCCTCACCGCTGTCCGGCCAGTGGATGTCCGCGCGGTCCTGGGGGTGGACGTTTGGCACGGGAGGGCGGCATCGGGCGATCGTGTCGCCCTCTGGTCTGGTGTCCAATGAATGTCTGACACTGACCGTCTCCTGCTTGAATTTGCGACCATTCCACAACCGTGGACCCTGGTAACGTTCCGGGGCGACACAGATCGATTCTTGTCGATCATGGTGTTCCTGTGTCGATCCAGTTCTTCCTCGAGAGGATCACGGATGTCCCGTCCCGCCCGCCTCACCCGGCGCGCCCTCGTCGCAGCGATCACCGGCGCCCTCGTCGCCACCCTCACGCCCGGCACCCCGGTCTCGGCCGCCGACCGACCCTTCATCTACCAGGTGACCCCCGGCACCGCGCAGTGGCGCGCGCTGAGCAGCCACCAGGAGATGGTCGACGCCGTACAGATGCCGGACAAGACCGCCGCCGCCTTGCGGACCCCGCTGCTCGTCGACGCCGTCCTGGCGTACCCGCTGCTGCCCGACGCCCTGGCCTTCAACAGCGTCCAACAAGGCTTCGAGACCGTCACCGCACGCTTCACCGGACTGCAGGAACTGCTCCGCCGCCCCGACGCCGGCCAGGAACTGCTGAAGCGCTACCGGACCCTGAACCTTGCGGCCCGCCCCGGTGAGACGCTCGATGAAGCAGGTGACCGGGTCATGACCGCATGGAAACTGGAAACCGTCCTCGCCCAGCCGCAGGTGCTGGCCACCCTGACCACGGCGCAGTCCGCGGAGTTGCTGCACGTCGGACTCGCCGTACACCGAGCCAAGCAGGCCGACGCCAAGACGTACAGCCAGGCCAGCCTGGAACCGACCGCGGTGCTGCTGGGCCGCACGCTCGCGATCCGGGAAGGCTGGGACTGGACCCGCTCGGAGTTGCTGCGGGAGGGCCTGCAACTGCGGCCGGGCGCGGTCGAGACCACCGTTGCCGCCGTACGGGCACACCTGGCCGATCCCAGCGTCGCGCACCCGGTCAGCGACGACGTCGGGACGCTGGACTACTACAGCACCGTCTACACCCCCAACGGCACCCCGGTCACGGTGATCACCAGGACGTACGAGCTGACCAGCGCCGAGATCACCAACGGCAACAACTACGTGGACAGCTTTTATCCGTCGGCCACCCGGGAAAGCAACGCCTCGCGCATGTACAACTGCCACTCATACGCCTGGTACAGCACTTCCAGCGCGAACAACCGGTGGATGAACAGCCCCGGTGACGACCAGTACTGGCTCGATGGCAGCTACACCCGCTGGCACCCGCCGTACATCTGGTTCTCCAGCATGAAGCTGTCGTACGCCAGTGACGATCACTCCGGCATCTGGGTCGGCACCAGCAGGTACGTACGGTCCAAGTGGGGTCAGCTGCCCCTGATGTACCACTACTGGAACTACTCCCCGTACAGCAGTGCCACCACCAACTCGTACTTTCCGTCCTGACCGACCTGCGGAGCCTGATTGGCAGCAGTGACGTGCCTGGCGGGAACGGATCCCGCCAGGCACGTGGTGCTTGCCGACCGTCGACCGGCCCGGTCGCTGCTACTCGTAGCGCAGCGATTCGACCGGATCGGCCCGGGCCGCCCGCGACGCCGGCAGCGTGCCGGCCAGGAACGCGATCGCCATCACCAGCAGGATGATCATCGCGATCGGGGCCGGCTCGAACGCGATCAGCGTCAGTCCGGGCAGGTCCGACAGGAAACCGTCGGCCAGCGCGCTGCTGATCGCCGTACCGGCCACGATCGCCAACACCGCACCGATCGCGCTGCCAAGGAAACCGATGACCGTGGCCTCCAGGCTGAACAGGCCGAACACCTTGCCGGAGCCCATGCCCATCGCCTTCATCAAGCCGATCTCGCGGGTGCGCTCCTGCACCGACATGAACAGGGTGTTGACGATCCCGAAGCTCGCCGCCAGCAGCGCGATCACCGCGAAGGCGTTGAGCACCCAGACGATGCCGTCGATGACGGTCCGGAACGCCCCGAGTTGGTCGGCGACCGTGCTCCCGGTGTAGCCGGCGTCGGCCAGTCGATCCTTCAGCGCGTCGATCTGCTCGTCGGTCGCGGCGGGGTCGAACCAGATGCTCGCCTGGGCGTACCGCTGCGCCTCGACGGCGGGGATGCCGGTGTTCTGCGCGTCGAACAGCGCGTCGGTCAGCGCGTCGTTGGGCACGATGCTGGCTCCGGCCGGGGTCGCCAGGGTCTCCTCGGCCACCCCGACGATCGTCGCCTCGATCACCTGCCGGGTGCGCTCGGCGTCGGTGACCGCGATCGAGACGGTCTCGCCGAGCGCAGCCGCCTTGTCGGCGAAGCCGAGCGGTTCGACGTACGACGTCGGGAGTGCGAGCTGCGGCTGGGTGGACGAGTTGTCCGGTTCGGCCCCGGCCGCCAGCGGGGTCCGCTGCCCGGCGACCAGCCCGCCAACGTTCACGACGTAGCGCGTGCCGTCGCCGACCTGGATGTAGTCAGCGCTGATCGACCTGGTGGGCTGCACGTCGAGCACACCTTCGATGTCGGCCAGCGCTTCGAGATCCGCCGGGGTGAGCGCGACGACCGTCTGCCCGGGTGGCCCGGCCTCCCCGCTCGACACCGTGTCCGGGTCGTACTCGGCCGGCCCGGCGTCGGCGGTGCCGAACCCGTCGCCCTGCTCGGAGGTCTTCACGACCGTCATGACGTCAGAGGCGCCGATCGCGGTCACCGTGTCGTCGATGTACGCGTTGATGCCGGTGCCGAGCCCGCTGGTCAGGGTCAGGGTGAACGCGCCGATGAAGATCGCCAGGATCGTCAGCAGCGTGCGGGTCTTGGACCGGAAGGTGTTCGCGGTGGCCGAACCGACCAGGTCGGAGATCTTCATGCCGGCACCGCCGCCGAGTCGCTGACCAGCTGACCGTCCCGGACGAGGATGCGGCGGTCGCAGCGCGCCGCGAGCTCCTCGTCGTGGGTGACGACGATCAGGGTGATGCCGTTCTGCCGGTTGAGGCCGAAGAGAATGTCCTCCACCACCGTGCCGGTCGCGGAATCGAGGTTGCCGGTGGGCTCGTCGGCGAAGATGATCCGCGGATTGTTCACCAGCGCCCGCGCGATCACCACGCGTTGTTTCTGCCCACCGGAAAGATTCGCGGCCTTGTTCTTCGCCTTGTCAACCAGCTCCAGTTGCTCCAAGGCGGCCATGCCGCGCCGTCTGCGCTCGGTGCGCCCCACGCCGGCGATCTTCATCGGAAGCATGACGTTGTCGAGCACCGAGATGTTCGAGGTGAGGAAGAACTGCTGGAAGACGAACCCGAAGGTCTTGTTGCGGGTCTGGTTGAGCCGGCTGCCCCGCAGCGTACGGGTATCGACGCCGCCGAGCATGATCGAGCCCGACGTTGGCGCGTCCAGCAGCGCGAGAATGTGCATCAGGGTCGACTTGCCCGACCCGCTCTTGCCGAGGATCGCGACGCTTTCCCCGTCATGTATGTCGAAGTTTACTCCCTTCAACGCGTCGAAGCTGTTCGCGCCCCGGCCGTACGTTTTCTGTACGTTGACAGCCGAGATGACAGGGCTTTCCATCGGACTCCTCGTATTCGCCGACCAGGCCGCTTTCCGGCTGGTGTCTCCATCGTCGTCAACGGCCCGGCCCGCCGCGTCACTCTGCGGCGGGCACCCGCGTACCGCGTGCGCGGTATCGGGGATTACCGCGACAGGTGGACCTGCCCGGTCACGGCGGCCGGCAGACTGGGGCCATGACGACCACTACGGCCGGGCCGGCGGACCCGAGACATCGGCGTCCGCGCGTACCGCCGTGGGTCGGTGACCTCGTCGCGGCGGTGATCATCGTCGCGACGGCGCTCACCCCGTTCAAAGTCCCCGAGCATGAGCAGGCCGGACCGGTCACCGTCGCCCTGGCGATCGTCCCGGCCGTGCTGCTGCCGCTGCGGCGGCGCTGGCCGCTGCCGGTGCTGGCCGGCTGTATCGCGGTCTACGGTCTGGTGGCGGCCACCGGGGCGCTGGAGCCGGGCGTGGTGCTCGCGGTGTCGATCGCCATGTTCGGCGCGGCGAACCGCACGGACCGGCGGACCACGCTCACCACAGCCTGCGCCGCCGTTGTCGCGACGACCCTACTCAACCTCCTGACGGCAATCGGGAGCGTGTTCGATCCCCGGGCGTTCCAGGTCATCGTCCTGGTCGCGTTCGCGGCCGCCGCTGGCGACGCCACCCGGTCCCGGCGGGAGTACCTGCTCGCTATCCTCGAACGCGCCGAGCGTGCCGAACAGACCCGCGAATCGGAGGCCCGTCGACGGGTGACCGAGGAACGGCTGCGGATCGCCCGTGACCTGCACGACGTCGTCGCTCACCAGATCTCGGTGATCAGTTTGAACGCCGGGGTGGCCTCGTCGGCGCTGCAGACCCGCCCTGACCGGGCCCAGCAGTCGCTCGGCGTCATCCGGGGCGCGGCCCGGACCGTGCTCACCGAGATCGGCGACCTGCTGCGGGTGCTGCGGACCGAGGACGACGACCCGGCCAACGGGGCGGCGACCGCCCCGCAGCCGGGTATGCACCGGCTCGACCAGCTGGTCGCCGGGTTCACCGGGGCCGGGCTCCACGTGTCGCTGCGTACCGACGGGGATCTGTCGGCGGTCACTGGCGCGGTCGACGTGGTCGCCTACCGGGTGATCCAGGAAGGCCTGACCAACGCCCATAAGCATGGTGCCGGGCATCGCGCGCATGTCCAGGTCGAGGTCGACCCTGACCGGATCCACGTGATGGTCACGAATCCAGTGTCCGGCCGGTCGGCCGACGACCGGCTCGAGGTGCCCAGCAGCGGGCACGGACTGGTCGGTCTGCGGGAACGGGTCGCCTCGGTCCGTGGCGTCGTCGAAACCGGCCTGTCCCCGGGCGGCTACCGGCTCGCCGCCACCCTGCCGCTACCCAAGGAGGAACCCCGGTGACCAGCGTGCTCGTCGTCGACGACCAGCCACTGATCCGCCAGGCCGTGACCGACATCCTGACCGACCACGACGAGATCAGCGTCGTCGGCGAAGCCGTCAACGGTACGCAGGCCGTCGGGCTCGCCGGGTCGCTGCGTCCCGACGTCGTACTGATGGACATCCGGATGCCGCAACTCGACGGCATCGGCGCGACGGCGGCCATCTGCGCCGACCCGGCGCTGGCCGACACCCGGGTGCTGATCCTCACCACGTTCGAGGAGGACGAGTACCTGGTGGCGGCGCTGCGGGCGGGTGCCAGCGGCTTCATCGGCAAGGGTGCGGAGCCGGAGGAGATCGTCCGGGCGGTCCGCGCGGTGCACGCCGGTGAGGCGCTGCTGTCGCCGGCCGCGACCCGCAGCCTCATCGAGCGGTACGTGCTGCCAGGCCACCCACCGGCCGCAGCGGTGAGCCGGCCGAATCCGGCCAGCGAGGCGCTCGACCAGTTGACCGACCGGGAACGCGAGGTGCTGCTGCTGGTCGCGCGCGGCCGGTCGAACCAGCAGATCGCCCAGGACCTGGTGATCTCGCCGCACACGGCGAAGACCCACGTCAACCGGATCATGACCAAGCTGTACGCGCACGACCGCGCCCAGTTGGTCATCCTCGCGTACGAGAGCGGCCTGCTGACCCCCGGCCTGACCTGAGTGCCGAGGCGTCTGTCGGAGATCTTGCACCGTGCTGCCCGGGTCCGCCTTGTGGTCCGTGGACTGGCCCGCCTACCGTATCGATATGTCCCGATCATTGTTGTTGATGGGGCGGGGGTGCCTGCCGAGCGGGGTACGGGCCGCCATGGTCGTGGCGGCCGGCACGGCGCTGTCGTTGCTCGCGGTCGCTCCGGTGCGGGCCGCCGACATGGTCCCCCAGGCCTGCCCGATCGAGGAGACCTACGAGGTCTGGTCGCCACAGAAGGTCTGGATCTCCACCGACACCGCGAGCGACTGGCAGACCGGTCCCGGGTCCATCGACTTCACCGGTAGCGGCACGATCGACATCTCGGTCACCACGTCGGCGAGCTTTTCGGTCTCGGCCGGTGCGCTCGTCGCGTCGGCTGAGACCACCTTCGGTGTCGACCTCACCGTCGGGTCGAGCCACACGACCAGCTGGAGCCACTCGATCCCGCTGTCGTCGGGGGTGACGTCCCGCCTGGTACGGACGAAAGAAGGCCGGCTGTTCGGCTTCAGGAAGCATCGGCTCAACACCAACTGCACGGTGACCACGTCGGCTGACGCGGTGGCGTACGCCCCACTCGCGTCACACAGTTCGAACTACTACTGCTGGAAGCGGGACGACTACCCGGCGACGGCCTGGTGGTATCCGAACCCGCAGGGCGGGTGTTAACAAGGGGTGACGTGGGGAGACATGGGAAGGCTGCCTACCGCTCTGGGTCTCGCTGTGGTCCTGGCGTTCGGCGTCGCCGGGTGCACCGGCGGCTCGGACGGCCCGGATAGCGGGGCGCCCAGGCAGTCGTCGTCCGCAGGCCTGGCCGACGACGATCATCGGGGTGTCGCCCTCGAATCGGCCGGGCGCGGCAGCCAGCACAGCTCACAGCTGGAGGTCAGCCAGAGCCGCTACGACGGCCTGGTCGTCTTCCGGAACGTGACAAGCTCTCCGGTCCAGCTGATCTCCGTTGAGATGGCGACCAGCGACTCGGCGGTCGTCAGCGTGGACTCCGTCGGCCTGGTGGCGCTGGCGCCGGACCAACCCGACGGAGTCGGCTTCACCGACCGGTTCCCGCCCGTGTTCGCACCTGGTCTGACCGCCGTCGACCCGGCTTCGGTCGAGCTGCTGCCGAGCGATGCCAGCCGGGAACGCTACTCGACCGTATTCAAGATCACGGCCGTTCGGCCCGGCCTGTGGGAGGCCCCACCCGTCACGGTGACCTACCGGTCGACCGGGGGCGTTCGCTCGATCGACTTCCCGCACCGGCTCTCTGTCTGCGTCGAGCCCGCCTCGACGGCCGAGTGTTGAGGCGGGCTCGACGGGCGGTCCCCGCCATGAGTCCGTTGAGCAGGGCTGTGTGGCGGAGGGTTCAAGGGGTTGGTCAGTGGGTGGGCCGGGCGTCGAGGAACGGGCTGGGCGCACCGGCGTAGGAGACGTAGAGCGAGTCCCGGGCGCGGGTGCAGGCGACGAAGAGCAGGCAGCGTTCCCGTTGCAGGTCGTGCCGGTGCGCGGTGGGGTCGTCGTCGGCTGCGGTGATCGTCGAGCGGGCCGGCATGGTGTCGGCGTCGACGCCGATCGCCGCGACGCAGCGGAACTCGAGCCCTTTCATCGCGTGCATGGTGCCGACCCGTACCGCGTTGGTCTTGCTGGCGGTGGGGGTGCTGACCGGGATGCCGGCGGTGCCGAGCCGGTCGCGGGCGGCGCGGGCCAGGTGGCCGTTGCGGGCGGCGACGGCGATCGCGTGTGGCTCGACCCCGTCGTCGATCCAGCTGCGTACCTGGGTGACGAGCTGGTCGTGCTCGGCGTCCCGGTCCGGGTGGCCGGCTACCCGGGGCCGGCGGCCGTGCATCGGCGACCGGTAGCCGGTCAGGTCGTCCTGCTGGTCGTCCAGCCCGGTCGGGTGCACGCCGGTGAGCAGCCGCACCGACCAGGCGAGGATCTCCTGGGTGGTGCGGTAGTTGATGGTCAGCTTGCGGCTGCGGCCGCGGATCCCGACGCCGAGGCTGCCCAGCGACACATGGTTGTCGTAGATGCGCTGGTGCGGGTCGGCGACGATGAACAGGTCGTCGGGGCCGGCGGCGACGGCGGCCCGCAGCAGTCGCCACTGGGCCGGGTGCAGGTCCTGGCCTTCGTCGACGATGACGTGCCGGTACGGGCGGTCCGGCCGTTCGGCGAGGATCTTCGCCGCCTGGTCGGCCAGCTGCAGGTGGGTGTACTGCTCCTGTTGCCGCAACGCGTCGGTGACCTGCCGGATCGCTTCCCAGACGGCGAGCCGTTGGTCTGCGCGCAGCGGCGCGCCCCGGCCGTGTCGGCGGGCGGCCAGGTAGCCGGCCGGTTCGGTGATGCCCTGGGCCAGGATCACCTGCTCCCATTCGCGCTGCAGGAAGGTGGCGCTGTGCTGCCCGCCGGTGGCGTCGGCGGCCTGTTCCCACAGCGGTCGGGTGACGGTCCTGGCGTCGGCGATGACCGGTTGGCGGCCGAGGGTCTCGGCGACGATCCGGTAGGCGAGCCGGTCGACGTTCAGCACGTCGATCCGGTCCCGTATCGGCGCATCGTCGGTGAGCAGGCCGAGTTGCCGGTCGAGAGCGTCGGCGAGGTTGCGGGTGAAGGTGGTCAGCAGCAGCCGGTCCGGGCCGCCGGTGATCCGGGCGGCGAGGAACACCGCCCGGTGCAGGGCGGTCACCGTCTTGCCGGTGCCGGCACCGCCGGTGACCAGCGCCGGTCCGGCGTACGACGGGCGGTGGGCGATCTCCCGTTGGGTCGGGTGCAGGAAGACCCGCCAGGCGTCGAACGGGTGGGCGAGGATGCTGGCCAGCTCGGCGGGGCCGGAGACCAGGTGGAAGCGGTCCGGGGTGCGGGCGGCGGCGGCGGCCAGGTCGTCCGGGTCGACCGGCTCGGCGGGTGCGCTGGTCGGCAGGTGTGCGCTGACCTCGTCCCAGACCTGCTCCGGGGTGTATCCGGCGGCGAGGCCGGTGAGTGCGTCGTACTGGGCGGCGGGTAGCAGGTTCGCCAGGGCTTCCAGGTGCGCTTCGGTGGTGAGCAGCCGGACCAGGGGGAGGATGTCGGCGTCGACGCCGAGTCGGATCAGGTCGGCGTCGTTGACCCGGCTGAACAGCATGCTCGGGTTGGCCCTGGCGGCCTGCTGCAGGGCTGGCTCGATGCTGTCGAGGGCCTGCTGGTTGCGGACTTCGAGGACGCCGAGGGCCTGGTTGACGGTGAACCGCCGGCTGGTGGCGTACTCGATGGCGTCGTCGTGGGGCAGGACGGTGAGCAGCAGGAACTCGTCGCCGCTGGTCGGGGCGAGTACGACGCCCCGGTAGAACTGGGTGATCCGGATGGTGCGGATGCGGGAGTCCTTGGCGTTGGCGAGTTTCTCCAGGTGGATGCCGGCGTGGGTGTGTGCCGCGAACTTGTCGATCACGGCGGAAACCGATTTCTGAACGGGTTTTTGCAGCTTGGCATAGTCGGCCAGGAAGTCCTTGGCGATTCCGAGCTTGGCCACTGTCGTAACCCCTGTCGACTGTGTGGACGAATTGCACTAGCCTGCACGCCTGCGTTCGCGGAGAGCCCATGCTACGCAACAGTTCCGAGCGCGGAGAACGACGAAAGGTGCAGAGTGGAGGCACGTACGTATGGAATGGGCCGTTCGGACATCTCGCACCAAACTATCGACGATGGTCAGCGTGGTGGATCTGCTGTCACAACCCTGACGGACCAGTCGGCGGTGCCCGCCGAAGGCCAACTGGTGACGGTGCGAAACCGCAGGTGGGTGGCGGCGCAGGTGGTCCGCGGTGAGGTCGCCAGCGCCGACCCGCAGGTGTTCACCGGGCAGGCGCCGCACCTGGTGCAGCTGATCAGCGTCGAGGACGATGCCCGCGACGAGGAGTTGCGGGTGGTCTGGGAGTTGGAGCCCGGTCGGGCGGTGCACGACTCCACCGTCCTGCCCGGTCCGGGTGACGGGTTCGACGACCCGGCCCAGCTGGACGCATTCCTCGACGCGGTCCGTTGGGGCGCGATTGCCTCCGCCGACCGTACGGCGTTGCAGGCCCCGTTCCGGTCCGGCGTGGAAATCGAGGACTACCAGCTTGACCCGGTGGTCCGGGCGTTGTCCATGCCACGCACCAACTTATTGATCGCCGATGATGTCGGTCTGGGTAAGACAATCGAATCCGGCCTGGTCATGCAGGAGTTGATGTTGCGGCACCGGGCCCGGACGATGGTGATCGTCTGCCCGGCCGGGCTGACCCGGCAGTGGCGCGACGAAATGCGCGACAAGTTCGGCCTCGAATTCCGCATCGTCGACAGCGCACTGCTGCGTGACCTGCGACGCAGCCGAGGCCTGTACGCGAACCCGTGGACCCACTACCCCCGGTTGATCGTCAGCGTCGACTGGCTCAAACGCGACCGCCCGCTGCGGCTGCTCCGCGAGGTGCTGCCGACCGCCCCCCGCTACCCGCGCGCCATCGACCTGCTCGTGGTCGACGAGATCCACACCTGCGCGCCGGCCGGCCGGGGCCGCTACGCCACCGACTCCCAGCGGACCAAGGCGATCCGGATCCTCGCCCCGCACTGCGAGCACCGGCTGTTCCTGTCGGCGACCCCGCACAACGGCTACCTGGAGTCGTTCACCGCGCTGCTGGAGCTGCTCGACGACCAGCGCTTCGCCCGAGGGGTGAAACCGACCGACGAGCAGCTGGCCCGGGTGATGGTCCGCCGGCTCAAGAGCGACCTGCCGCCGAGGTGGGACGGCAGCCCACGGTTCCCGGTGCGCCGCCTCGACTACCTTGAGGTCGACTACCCGGCCGCCGAACGGCACGCCCACGAGCTGCTGTCCCGCTACGCCGCCAGCCGCCGCGACGCCGCCGCCGACCGGGCCGGGCAACTCGCCGCCGACTTCGTCACCACGCTGCTGAAACGGCGACTTTTCTCGTCACCGAAGGCGTTCGCCGAAACCGTCGACACCCACCTCGCGACCATGTCCGCGCGCGCCCCGAGCGGGTCCGGCGACACCACCCCGGTACGCGACAAAGCCGACAAGGTGCTCCGGCCGGTGATCGACCGCCTCGACGAGACCACCGAGGACGACCAGGCGTACGGCGAGGTCGAAGCCGACGCCCTGACCGCCGTACGCCGCTGGGCGCCGCCGCTGTCCACCGAGGAGAAGGCGCTGCTCACCGAGCTGCGGACCTGGGCCCGGTCGGCGCAGCACCAGCCGGACGCCAAGTTCACCGCGCTGCGCGCCTGGCTGGACCCGATCGTGCGGCCGGGCGACGACTGGTCCGACGAGCGGGTCATCATCTTCACCGAGTACCGCGACACCCAACGCTGGCTGCACGAACGGCTGATCACCGCCGGCTACCCGGCGGAGCGGATCGCGCTGCTGTTCGGCGGGCAGGACCCGCAGGAACGCGAACGGGTCAAGAACGTCTTCACCGAGGACCCGTCCCTGGACCCGGTGCGGGTGCTGCTGGCCACCGACGCCGCCAGCGAAGGCATCAACCTGCAGCGGCACTGCCACCGGCTGCTGCACTGGGAGATCCCGTGGAACCCCAACCGGCTGGAGCAGCGCAACGGCCGCATCGACCGGCACGGTCAACGGGCCGCCGAGGTGCAGGTGCTGCACTTCGTCCCGGCCGGCTGGCAGCACGCCGACTACACCGACGGGTCCCTTGAGGACGAGCTGGCGTTCCTGCGGCTGGCGGTGGAGAAGGTCGAGGCGATCCGCACCGACCTGGGCAGCGCCGGTGAGGTCATCGCCACCCAGGTCGAGCAGAAGATGACCGGCAAGCGTACGGACTGGCGGGCCACCGACGCCGAGATCGGCCGGCGGGCCAGCCGTGCCCGGCTACGGTACGAGCGTGACCTGGCCCGTGAACTGCAGCGGCTCACCGAGAAGCTGCATGCCAGCCGTACCCAGCTGAACCTGACCCCGGCCACGGTGGAGCGGGTGGTCCGCACGGCGCTGCGGCTGGCGCACCGCCGCGACCTGATCGCGGCCCCGACCCCGGCGGACGCCACCGGCACCTGGTTCCGGCTGCCGGAGCTGCCCGGCGCGTGGGCGACGGCCCGCACCGACGGGCTGCTGCATCCGGTCACCGGCCGGGAAAGGCCGGTCACGTTCGACCCGGACGCCGCGAAGGGCCGCACCGACGTGGTGCTGCTGCACCTCGGGCACCGGCTGGTCGGCATGTGCCTGCGGCTGCTGCGCGCCGAACTGTGGTCACGGACCGGCGGCGGGTCCAGCGGCAGCACCTCCGGTGCCGGCACCGGCCCCGACGCGGGCACCGGGAAGCGGCTGCACCGGGTCACCGCCCGGATCGTCCCCGGCGAGCTGCTGCGCAGCCCGGCGCTGATCGCCCACGGCCGGGTGGTGATCACCGGCACGGAAGGCACCCGACTGCACGAGGAGATCATCACCGCGGGCGGGCCGATCGTCGCCGGCAAACTGACCCGCGCCCGCCAGGAGGAGCTGGACGCGCTACTCGCCGCCGCCACCGACGAGACACCGGCGGAGCCGATGCTGGGCCAGCTCGTCGAGCTGTGGCCGACGCTGTCCGAGCCGCTCAGCCGGGCTCTCGCCGTCCGCGCCGACCAGCGCAAACGCAGCCTGTACAGCCTGCTGGAGCAGCGCTGCGCCGAGGAGGTCACCGCGATCGGGGCGGTGCTCGACGAGCTGGCGGCCAACATCCGGGCCCGCCTCGACGACACGCCGTCCTGGGAACAGCCGTCGCTGTTCGAGCTGGAACGCGAACAACTGCACGCCGACCGGGACGCCCTGCGGAACCGGCTGCGCGACATCCCGGCGCAGCGGCAGCGGGAGACCGACGCGCTGCGCCGCCGCTACGCCGACCCGACCGCCCGTTGGTTCCCCGCCGCCGTCACCTGCCTGGTGCCCGCTTCCCTCGCCCGAGGTGCCCGCTGATGCCGTCCACCCGAAGCACCGCCACCGCAGTCACTGCCGGCCGTCGCCCGTACCGGCCGGCTCCGCAACGTGCCGACGAGCAGCACGCCGAATGGCTCGGCCTGCTCGGCACGGACGGGCCGTTCCTGACCGTGCCGGTGCTGACCGTCGCCCTGCCCGACGGCCTGGACACCGTGCCCGACGAGGTCCGCCAGCGGATCCGCCAAGGCTGGGGTGAGATCCTCGACGCCCCGCCGGACCTGCTTGCCCCGGCCTGGGTGGAGCTGATCCTGACCGAGCTGCTGCGCTACCCGGCCAGCGCCCGTGGCGACGGCACCGCGCTGCCGTCGGAGATCCTCGCTGGCGCCGACCGGCGTCGCCGTCGACCCGACTGGATCATGTACGGGCCGGAGCCCGGCGGCGGCCGGGCCGCCCGGCTGCACGTCTACCACCTGCCGGCTGACACGCCGCTGACCAGGCCCGACGGCGACCGGCCGGCACCCACCGAGCAGGCCGCGCAGCTGTGCCGCGACACCCGTACCCCGGTGGCGCTGCTCACCAACGGCCAGCACTGGGCGCTGGTGCACGCCCGCCCCGGCACCGCCACCGGAGTCGCCGTCTTCGACGCCGACCTGTGGTTGGAGGAGCCGCTGCTGCTGCGGGCGTTCGCCACCCTGCTGGCGGCGAGCCGGGTGCTGCCGCCGGCCGCCAACCCGGACGGCACCGCGTCGACCAGCCTCGCCGGGTTGTTCGTCCGCAGCGCCGACGCCCTCACCCAGGTCACCACCACCCTCGGTGACCAGGTCCGCCGGGCGGTGGAACTGTTCGTCGGCGAACTGGCCCGGCTGGACCGCGAATCCGGCGGGGAACTGCTGCGCGACGTCGCCGACCGGGAGATCTACCGGGGCGCGTTGACGGTGCTGATGCGTCTGGTCTTCCTGCTGTACGCCGAGGAGCAGCGGCTGCTGCCGCTCGGTGACCCGCTCTACCAGGAGGCGTACGCGGCGACCACGCTGCACGCCCAGCTGAGCCTGGCGCGGGACCTGTACAGCGAGGAGGTGACCGACCGGCGGGCGGCGGCCTGGCCCCGGCTGCTGGCCCTGTTCGCGGCGGTGCACGGCGGCTGCACCCACCCGGACCTGATGATCCCGGCGCACGGCGGGTCGCTGTTCGACCCGGCCCGGTTCGGCTGGCTGCACCGGGCGGCGGTCACCGACCGGGTCATCCTGGAGATCCTGGACGCGCTGCTGGTGCTGCGCCACCGGGGCAAGGCCGCCGAGCAGCTCAGCTACTCCAGCCTCGGGGTGGAGCAGATCGGCCACGTCTACGAAGGACTGCTCGACTTCTCCTGCCTGCGGGTGGATCAGCCGCACGTTGGGTTGGTCGGCAAACTGGAGCCGGAGCTGCCGCTGACCGAGCTGGTCGAGCAGGCCGCGCTCGGTGAGCCGGAGTTCCGCGGCTGGCTGGTGAAACGCTGTGGGCTGACCGCCGGTCAGGTGGGCAGGGCGCTGGCCCGCACGCCCCGGCCGGACGAGGTGGCGGCGCTGCACGCCGCCTGCGACAACGACGCCGACCTGGCTGAGCGGGCCCGCCCGTACTGGGGGCTGCTCCGCACCGACCTGCGCGGCCTGCCGACGATCTTCCCGGCCGGGTCGGTGCTGTTCACCCAGGTCGGCGACCGACGGGCCACCGGCACCCACTACACGCCGAAGGAGCTGGCCGAGGAGGTCGTCCGGCACACCCTGGCACCGCTGTGTTTCGCGCCCGGCCCGGCGCAGGGCGTCGCCGAGGAAGGCGTGTGGCGGGCGAAAAGCGCGGAGGAGCTGCTGCAGCTGAAGGTGCTGGACCCGGCGATGGGCTCCGGCGCGTTCCTGGTGGCCGCCTGCCGCTACCTGGCCGAGGTGGTGGTGCGGGCCTGGCAGCGCGACAAGCTGCCGGCTGAGCTGGCCGACCTGCCCGCCGACGGGCGCACCGAGGAGGAGCTGCGGCTGGTGGCCCGCCGGATGGTCGCCGCCCGCTGCCTGTACGGTGTGGACCGCGACGACATGGCCGTCGAGTTGGCGAAGCTGTCGCTGTGGCTGGTCACCCTGGCCAAGGGGCGACCGTTCGGCTTCCTCGACCATGCGCTGCGCTGCGGTGACTCGCTGGTCGGCATCACCTCGCTGGACCAGCTGACCGCCTTCCACCTGGACCCGGAGCAGGGGCGATCCTTGCACGCCCGGCTCTACGGCTCGGTCACCGACCGGCTGCACGAACTGGTCGCCGAGATGACCGAGCTGCGGGAGCAGATCGAGGCGAGCGTGGTGCAGGACACCCGAGACGCCGCCGACAAGGCGGCGAAGCTGGGCCTGATCGAGCAGATGGGGGACGGGCTGCGGCTGGCCGCCGACGCCGTCGTGGGCGCGGCGCTGTCCACCGCCGTACGGGCACAGCGCCGCCCGTGGGATCCGGACGACGACCCCGACGACGATCCCGAGTACAGGTACGACGACCGGCTGTCGGCGATCAGCGACCAGGTGTACGCGGTGCTGCACGACGAGGCGTCGACGGAGCAGACTCGGCAGTTGACCGACACGATCAGCGACTGGCTGCGCGGCAGCCGCTCCGCCCCGATCCGCCCCCTGCACTGGCCGCTGGAGTTCCCGGAGGTCAGCAACCGCGCCGGCTTCGACGCCGTCATCGCCAACCCACCGTTCGTGGGCGGCCAGCGGCTGACCGGATCGATCGGTGTCGACCTGCGCGAATATCTGGTGGAGCGGGTCGGCCGGGGCCGACGCGGCAGCGCCGACCTGTGCTCGTACTTCCTGCTGCGCAAACTGGCGGTGACCGGGCAGGGCCGGGTCGGGTTGATCGCCACGAACACGATCGCCCAGGGTGACACCCGCGAGGTCGGCCTGGATCAGGCGATCGACATGGGCTGGACGATCTATCGGGCGAACAAGTCGCAGCCGTGGCCGGGCACCGCCTCGCTGGAGGTGTCGCTGCTCTGGGTGGGGCACGCCGGCAGCGGCGAGGACCGCATCCTCGACGGCCGCAAGGTGCGGGGCATCACCGCCTCGCTCGACGCCGAGTCCCGAGTGACCGGCAACCCACACCGCCTCGCCGCCAACGCCGGCCAGTCGTTCCAAGGCTCGAACATCTTGGGCAAAGGATTCCTGCTGGAGCCGGAGCAGGCGCAGGCGCTGATCGCCAAGGACCCGCGTAACAAGGACGTCCTCTTCCCCTACCTCAACGGTGAAGACCTGAACACCAGTCCGGACTGCTCGGCCACCCGCTGGGTCATCAACTTCCACGACTGGCCCATCGAACGCGCCCAGCAGTACCCGGACTGCTTCGCCATCGTCGAACGCGAAGTCAAACCCGAACGCGAGCGCAACAAGTACAGCGCCAGCGCACGCAATCGCTGGTGGCAGTACGAGCGTCGCCGCCCCGAGCTGTACGAGGCCATCGAAGGGCTCGACCGCGTCCTCGCCATCGCACGTGTCAGTCGGACAGGCGTGCCTGCGTTCGTGTCAACCGGACATGTATTGAATGAGCAACTTGTTGTATTCGCCACGGGTCAATCATCCAAGCTCTCCCTGCTTTCAAGTAGCGTCCATTTCTCATGGTGGACGATTAAAGGTGAGTCGAGTCTTCGATCGGATGCGCGTTACACGCCGTCCGATGGTTTCGAGACGTTCCCGCAGCCGGAGTTGACGGACCGGATGGACCGGGTTGGTGAGGAGTTGGACTCGTACCGGCGGTCGGTGATGTTGGGGCGGGGGTTGGGGCTGACGAAGCTCTACAACCTGGTCCACGACGAGGGCGTGGCCAGCGCGGACATCCGGCGGTTGCGGGAAATCCACGTCGAGATCGACAAGGCGGTTGCCGAGGCGTACGGCTGGTCCGACCTGCAGCTCAATCACGGGTTCCACGAGACCCGGCAGGGCACCCGCTACACGATCGACCCGGCGGTGCAGGTCGAGATCCTTGATCGCCTGCTGGAGCTGAACCACAAGCGCTACGACGAAGAGAACCGCGAGGGCCTGCACTCCGGAGCACGCCGCACACCACGCAAGTCGACCAAGTCGGTCCCGCGACCCCGAAAACCTCAGGAACCGGAGGCGCTGCTCCCTGCCTTCGACGACGCCTTGTTTCCCCGCCCCGACGCCCTCTTCTAGAGGATCCTGAGCCGCCGCTAGCCGACCTCGGGAGCCAGCGGGACGGCGGCGGATGGTCCGCCGGTGGCAATGAACTCGGCCAGCCACTGGCGGACCTCGCTCAGCGGAATCTCAGCGCTGGCGGGGACGACGTGTTCGTTTCCCATGTAGTCGTAGACGGCATCGCCGCTGCGGCTAGGGTCCCCGATCGAATAGAAGCCACCGTTGTGGTCAGTGTATGAGATGGATCCTCGGCCGCGACCGATCCCTGCTTCGATTATGGGGAGACCATCTTCGCCTAGCAGGTTTGCCTGAACGACTGAGGGGATCTGGCGATCCGTCGTGGCGGTCAGGATGTGCTCGATCAACTTGTCGAGGCCGGTCAGGTCGTCGATGATGATTGCCGGGTCGCCGGTGCCGAAGTCGTTCTCGGGGACCTGGTCGAACCAGACTTCTAGCGCCACCACGGGCGGGCACCCCCTGTGTAGGTCTTGCGGAAGTTTGGACCGTGCACGGTGATGGAGCTGCCTTCCGGGAGTAGGATCGGAAGCATCCCATCGCAGCCGAGCCGGCCTCTGCAAGGCACGTTGTTGAGGACGATATCGAGGTGGCGGATGCCGCGATCTCGCATCTGCATGGCAACCTTCATCTCGATGTCTCCGGTGCGCTGCGGAAATCTTTTGCCCGGTCCCTGGTTCGACCGCACCCGGGAGGTCGCTCCTCAACCGCTCGACTTGATCGGGAAGCAGACGTCCGCCGGCTGCTATGGACGAGGTGGCGTCGTAGGGGCCAGACCTGTCCGAAGGGGCTGCTGTCGGCTCGCCGCTGATTCTACGGGTGTAGTCGAGCAGGTCTCGACCTGCGGCTGAGGTGAGTTCGGCAGCCTCTTGCAGCCGTTGGACAGCCGCTGCGGCGGCAGCGACGGCCTGGCTGGCGGCTGGATGGCTCGCCCCGCGGGTCAGTTCGCTGAGTTGCCCTTGCTGCTGGTGGATGGCTGTTCCGGCAGCTGCGAGAGCCTTGACGATGCGGGCAAGCGCTGACCGGGTTGCGTCTAGCGATCGAGCGATATCTCCTGCCGACGTGATCCCAACCTCCATCCGGAGCGGTCGAAGTCTTCAGTAAACATGAAACCGGAACACATCTGGGGCGCTGTCTGAGATCGTTCGATCCGGATACCTCGATGGTACGGTGTCGTGTGCTTATTTGTGTTGCATAGAGGGTGACGATTAGTGGATCACAAGGGCAAGGGTGGAGATGCCTGATGCATGAAGTCCTCGGCGGTGACCCAGGTGAGCTGCTGACACTCGACGACTACCTGACCGACTTCTACGAGCACTTCTGGCGGATAGAGTCGGTCGGCTTCTGGAAGCTGGAGCGGCAGCAGTTCTTCAAGGAGCCCGGCAACAAGAGCTGGGAGGCTTTCGTCGACGGTCGGTGGGATGAGTCGCTTCGGCTGATCGACGAGCAGCGCGACGACTTCGCCGATTACTACGGCCGGATCGCGCGTCAGGGCTTCGTCAACCGGCGTGTGCGGGTCGTCGAGAAGCCGATCATCCCGTACCTGCAATGGGAGCTGCACCTGCTCCGGCTCCGTCACGAGTACGGCGGCCTGACCAACGTCGTCGGTCCGGAGCAGGTCGCTCCGTACGAGAACGGGGGTCCGCTGCCGGAGATCTACACGCTCGGTCTCGACGTAATGTACGAGGCAATCTACGACGACACGGGTGTGCTCGCCGCCGCTCGTCGCTTCACCGACCCGGACCTGATCGCCCGGTGCCAAGGTCTCATCGAAGGGCTGTACCAGCAAGGCGAGCCGTTGGACACGTTCTTCGATCGGGAAGTGGCCACACTGGAGCCGCCTACGGGAACATGAGACATGTTCCAGGGCAGCGCGGCGTCCGACGACCCGGATCCCCGACACGTCAACCGGACCGACCTTTCCGGCAGCGCGGACCTGGTGCAGGCCCGTGACGTGCATGGGGGCGTACATTTTCATGGCCTCGACCCGGCACCCGGTCCGCCGCCACGGCAGCTACCCGGCGGGGTCGCAGGCTTCCTCAACCGCAACCGCGAGCTTCTGGCACTCGACCGCCTGCTGACTGACGCCCACCAAACCGCACCTGCGGTGACCTTGTTCGTCGTCGCCGGCACGGCCGGGGTTGGCAAGACGTCGCTTGCCGTCCGCTGGGCACATCGGGTCAAGACGCGCTACCCGGACGGACAGCTCTATGTGAACCTGCGCGGATATGACCGCGGACTGCCGGTCGACCCAGCGGAGGCCCTGGACCGGTTCCTCCGGTCGCTTGGCGTACCACCTGCTGCGATCCCGGCAGACCTGGACGAGCGGGCAGCGGTGTATCGGTCCCGCCTCGCCGACCGGCGAATCCTCGTCGTGCTGGACAACGCCGCATCGGTTGGTCAGGTCCGACCGCTGTTGCCAGGCACAGATACCTGCTCGGTCATCGTCACCAGCCGGAACCGACTCTCCGCACTGGTGGCCAGGGACGGTGGCCAACGCCTGACGCTCGACATCCTGCCGGAACACGACGCCGTCGAGCTGCTGCGGACTGTCATGGACGGCTATCGCCAGGGGGACAGTGAGGAGGAGTTGGTCGAGCTGGCCCGGCTGTGTGCGCGGCTACCGCTGGCGCTGCGGATCGCCGGCGAACGAGCGGCCAGCCGGCCGTTCATGGCCCTGCACGAACTGATTCAGGACCTGCGCGACGAGTCAGCGCTCTGGGACACGCTCACTGCCGACGACGGTGACGAGTCCGACGCGGTCCGGACGGTGTTCGCCTGGTCGTACCGCGCGTTGACCGAGGAAGCGGCACGACTGTTCCGGTTGCTGGGGCTGCATCCCGGCCCGGATTTCAGTGCGGCGGCGGCGGTCGCACTGTCCGGCACCCCGGCACGCCGGATCCGGCATCTGCTCGATCAACTCGTGGGCGCCCACCTGCTGGAGCACATCGGGCTGGACCGGTACCAACTGCACGACCTGCTCCGCGCGTACGCCATCGATCAGGTGCGTCAGCATGAGCCGGACGACGAACGCCAAGCGGCGCGGCTGCGGGTGCTCCGCTGGTACCTGCACAGCGCCGACGCTGCGGTGACGGCGATGCTCCCGTTCAACCAGACGGTGCCGCTGGACCCGCCAGATGGCAGTGCGCCGATGACCTTCGGCGCTTCGACGACTGCGGCCGAATGGTTCGAGGCCGAACGGCACAACCTGGTCGGGGCGACCCGCCTCGCCAGCGATTGCGGCGCACACCAGGTCGCCTGGCAGCTGGCGGCGGTGCTACGCGGGGTCTACATGCATCAGAACGCGTTCGACGAGTGGTCGACCACTGCGCGGATCGGGCTGGCGTCAGCCCGGTCGGTCGGTGACCGGCGCGGGGAAGCCGAAACCTTGGAAAGTCTCGGCAAGGCACACTTCCAGGCACGCCAACTCGACGAGGCGGCCGAGTGCCACCAGGCGGCCTTGTCGGTCCGCCGCGAGATCGGTGACGAGTTGGGCACCGCTGTTTCGATCAACGCGCTCGGCCTGCTGGGGCTGCGGCATCGCCGGCTGACCGACTCGGTCCGCTTCTTCTCCGAAGCCCTGGAGATCGTCACCCGACTCGGCAACCGGCGCTGGCGGGCGCTCGTGCTGAGCAATCTGGGCGAGACACGGTACGAGATGCTGCGGTTGCCGGGGGCCGCCGAGCTGCTCCGGGAGGCCCTCGCTGAGCTACGCGACCTCGGTGACCGTGGTCAGGAAGGTAATGCGTTGTTCTTCCTCGGCAGGGCCGAGCGGGAGATGGGCGACGTTGCCAGTGCACAGGCCCGCATCGAGACTGCGGTCGCGATTGCCGAGGAGGCGAACAACTCACTGTGGCTGGGCCACTGGCTGGTCGAACTGGCCCGGGTGCGGCGGGCCATCGGCGATCCCGCCGCCGCCCTCGACATCCTGCATCGCGCTGCTGCGCTGCAACGACGGATCGGTGACCGCAGCCGGGAAGCGACCGCATTCGACGGTGTCGGCGAGGCGTATCAGGATCTTGGCAGGTCGGCGGAGGCGGTGGACTTCCACCGCCAGGCCGCCGGAGTGCACCGCCGGCTCGGCGACTCCTGGCAAGCCGCCGTCGCGCTGCACAACCTGGCGACGGCGCTCGCGGCGACCGGCCGCGAAGCAGAAGCGCTGCCCGTACGGCAGGACGCGCTGACGCTGCTCAACCAGTTCGAGGACGCCCGCGCAGCCGACCTCCGCAGACTGATCCAGCAGGCCTGACCACGCCGTCGACTCCGATGCCGTGCGGACATCACACGCACGGCTGTAGTGGTAGCTGACCCATCTGCAGAGTGGACTTACCGGTACTGGGTCTGGAACATCCGTGAGCGTGGCCGTAGCCGATAGCGGCGCCAAGGGGTCGCGGAGTAGGCGACGATGCCGATGAGGAGAAGCGCGCCGCTGAGGATAAGGCTGGGAACGTCGTTCGGAGGGCGGGCGGTGAACTCCCACCAGAGATAGTAGCCTTGGCTGCTGTATCCCCAATACCACAGAAACACGATGGTTGTTACCGGCATGGCCCAGGCGAGACGCCACCCTAGGATCACACCTGATAGAAGCGAAATTCCGTACCAGGCAATGAGTGCGCGGAGGGTGATAGCCAGAGCTTCAATCGGAAGGGTGATACCTGCCGGGACGAGATACAGCAACCAGCATGTGATTGCCATGGCGACAGCGTAAAGCCAGGTGAGTCGTTTCAGGTGGGCGGTAGCCACAGATTCTAGGGCGCCCAGATTGCTCTGTAGTGCAAGTACCGGAAAAACGCTCGCAGCCATTGCGAGCATTCTCCAGAGCGGGACGCTGACCTGGCCGTTTTCGCCCACGGTTGGCAGGGTGGCCTCAATTGTTCCAAACCAGGCGGCGGATACGCCGCAGAGTGCAGCTGAAATTAGAGCAGAGCGGACCGGTCGCACAGCAACAAACAACCGGATCCCGCGCCAGGAAGCGCGGCTGGACTGCTTAACTCGAGGAGCTGCAGTAGCGGTCACGAATTTCACTCACTTCTTGATTGGCCCAAGAGATTTGATCGTCAATAGATTTGTTGCTAGCGAGCGTCCGACCCGCCTTCCACGCATACTGCATCTCGCTTGGGGCATTTGTTATCGAGTCTGGGGCGCCACCGCCGACCAAGTAGGCCGTCAGCCATGCTTCGAGCGTCCACAGTCGATTCGCGTCGTCGTCTGATATTTTTTGCCAATTACATGCATCCCGGTCAAGGAATTGGAATGTCAGGCTCAGGATGGCTTTTCCGATGTCATCTCCGTAGGACCATGGGCTGCCTGCGATGATTTGGAAGTATGGGGCGGCATCTAAATCTTGCTCGCGTTCGTTGGCGAGGTATGAGTGTGAATCTATCCCGTACTCGTTCATTCGAACTGGAATCGAAAAATTCCCGGGAAGGGCGTTGATGCGAGTGCTGATGGTGCGAATGTCAGAAAGATACTTCTCGTGCTCAGGCCAGATGCACAGCTGCGAGCGTCCTTCGATGCAGAGTATGTTGTTTCCGGGTGGATTTCGTGGTACAACGACCGGCGTGGCTAGCATGGATATTATGACTGCTATGGCGGTTGCCAAAGATAAGCCAAACTTTCGAAGTTTGACTTTTTTCGATTTAGATATCCAAAGTAGTGTTACAAGAAATGCAACTATGCTGGAAGTTCGTAGGAGTAATGAAAGCGAGTCAATTACAAACGCAGGTCTGCCAGTGAGGATGGCGAAGGAGCCCTGTTGGTCGAGAATTCCAATGAGGAGTAGGAATCCAAGTGGTGCGGTCAATGCGGCTATCGCGGCATTAAAGATCTTCCCCATCAGCCAGCCGACAGCAATCGCGACAAGTAGTACAAAAGCTCCAAAAACGAAATAGCCTATCCAAAGATGGAATCCTGGCGGTGCCGTCCGAGCGGTAATGGCGAGGGCGACAGCTTGGCCAATAATGTAGGGGCTGAGTAGAATGGTGGCTGTCGCACATAGAAGGTAAGCTTCGCGGGCGGCTGGAGCAACTCTGGCTGCGGCGAGTTGCTCATCTACTCCATGTCTATCTGGCGCTGTCACCGACCATGCCGCAGCGCCGGCTGTCACGACACCAAGCATGTATGCTGGCACCTGAGCTGCGGCACCTGTTTCCGGCCACACTCCGATCCAGTGCCGACTGCGTATGAATATGATCAATAGGTCCAAGACAATTAAGGGTGGTAGCGCCCAACGAATTGGGGAATTGCGCAGGTGTAGCAGCAGTACTCTCATACCTGCCGCTCACTTTCTGGCAATACATGCATGTATGCCTTCTCCAGATCAGAGTGACCTGGCAGATCCTCGCGACTCAGGGACGATAGGTCAATAACCGACCCGTCGAACCGGACCTCTCCGCTGTGCATGACAATTACTCGATCGCAGGCGGCGGCGACGTCGTCAGTGAGATGGGTGCTCAGCAGGACGATCGCGTCATCGAGCCCGGATAAGATGCTCCTGAACTGGAGCCGCTGGCGAGGGTCCAGACCAACAGTAGGCTCGTCGAGTAGCACCATTTGAGGGTTTCCTACAATCGCCCAGGCAATGCCTGCTCGGCGACGCATGCCGCCCGAGAGCTTTCGCATCTTCGATCGTCTCCGATCGGTCAAGTCGACCATCTCTAGTACGCGGTCTATCGATCTATTCCACTCTCCTGGCTCGACTCCCCGCATCCATGCAGCATACGCCACAAAGTCGGCAACGGTCATCTGCGGATCAAACCCGAAGTCCTGTGGGAGATAGCCGATACGGCTGCGGACCGATCGAGCCTTCTGTTCTGTGTCAATTTCGATGTCGTCGAATAATATGGAACCGTAGCTGGGTGGCATGATCGTGGCCAATGTGCGCAGCAGGGTTGTCTTGCCGGCACCGTTTGGGCCGAGAACGCCAATTGTGCCAGGCTGAAGTGTGAGGCTGATGCGGTTCATGGCAAGCGTCAATCCGTACCGCTGTGACACCGCGTCTAGCACTACGTTCATCTGATGATCTCACTCCTCAACGGCAGCGTGCTGGGGATGCGTATTACCGCATCCCCAGCACGCTGTTTCGCCTGGCGTTTGATAGGTTCTAGTAGTAAGTGATCTGCCCGTTGCTGACGGAGATGAGGCAGTCGGCACCGGAGACGGTTTGGGTGCTCCCGGAAAAACGGAATCTATCAAGGTAGCGGGTGCCCTGAAGTGAGCAGCTGACGGAAGATTGGTACGTTCCGGTCAGACCGGCACCCGGCGATGAGCACTTTTGCGCCCATGCGGTGTTCCACCATTCGGTGTAGCAGTTTGAAAGTTTGTTCGACGTGCCAGCTGCGGTTGCTGCGGAACTGCCAAGTGTCACAGCTGCGACCATGATGGCTGCGAGGGTAACCGCTTGTGCGATCCGCCTTGGGTTCAGTGAGTTCCGCTGTCGTACCACTTGCCTTGCACTCATGAGTCCACCTCGCGAGTTGAAGGAACAGCTGGCAACGCAGAAATGATTGATCTGCATGCGTAGCGTAGCAAAACTTCGGCGGGGGGCAATGAGAACGGACCTGGTTCGTTGGCCTTTGGTGGCTGCGTGCCGGAGCCTCCTTGTGTAGGTGCAGGTGAGTCACTCCTAATGTCGGTCGGGCGAACCCGTATGATGTATATCACACCTTTGCTTCGGCTTCACGAGTGGGTTGTCGGCTTCGGGTTCGCGTCACCGGGATCGCCGTCGGTCCTTGGGGGTGCAGGAGCACTTCAGATCAGGGCTGGGTGGTCGACCCGAGGGCGCCGGACCAGCCCGCTCGGTTGCCTTGGCTGGCAGCCCAGCTCCTGCGGGGCCTGGCGGTCAGGGTTGGGTGGGGGTGTGCTTGAGGCCGGTGACGAAGGTGGTCCAGGCGGTAGCACCGAAGGCGAGGATCGGGCCGGTGCGGTCCTTGGTGTCGCGTACGTCTACCTGGCCGCCAGCGAAGCGGACCTCGACGCAACTTGCGTTGCTTGAGCTTCGCGAGGACTTGAACCAGTCCCGGTCAAGGGTGCCGACCTGCGGGGTCATCCCATCTCTTTACGGCATCACCCGGATTTCAATCTGCTCCGGTCGCTCGGTCATTAGGGTGGTGAGGTGGTCGAGTTGCGCTCACATCACCGCCGGGCCGCCGACCTGCTGACGCAGCGCGCCTTCGCTGATCACGGTGTTGATTCGGATCGGGTCGCTGGCGGCGAGCCGCACCTGACGAGCCATCCGGACGTCGACCCATCGCTCCACTTCAGCTAGACGGATCGTGGTGGAGCCGCCACGGATCGCCGCACGGGCATACTCCTCGGTCTGCAGCAGGCCGTGGATGGCCTCGGAGCGAAAGCTACGGAGCTGCGACGCGCCGGCCTCGTAGCCGAGGAAGCGCAGGAATTCGTTCGGGAAGAGCTTGGCGTAGTCCTGCCACCAGCCGCGACGCGCGGCGCCCACCCGCAGCTCCTCCAATTCGGCGGCGTCCCAGCGGACTCAGTTTGAAGATCGGATGCGCTCCATCTGCACGACACGCCGAGCGCGAAGCAGATGGAGCGCATCCGACCGTGGGTCCGTTGCAGCCGTCGATCCTGGCAGGGTCCTGCCGTCAGGGCTGGGTGAGGGTGGACTTGAGGCCGGTGACGAAGCTGGTCCAGGTGTTGGGGCCGAAGGCGAGCGTCGGGCCGGTGCGGTCTTTTGTGTCGCGTACGTCCACCTGGCCGCCAGCGAAGCGGACCTCGACGCAGGCAGCGTTGTTGGAGCTGCGCGACGACTTGAACCAGTCCCGGTCAGGGGTGCCGACCTGTGGGGTCATCCCATCTCCTTGACTATCTGGCGGATCAGCGCGAGTGAGTCCTGCGAGCTTAACGCGCGTTCCTCAGCCTCAGCGAAGGTCATCGTGTAGTCGGCTACGCGAGCCGACTGGTCGATGATGTCGCTGGAGGTCAGGACTTCCTGCCAGACCAGGTCAGGCAGCCGGGGCGATGGGAACGAGAGGATCTGGAACGGCCCGCCGAGCGCGGGGTGTGCTCCGGCGATGAACGGCACGACCCTGATACGGATCTGATCCGGATGCGTGGACACCAGCTCGGCCAGGTGGTTGAGCTGGTCGCGCATGACCTCCGGACCGCCGATCTGCTGCCGGAGGACTGCCTCGCTGATGACGGTGCTCACGTTCAAGGGGTTGGGGCCGGTCAGCCGAGCCTGCCGTGCAATGCGCGCCTTCACTCGCCTGGTCATCTCGGTCAACCGGACGTAGGTGTTGCCGCCACGGATCACGGCACGTGCGTAGTCCTCGGTCTGGAGCAGCCCGTGGAGTAGCTCGTTGTCGTAGCTGCGGACGTGATCCGCGCCGGCCTCGTAGCCGAGGAAGCGGAGGAAGTCAGCGGGGAAGAGTTGAGAGTACTGGTGCCACCAGGCGCGACGGGTCGCTCCCACCCGCAGCTCTTCCAGCTCGGCTGCGTCCTCCGGGTCGATCTCGTAGATCTCGATGAGTTGAGCCAGTCGACCGGCTGGCAGTTTGACACGGCCGGCTTCTACGCCCGAGATGTACGCCTGGGCGATGCCGGTCGCCTTACCGGAAGCAACCGCTGTCATGCCCAACTCTTCGCGGCGCTGGCGCAGCCTGATGCCGAGTTCCCATGCCTGCACGGTGGGCGAGACGTCTGCGCCGTCGGTTGCCTCTTGGCCCGTCGGTGACTGGATCATGTTCCTCACTCCTTACAGGACCGGATAGCAGGGTGAGCCTACTTCAATAAGTCGCTACAGACTAGGGGGTTGATATAACAAACGATTTCCCTGATGCTAGTCACGGTCGGCAGTCCCGCCGCAAACGAGGAGGTTCCCGTGTACCGATTCGGAAAGTTGATCTATCAGCAGGAGGCGGAGGAGCGGTACGGGTTCTCGCTGTGCCGTATCGACAACGCCGGCACACGTGACCAGACGTACGACCTGCTCGGAGTCATCCGGGTCGCCGTCGACCCGCGCCAGCCGGAGAAGCTGGGGGAGAACCTGCGCGGCTGGGCGGTCGCGACCCTGACCGCCGGCGGCCACGGGTTCGGCTGCTACCACGCCGCCTTCAGCACCCTCGACGAAGACGACCAACCCGAGAGCGACCTCGGCAACCTCGACATCAACTGGTCCGGCTCGGAAGTCCTCGTACCCGCCGCCGAATAGGCGTGTACGCCGAAGCGGCGGCGGCCCGGCTGCTCCGCGTACCGCCGTCGACCTTGCGCCGCTGGCTGGCCGTCACCGACGGCCGCCAGCGGCGGTCCGACCCGCCCGGCAGCCGAGCCGGCCCGCCTGGTCGGCGGATGCTCGACTGGGCCGAGTTCGTCGAAGCGGCCTACCTGCGGGAACACCGACAGGCGCATCGTGTGCCGATGACCGGGCTGCCGATCTTCCTGGCGTTGCTCCGGGACCAATTCGGCGTGCCGCACCCGATTGCTGACCGGCGCGTCTTCACCGACGGACGCGCCGTCGTCTGGGATCTCCAGGCCGCCGCCGGCCTGCATCCACGATGGTGGCTCGTCGTGACGACCGGCGACCGCCTGACGCTGACCCCGCCGGCTGAGGCCTTCCACCGGCGAGTCGACTGGGCCGGCAACACCGCGGCCAGCTACCGACCTGACCCGAACCCGGACTCGCCGATCCGTGTCCGGCCTGACGTCCGCTTCGGCCGGCCCGCCATCGGCGGGGTGAGCACCGAGACCATCGCCGAACACCAGGCGGCAGGCACCGACCCCGAGACGATCGCCGAGATGTACGCCCTGACGCCGGCTGACGTTGCCTGGGCGCTGGCCTACGAGTCCGGCACCCGGCCCAGCCGTTGACTGAACGTGGGAGGTTCGATGCCCAACCGAACGCTGTGTCAGCCCCAGACACTGTTTCCGGCCGTGACCGGCTCCGGTGCTGAGCTGGTTGCCGCCACTGCCGACGAGATCGCCGGATGGCAGGCGGACGGGATCGGCGTACACGCCTTCTCCGACGACAGCTACCCCGCCCAGCTGCGCGGCATCAAGGAGGCACCTCCGCTGCTGTTCACCCGTGGCAGGCTGCGTGCCAACGACCGGGCCATCGCCGTCATCGGCAGCCGCAAGGCGTCCGAGCGCGGACTGGTCATCGCCCGATCGGTAGCCGCGTCGCTGGTCAACCGGGGAGTGACGGTCGCCAGCGGGCTTGCGCACGGCATCGACACCGCTGCGCACACCGCAGCCCTCGCAGCCGGTGGCCGGACCGTCGCGGTCATCGGCACCGGCATCCGCAACTACTATCCGTCGGCCAACCGGCGGCTGCAGGACCACATCGCCGACGTCGGCCTGGTGGTCAGCCAGTTCTGGCCCGACGCCGGCCCCACCCGGCAGAGCTTCCCGATGCGCAACGCGGTGATGAGCGGGTACGCGGCAGCGACCCTCGTCGTCGAAGCCGGCGAGACCAGCGGTGCCCGGATCCAGGCACGCCTTGCCCTCGGGCAAGGCCGGCCGGTGATCCTGACCAGCCATGTCATGCGAAGTCGATGGGCGCAAGCCTTCGCCACCGAGCCGGGCGTCCACGTCGTACGCGGCACAGCAGAGCTGATCGAAGCCGTCGACGGCATCCTCAACCGGCTCCCACTCAAGTAGACAGCCGTAGCGGAAGCTCTTGCTGATCGAGCGCCTGTGCGGCGAAGCCATGAGCCGGTTGGTCGATTGAGATCCTGTCGTTCATGGCGTGACGCTGGTGATGGTGTGCAGCATGGCGAACTCGCCGCCGCCGGTCAGGCAGTAGGGGGCGACATCGGGCAGGTCGAGGTCGCTGGTCGAGGGGTTGGCGTAGCCGCCACCGCCGACGACCCGGCTGCCGATCGCGATCGGCTCCCGGCCCGGTACGTCGACCCCGGCGACCTGCCCACCGTCCCGCCACACCTTCGTGCCGGGCGGCCAGACAGCGACGTTGCGCATCCCGTCCTGCCCGGTCGTCGCGTCCGGTTCGAGGACGAAACAGTCGTCGTCGGCGAGGTGGCGCAGGTATCCGTCGATCTGCGCGTCGTCGCCACCACGTCGTACGTCGTGAACGAGCAGCGTCGGGTCCGATTCGGCGACGGAGACCGGCGGACTCGACGTACAGCCGAAACACACCGCGGCCGACATGACGGCGAGGAACACCCGAGCGGGCCGGCTACCCCAGCGGGGGTAGCCCTTCCGCCGGATCATGTCGAACGCATGGGTGACGTCGAACTGCGGACGAGGTCGCGCCAGCGGGAAATCGTCGCCTTGTACGGTGCCGGCATATGCAGGTCGGGCACCTCGTCGTAGCCGAAGACCCCGAGCTCCTTGTGCTCGTCGGTGTAGATCAACTCTTCTTCACCCGTGTAGACCGCACCGAAGCTGACGATGAAGACGTGCCGAAGCGGGGTGATCTCGTACACCCACGAGTCGATGATCCGCACGCCGGTGATTGTCAGGCCCAGCTCCTCGGCGACTTCCCGGCAGACGCCCTGCTCCGGTGACTCGCCGACTTCCAGCTTGCCGCCGGGCAGCTCCCACTCGTCGCGCTCGTTCTTCAGCAGCGGCACCCGACCATGGTGGTCGACGACCAGCTTCACCGAGATCGGCAACTGGTACTCGAAGTAGCCCGGGTTGCGTTCGACGAGGTACGGCGGCCGGTCGGACATGGCAGGTGCTCCCATCTGTACTGCCTCAGCCCGCGCAGATCAGGACGGCGGCGACGTCGTCGGCGCGTTTGAAACGGTCACCGCCGACGGCCGGGTCGCTCTCCGTCTGCCGGATCAACTTCTCCAGGTACGCCACCCCACGCTCCCGGGCCTCGGCGACGACCTCGGACCACCCGGCGAAGAGCTGGTAATCGGTGACCAGCCGGGCGAACCCGTCCGTGCAGAGCAGGATGTGGCCGGTCCCTGCCCAGTCCGCGGTGATCCGGTGCGGGACGAGGCGGCGCTGCGGGTGGCCGGAGAAGACCGATTCGACATCACCGGAGGTCATCGTGTGCCGGCGTCGCTGCTGCATCGCGGCGACGACCTTAGCTGGGTCGGTCTCGCGGGCCCGCACCGCCGCCGCCTCTCGCCCGTCGAAGTAGCTGGTGGCGAGGACGCGGGTGGTGTCACCGTCGATGACAGCGGTGGCGTCGCCAATGCGGGTCAGCTCGAAACCGCCGCCCTGGTCGACGCAGAGACCGATCGAGCAGGCCGGCGGCATCCGATCCGGGGGGAAGCCGTACGCCTCCTGCTGCCGATGCACCTCGACGGCGATCCGCTCCAACAGGTCGGCGCCGCTGCCCTGATAACCGTCCGTCCCGGATTCTGTGAGGAGCGCCCCGACCAGGTCGACCAGCCACACCACGTCACGCTCTGCGGGCAGGGCAGCGTCGTCGTACAGGTCGGTGGCACCGTCGATGACCCAGGCCAGCGAACCCGCGTGGCCTACCCGGTCCTCGTTCGACCTGGCCCCGCCGGCTGTGGTGACCGAATCCCGAACCTTCATCTTGATCCTCTTCACGGCATCCACGAATCCGGAACGAACATCCCGGTCGCGATCAGGCCAGATGCGAGCGTGGCGACCACTCCAACACGCCACACGCTGCTGTTGTTGATGAGCGAGAAGGTGCCGAAGACCAGGCCAATCGCGCCGGCCGCGACCAACATCAGGCGAATCCCGTCGGCACCCTTGCTCTGGCTCGCGACATTACCAGCAGTGGCTACAAACGCAACCACCGCTGCCAACAACCCGAGTAGCTGTAGTTGCTGTGTCTTGAACTCGGTCAGCTCTTTACGTAGCCGGTCCTGTGCCCGGAACCACCTTGATCGTTCCTCCAGAAGATCGACTCGGACCCGTGTGGCCTGGTACTGGGTGAGTCTTCGCAGGTAATCCCTTGAGCTGCGGGGTTCGAGCTCGATAGCTTGAGCGACGGATACCCTGGCCGCCTCGAACTCTCCGCGCAATGCCAGGACCCGCCCCTTTGTCTCGAAGTAGTGTGCCAGCTTGCCCTGCGAGAGGGCGATCGCTCGATCGACGTGCCGTTCAACCTGGTCAAGATCTTGCGCGGGGGCACCCTTGTCCAGGCGTTCGAGGTACTCGACCCAGAATGCCGCGAGTTGATGCACCACCGCGGGCACATCTGGCATCAGGTCGACGGCCTGCCTGGAGAACTCTACTGAGCTGCGCAAAGAGGCAAGGTCGCCACGCATTCTGGCCGAGATCGCCCGGAATGTGTGGAAGTACGGCTCGGTACCGAACTGGTCCTCGTACCGTCGGACCATGGCGGCGTACTCGCCGTGTCGCTCTTCCCGTCGTAGTCGCAGCAGCAGCGCGTAGAACGCGGCGAACCGAACACGGCGGGGCAGCCTTGGGGTATCGACGATGGCGTGCAGATCGGCCTCTGGGTCATCGACCTTCTCTAGGATGTCCCGGACCACATGCGGGAAGCGGGCGTCCCGGGCTGGGGGAGTCTTAGACAGCGCCTGTGCCAGCAATGACCTGCGCCGTCGATCCTCGGCGCTGCGCCTGGGCTCAGGAATCCGCACGCCGGAACCCCCTGTTGAGCCAGGCGTACGGGTGGCCCTCCTTGACTTTCGCCAGGAATCGGATAACGCAGCGCCTACCGGTGAACGCTGAACGTCCATGTAGCGTGCGGTGGTTGTGCAACAGGTAACCGTCGCCGCGGCCGAGTGCCAATGGCGCTGACGCGTCCTTGATCAACTGTCGAAGCCTGGCAGTTATCTCCGCAGGTCGATCACGATGCCATGGCCAGGCGATCTCGTCGTCGCGGTAGCGGATCCGCTGGAAGCCATCGCGTGATCCGAATATCGCCTGTACTCCCTCCTGGCCGGACATCGACAGTGACAACCCGGCAACCGCCTCGGCACCAAACTGACCTCGAAGCTCCGCTGCTACGTATGCTCCGTCGACTACCACGCCACCTCCGCCGACGTCAGCAGGGATGACGGTCAGGGAAGCCAGCAAGCTGGGTGGTTCGACGTGCAGGCTTCGGTCGGTATGTGGCAGGAGGGCGGTTCGGGAGAATCCGGCAGCGTTCAACACATCGGAAGGTGTTTTGGAAGGATCGATCACTGTTACTCCCGGTTGAGCTTGGTGAGGGTGATCAACCGGCAGAGTCCAAGTCTTGAGCAGCCTGCTTACCTCGACGGCTCTGGCCTGTCTGATCAGCACGTACCCATCCCGAGCTAGGTAACCACCGACTTCGTCATGCGCAATTTCCAACGCGCCGTTGGACGCCAGCAACCGCATAGGCAGGCCCTTGATTGACTCCTGACAGCCACCGTATGTGTCCAATGTGATCAACACAAGGTCTTGAGTACTCGACGCAAACGGTCTCGCCGACGAGGTGTACGTCTGGGTAGTGATCGTTCTTGCCAGACCGACGGGTACAGCCGATCGCATGAGGACGGTGTCGGGGGGGAGCCGTTACGGTGGCGGGCATGGGTGAGGCAGGCGTACTCGGCAGACCAGACGCGGGCGTGATCCGCGACGAACTGCAGGCGCTGGTCTTGGCCGACCTGCTCGGGCCGCTCGACGGGCCGGACGAGGAGTTCGGCACCCAGGAGAGCCCGCTCGACCGCTACCTGCTCGGCCGGCTCGCCCCCAACGGCCAGGCCGTCGAGCCCGACACCCAGGACGAGCTCTCCGACGCCAGCGCACCGGACATCATGGAGGGCCAGCCGGAGCCGAGCGCGCCCAACGTGCCCAGCCTCGCCCCGTCTGCGCTCGGCTTCACCGCCACCGTGGACGGTGCCGCCACCGCGCTGCGGGTCACCGGCGGCTGGGGTCGCTACGACCGGGCCACCTCGCAGCGCGAGGAACACGCCGGCCGGGTCTGGCAGCGCCAGAGCCACGGCGGCACCATCATCGTCGTACTCGCCGAAGGCCCGCTGCCGCCGCAGGCCCCCGACCCGGACCAACCCGACATCGTGGTACGCGGCCGGGCCCGCCGCCGCGACGGCCGCTGGCTGATCTCCCTGTTCCTGGAGAACCGGCAGCGGCCCGGCGCGCGGCGCGACGCCAGCTCCTGGATCTTCCAGGTGGAGCTGTCCGCCACCGGCGACGGCGACCAGCCGGTCTTCTGGCCCCGACCCGAGCAGATCACCGGCGGCGACGCCTCCGACCAGGCCGAACGCCGCCGGCTCGCGATGGCCTACCGCTTCCACCCCGAGTACGCCGTCGGCCACGGCACCGCCGTGCGGGCCGACCCGGCGGCCGGCGGCGACCCCGCGCTGCGCGCCCACCGGATCCGCACCTGCCCGGTGCCCGTACACGAACTGCCGTTCACCGACGTGCCGACCGCCGACACCGACCCCGATCTGCCGGAGCTGGCCGCCGTCGAGCTCGACATGAAACGCCTCGCCGAGCTGGCCGCCACCCCGCCGGCCGCCCCGGCCAGAGGCACGGCACGCGGTCCGGCCGGTGATCCGCTGCTGGCGGCGCTGACCCCGCTCGTCGACGGCTACCGGGCCTGGATCGCCGGCAACGAAGCCGCCGCCGACCAGCCGCACCGCCGGCTCACCGAACACCGTCAGCAGGTCACCGAGGCGCTGCGCGACGCCCGCCGGGCCGCCGACCGGATCGCCGCCGGCATCGGCCTGCTCGCCACCGACCCGGCCGCCCGCCGCGCCTTCGGCTTCGCCAACCGGGCGATGTACCTGCAGCGGGTGCACACCAGGGTCGCCGACGCCCGTCGCGAACACCCCGGCGTCGGGCTCGCGGCGGCGACCGCCGCCGCCGACCAGCCCGTCAACCACCGCTGGCGGCCGTTCCAGCTCGCCTTCCTGCTGATCAATCTGCCGGCGCTGGCCGACCCCCGGCACGCCGAACGCACCGAGGACCAGCAGCGGGCCGTCGCCGACCTGCTGTGGTTCCCCACCGGTGGCGGCAAGACCGAGGCGTACCTCGGGTTGACCGCCTTCACCATCGCGATCCGCCGGCTGCAACCCGCCCACGGCGGACTGGTCGCCGCCGACGGCCTCGCCGTGCTGATGCGCTACACGCTGCGGCTGCTCACCATCCAACAGTTCGAGCGGGCCGCCACCCTGATCTGCGCCGCCGAGACGCTGCGCCTGGCCGACGAAACCACCTGGGGCGACACGCCGATCCGGATCGGACTGTGGGTCGGCGGCAAGGTCACCCCCAACCACACCGACCAGGCCCGGCAGTGGCAGCAGCAGCAGCGTGGCCGGCGCGGCGCCGCCACCCGGGGCCACGGCTCACCGCACCAGCTGACCAGCTGCCCGTGGTGCGGCAGCCGGATCGAACCCGGCCGGGACATCGTGATCGACCCGACGTACCGCCGGACCCTGGTCCGCTGCCCCGACGTCGAATGCCCGTTCAGCGACCTCGCCGGGTTCGGCCGGCCCGACGACCAGCGCGGGCTGCCGGTGCTCGTCGTCGACGAGGAGATCTACCGGCACCCGCCGGCCCTGCTGATCGCCACCGTCGACAAGTTCGCCCAACTGGCCTGGAAAGGCGCGACAGCAGCGTTGTTCGGGCAGGTCAGCCGGCGCTGTGAACGGCACGGCTACGTCACCGAAGACCTGGAACACGCCGACTGGGAAGCGACGTACCACCGGGCCGCCGGCACCGCCGGGCCGGCCAGCATCGTCGACTGCCCCCGGCTGCGACCCCCTGACCTGATCATCCAGGACGAGCTGCACCTGATCTCCGGTCCGCTCGGCTCCCTCGTCGGCCTCTACGAGACCGCCGTCGACCGGCTCGCCACCTGGCAGCCGGTGACCGGTCACTCGACCCGGCCCAAGGTGATCGCCTCCACCGCGACCGTCCGCCGCGCCCACCAGCAGATCGGCGCACTGTTCCACCGCTCGACCAGCGTCTTCCCACCGCCCGGCCTGGACGCCGCCGACAGCTTCTTCGCCCGCCAGCGCGACCCCGACCAGCGTCCCGGCCGGCGCTACATCGGCATCTGCGCCCACGGCACCCGGATCAAGTCGGCCCTGATCCGGGTGTACGTGTCGGTCCTCGGTGCCGCCCAGAAGCTGCACGAACGCTACGGCCGCAACGACGTCACCGACCCGTACATGACCCTGGTCGGCTACTTCAACAGCCTGCGCGACCTCGGCGGCATGCGACGCCTCGTCGAAGACGACGTCTCCACCCGACTCGCCCGCGCCGACGAACGCGGCCTGGCCCGCCGCTACGACCCGCTGCTGGAGGAACTGACCTCCCGGATGTCCTCCGACGCGATCCGGCCACTGCTGGACCGGCTCGCCGTCCGGTTCACCGGCGGGCGCGGCAAAGCCGGCCCGAGACCGATCGACGTGCTCCTCGCCACCAGCATGATCTCCGTCGGGGTCGACGTCTCCCGGCTCGGCGTGATGGTCGTCGCCAACCAGCCCAAGTCGGCCGCCGAGTACATCCAGGCCACCAGCCGGGTCGGTCGCGCCGCCCCCGGCATCGTCTTCACCGTCTACAACTGGGCCCGCCCCCGCGACCTGTCACACTACGAACGCTTCGACCACTTCCACGCCACCGTCTACCGGCAGGTCGAAGCGCTGTCGGTCACCCCGTTCGCCGAACGGGCCATCGACCGCGGATTGACCGGGGTGCTGGTCGCCCTGATCCGCAACCTGGAACACACCTACAACGGCAACCTGAGCGCCCAGCACTTCGACCGCTACGGCCCCCTCGCCGACCACGTGGTGCGTTTCCTCGCCCGGCGCAGCGACGTCGCCGCCGACAACGCCGTACGGCTACGCGTCGAGGACGAGCTGGAAGCGCGGCTCGACGCGTGGGCGCGGGAACGGGCCATGCCCGCCCGGCGGCTCGCGTACGACAAACCACGCCGCAGCGACGACACCGCCGGGCTGCTGCACCGCCCCGAGGAGGGCCGCTGGCGGCAGACCACCTGCCCCACCTCGCTGCGCGACGTCGAACCCGGCGTACAGCTGCAGCTGCAGCTCGCCGGGGCAGCCATGGCGGAACCACCGCCACCGTTCGTGCCCCGCGTCGATCCGGCGACCGGCACCGGGGCCGCCGCCGGTGGGGCCGCTGGCGGAGCCGACGGGCCGGAGGCGCTGGCGTGAGCGAACCACAGCTACGGCAACTGCGGGTCGGCGCGCTGCGCCCCAACCAGCTGCTGCACACCTACGGCATCGGCTCCGTCGCCGACCTGCCCAGCCTGTCGGTGATGCCGCTCGGCCTCGACCACTGGGAGCTGGCCCGCGCCACCGTCATCACCGAAGACCGGCTGCTCGCCGCCATGCGCGCCAAACTCGGTCACCAGGTGCAGGCGCTGCGGCTGCCGCCGCACCTGCCGGAAACCTCCGACCCGTACGCCGAATGGGCCCGCATCGGGGTGCCGGTCGCGTTGTTTCCCGCCTGGTTGCGTTGCTCCGACACCCGGTGCAACCAACTCGCCCCAGTCGAGTCGGGTCTGTTCGAGCTGGTCTCGGCGCCGACGCCGGACAAGGTCCGCTACGTGCACACCTGCCGGGGCAACGGCGGCGGCCGACCCACCGCCGTACCGGCCCGGTTCGTGCTGGCCTGCGGCAACGGCCACCTCGACGACTTTCCCTGGTCGTACTTCGTGCACCGGGGCAGCGACCCCGGGGCCGGGCACCCGCTGCAACTGTCCGAACGCGGCAGCACCGGCGAGACCACCAACATCTTCGTCACCTGCGGCCAGTGCGCGGCGGCGCGGCCCATCTCGGACGCGATCGGGGCGCTCGCCGACCGCAACCTGCCCGCCTGCCGGGGCCGCCACCCGCACCTGGGCAGCTACGAACCGTGCGACGCGCCGCCGCGCACCCTGGCGCTCGGCGCCACCAACAGCTGGTTCGCCATGCAGGCGGCGGTGTTCAGCGTGCCGAAGGCTGAACACCCGGTGGACCACCTGGTCGCCGAATTCTGGCCGACGCTGAGCGTGCTCGCCCCGCTGCCAGCGGAGACCGGCACGATGATCCTGCCCACCCAGACCTGCTGGTCCGAGCTGCAACCGCACGGAGTGGACAAGGTGTGGGCGGCGATCCAGCGGCGGCACGAAGCCGGCGACACCCCCGGCGGCGGTGACTGGGACAATCTCGACCTGCACCTGCCCGAGTGGCGCGCGTTCACCGCCAGCGTCGGCGCGGCACTGCCGGACTTCACCACCCGGCCGGAGCCGGTCCCGGCCGGGCACCGGGACTGGCTGAGCCAGGTGGTGCTGGTGCCCCGGCTGCGTCGGGTCGCCGCACTGTACGGCTTCACCCGCATCGACGCCCCCGAACGGGACGTGCTCGACACCCCCGACCAGTGCCGCGCACCGCTGTCCGCCGAGCCGCCCACCTGGGTGCCGTGCGCCGAAACCCGCGGTGAAGGCATCTTCCTGCGGTTCGCCGAGGAACGCATCGTCGCCTGGGAGCACGACCCCGCGGTCAAAGCCCGCGAACACCTGCTGATCCGGGCCCACGACAAATGGCGGGCGCAGCGCCAACTACCCCCCGGAGGCTGGCCCGGCCTGCGCTACCTGCTGCTGCACACCCTCGGGCACACCCTGATCCGGGAGCTGGCGCTGGAATGCGGCTACAGCGCCTCCGGCATCGGCGAGCGGGTGTACGCGCGTGCCGGCGACTCGCCGATGGCCGGGGTGCTGCTCTACACCGCCGCCCCGGACAGTGAAGGCACCCTCGGTGGCCTGGTCACCCTCGGCCGGGCCGACCGGCTCGGCCCACTCATCGACCGCGCGTTGCACGGTGCCCGGCTGTGCAGCTCCGACCCGCTCTGTGCCGAACACGACCCGACGGTGCACGGCCGGCTCGCCGGAGCCGCCTGCCATGCCTGCCTGTACGCCGCCGAAACGTCCTGCGAAGGCGGCAACCACTACCTGGACCGGTCGTTGCTGGTCGACACCCTCGCCGACAACGAGTGCGGCTTCTTCAGGTGACCGGCTGCCAGCGGTGAACCCGTCCGAGGCCACCGCCGGACTTCCTTCCGAGGTGCTGGCCGAAACCGTCGCCGAGTTGGCCGCCGAGCTGCCGGCCGGGCACGTCGCCGCCTGGGCCGGCGTACTGGCCTCGGTCCAGCGGTCGGAGGCCACGGTGGAGGCCGCGCTGATCGACGCCCGCCCCGGGTACGCGGTCGCCGCCCACGCCCGGCGGCTGGTCGCCGTCTGGCGAAGTCACGCCCCCGACCTGCCCGGTGCGGCCGTCGCGCTCGCTCTGCGCAGCGCCGCCCACCTGCAGCGACGGGCCGAAGTACGGCGTACCGAGCTGGTGGTCAGCGGGCCGAGCAGCCCGGCCGTCGCGGTCCGGCTGACCCGGTCGGTGGTGGTCGAGTTGATCCGGCAGGCCCGCCGATCACTGCTGATGGTCAGCTTCGCCGCGTACGGCGTCGCCGAGGTCGTCGCCGAGGTGTCCGCCGCCGCCGACCGCGGCGTCCGGGTCGACCTGGTGTTGGAGAGCGGCACCGCCGACGGTGGACCGCTGCGCGGGGTGACCGGAGCGGACGTCTTCGCCGGCCTCGGCGACCGGGTCACCTGCTGGCACTGGCCGGCGGCGCGGCGACAGCCCGGCCGGTCGCTTCCGGCCCTGCACGCCAAGGTGATCGCCGCCGACACCGACGCCGCCCTGGTCAGCAGCGCCAACCTGACCGACCGGGCGCTGTCGGACAACCTGGAAGTCGGGGTGGTGGTGCGGGACCCGGACGCGGTACGGCGACTCGTCGACCACTTCGCCGCGCTGATGGAACCGCGCACCGGAGTCCTGCGGCGACTCTGACCGGTAGGTCGCGGCCTCACAAGGCACCCCGGCCCGGGGTGTCCGCCAGCGGACACCCCGGGCCGGAAGGCGGGGCAGGGATCAGCTGGCGGTGGCTGGCCGGTCGTCGGCGAGCTCGCGGCGGGTCTCGGAGCGGGTCGGCGCGGCGGCAGCCCGGCGGGCCGGGTCGGTGCAGAGCTCAGCGATCTGGGCCTCGGTCATCGGGCCGCCCCGGGACCGGGTGACGCCCAGGTGGTCGGGGACCTCGACGGTCGCCTCGAAGTCCCAGATGTACCACTCCTTGCGGCCCCAGGCCTTGTTCTTCAGCTTGATCTCGATCGTGCCCTGGGCGGTCTGCAGCTTGGGGCTGCGGTCCAGCGCGGCCCAGCCCGACGGGCCGGCGTTGAGCGACGTGGTCCGGGAGACCGTCGACTCCCAGTTCCACTGCCGGCCGATGCTCTGGCTGATGCTCGTCGACACGTTGCTCAGCGCGCTGGAGCCGAAGGTGGTCGCGGGCACCTCGGCGGTCATGCTGATCGACCCACCGGTGGTGTCGGACCATTCGACCGACAGGCTGTTGTCGTACGGGGTGCAGTTGAAGTGCGAGGCGACCTCGTGGAAGCCGGCGGTGGTCTCGGTCACCGGTGTCCCCGCAACGAACTGGCAGGACACGGCCCGGCTGTCGCAGTGCTCGAAAAGCTCCGCGCGGGACGGTCCGTCCCAGAACCTGACCGAGCTGTACTGGTTGTCGGCGGGCACCTGCGCGAGCTGGTCGTGCGAGTACCACATGTGGGGGGTGCCGGACTGGTTGGTGTTGACGTAATAGTTGCTGGCGCAGTCGGTGATGTTCTTGTATGAACTGATCACGTTACTCCAGGCGGCGCCGGCGTCAGCGAGGTTGTTGAAGTTGTAGTACTTGCCGCCGCTGCAGGTGCCGGATCGCGAGACCATGCTCAGTGAGCCGCCGGTGTAGTTGGCGTTCTGGTACGCGATCCCGAGGACCACCTGGGCGGCCGCGGACGTACCCGAAGCCATGGCGCGGGTGGCGGCGGTGCCGGCGGCGGCGATCCGCTCGGTGGTCGCCGCGTCGAGTCGGCTGCCGTCACGCGGGGCGTCGGTGACCGCCCCGGCGGTCGCCACCTTCATGGCGGTCCGGAAGTCGCGGTAGCAGGCCAGCTCTTCGGCGGACTCGTAGAGCAGACAGTCGGCCATCTCCGCGGTGGGCACGGTGGAGGAGGCGGCGGCCGGGGTGCTCACGGCGAGCATCGGACCCAGCATCAGTACGGACAGGACGGTCGCGGTGCGGGCGTGTCGGAACATCCGACGGCGTTGCAGGAATGTCATGAGTGCCAAGTCTGGTGATGCAGGACCGCGCAGCCTTGGTGGAATTCGAAGGATCAGCTGAGGAAAATATGAGGAAGGAACATGGCCAGTGCTCTTTCCGGTGGAGTCAGTGATCGCCGTTACATTGACTCTGCCCGAAACCCTACAGCATTTCTGTCGGGTCTGAAACAGTGCGACCATTCGTGGCGCCGCTGACCAGGGCGTTCTGGTCGCCGCGAGGCGGTGGCCAAGATCGTCCGTCGAGGGCCGGGCGCGCACCGGGGGTACGCTCAGCCGATGGCCGGCGACACCTTCCGCTTCGGCGAGTACGAACTGGACATGGCCCGCTACCAGCTGCGGCGATCCGGTGAGCCGGTCCACGTGGAGCCCCGGGCACTCGACCTCCTGCAGTACCTCATCGAACACCGGGACCGGGTGGTATCGAAGAACGAGCTGCTAGACCAGGTGTGGGGCGACCGTTTCGTCAGCGAGGCGGCGCTGACCACCGGGCTGCGTACCGCCCGGATCGCCGTCGGTGACACCGGCCGTCACCAGCGGCTGATCCGGACCGTGCACCGGCGGGGGTACCAGTTCGCGGCACCAGTGACGGTGACCCGGGCCGGTGACCCCGCGGCCCCCGGACCGCAGCCGGCCGCACACCCGACCCGACCGGCACCGGCCCGGTCTGTGGTCGCCGGGGAGGCCGGCGGCGCGGACCGCCAGATCGTCCGGTTCTGCCGGGCCGACGATGGCACCCGGATCGCCTACGCCAGCGTCGGTTCGGGTCCGCCGCTGCTCAAGGCCGCCAACTGGATGACCCACCTCGATCTGGAGTGGACCACCCCGGTGTGGTCGCACTGGCTCAACGGGCTGGCCCGGGACCGGCAGCTGGTCCGCTACGACGAGCGGGGGTGCGGCCTGTCCGACTGGGACGTGCCCAGCTTCTCTTTCGACGACTGGGTCGACGACCTGGACACCGTGGTCGAGGCGGTGGGGCTGGACCGGTTCCCGCTGCTCGGTGTCTCCCAGGGCGGTGCGGTAGCGGTCGCGTACGCCGTGCGCCGGCCGGAGCGGGTCAGCCGGTTGATCCTCGCCGGCGCGTACGCCCGGGGCCGCCAGGTCCGGGCCCGCAGCCAGGCCGAGCAGGACGAGGCGGCCCTGGATCTGAACCTGGCGCGGGTCGGTTGGGCACACCAGGACCCCAGTTTCCTCGGTGTCTTCGCTTCCCAGTTCCTGCCCGAGGGCACTCCGGAGGAGTTGGAGGAGTTCATCGGCTTTCAGCGGCGGACCACCTCGGCGGCGAACGGGGTCCGGTTCCTGGAGGAGTTCGCCCGGATCGACGTCTCGGACATCGCCCACCGGGTGCAGTGCCCGACGTTGATCCTGCACTGCCGCGATGACATGCGGGTGCCCACCTCGCAGGCCAGCGAGCTGGCCACCCTCATTCCGGACAGTCAACTGGTGCTGCTGGACAGCCGCAACCATCTGCTCACCGCGTCCGAGCCGGCCTGGCCGGAGTTCCTGGCCCAGATCGACGCCTTCCTGACCGATTGACCAGCGGAGAGCCAGCATGAGGATCCTTGTCGTGGGCGGGACCGGCCTGATCGGTACGCACGTCGTCGACCTGCTGCGCGAGCGCGGCCACGCGGTGGCCACGGTGGCGCGGACCGCCCGTACCGGGGTCGACCACGTGCTCGACGTCGAGACCGCCTCGGTCGAGGACCTGCGGCCGCTGCTCACTGGCCACGACGGCGTCGTGTACGGCACCCGGGTCGACGAGCAGCGGGTACTCCCCGCACCGATCCATCCCGTGCTGCGCAGTGAACTCGTCGATCCCGTGGCGCGGATGTTCACCGCTGCCCGGCACGCCGGCCTGACCCGTGGGGTCCTGCTCGGCTCCTACTACACCTACCACGACCGGCTTCGTCCCGAGTGGCGGCTCGGCGAGCGGCACGCGTACATCCGGTGCCGGCTGGAACAGGCCCGGCAGGTGCGGACGGCGGCCGGAACCGACCTGCCGGTCACCGTGCTGGAGCTGCCGTTCGTCTTCGGCCGAGCCGGTGACCGGCTACCGAACTGGGCCGGTCCGCTGGACCGGTGGGCACGGTCGGCGGCGCCGCTGCTGGTCCCGGTCGGCGGAACCGCCGCGGCCTCGGCCGGCAGCGTCGCCGCCGCGGCGGTCGACGCGATCGAGGGAGCGTACGGCGGGGACGTTCCGGTCGCCGACGCCAACCTGACCTGGGTCGAGATGCTCGGGCGGATCGCCGAGGCGGTGGGCCGGCCCCGCCCGGTCCGGCGGCTGCCCGCCGGTGCGGTCCGCGTGGCCCTGCGGGCCGGCGGCGCACTGCAGGCGCTCGCCCGTAGGGAATCCGGGCTCAACCCCGCTCACCTGGCCGACCTGCTCCTCGACGAGCTGTTCATCGAGCCGCTGACCGGCCGGTCGCTCGAACCGTCGTTGCAGGAAACCTTCGGCGCGTCACCTGCCGGCAGGTGAGCGGGTCACTCTGATCACATCCAGATCGACAAGATCAACAGTAGTTGGCAACATCGATGTGACGTCGGCAACACGATAGTGCAACGTCGATTTCCCACTCTTGGGCGATGGGTGACCACGGCAGTCCCGACCTGGTCGGGAACGTGCTGACCCACTGCCCGTACTGCTCGCTGCAGTGCGGCGTACGGATGCGGCCGGCGCCGCCCCGACCGCCCGTCATCGAGCCAGCGGACTTTCCCACCAACCGGGGCGGGCTCTGCGCCAAGGGCTGGAGCGCGCCGGAACTGCTCGACCACCCCGACCGACTGCTCACCCCGCTGGTGCGCGCCGACCCGGCCGACCGGCGCAGCCCGCTGCGCCCGGCCAGTTGGGACGAGGCCCTCGACCGGATCACCGCCGCCATACAGACCAGCCAGCACCGGTACGGACCGGCCAGCGTCGGCCTGTTCGGCGGCGGCGGGCTGACCAACGAGAAGGCGTACCAGCTCGGCAAGTTCGCCCGGGTCGGACTGCGTACCCCGCACATCGACTACAACGGCCGGTTCTGCATGTCGTCGTCGGCCACTGCCGGCAACCGGGCCTTCGGTATCGACCGAGGCCTGCCGTTTCCGCTGGCCGACATCGCCGACGCCCGCGCGGTGCTGGTTGTCGGCGGCAACCCGGCCGACACCATGCCACCGGCGATGCAGTACTTCGACGCCGGCCGGGCCGCCGGCGCGGTCCACATCGTCGCCGACCCGCGCCGCTCGGCGACCGCCCGGGGCGCCGGCATCCACCTGCCGGTGGCGCCCGGCACCGACCTGGCCCTGGCCAACGGGCTGCTGCACATCGCCATCCGGGCCGGCCACGTCGACCAGGCGTACATCCGGGACCGGACCACCGGGTTCGACGCGGTCCGCACCGCCGTCGCCGGCTACTGGCCGGACCGGGTGGAACGGATCACCGGCGTGTCCGAGGAGTTGCTGCAGCGTACGGTGCACGCGCTGGCCACCGCGCCGACCGCGATGATCCTCACCGCGCGCGGTGCCGAGCAGCACAGCAGCGGTACCGACACCGCGCAGGCGTACATCAATCTCGCCCTCGCCCTCGGCCTGCCCGGCCGGCCCGGCAGCGGCTACGGCACCATCACCGGGCAGGGCAACGGCCAGGGCGGCCGGGAACACGGCCAGAAGGCCGACCAGCTGCCCGGCTACCGGCGCCTCGACGACCCGGCCGCCCGCGCCCACGTCGCCGCCGTGTGGGGCGTCGACCCGGCCGACCTGCCCGGCCCCGGGGTCTCCGCCACCGAGATGATCGACCGGATCGGCACCCCCGACGGGGTGCGCACGATGCTGGTGTTCGCCTCGAACATCCTGGTCTCCGCGCCGGACCGGGACCGGGTCGCCGACCGGCTGGCCGCGCTGGACTTCCTCGCCGTGTCGGACATCTTCCGGTCCGAGACGGCCGCCGTCGCCGATGTGGTGCTGCCCACCGCCCAGTGGGCGGAGGAGGACGGCACCATGACCAACCTGGAGGGTCGGGTGCTGCGCCGCCGCCGGGTGCTGCCACCACCGGACGGGGTACGCGACGACCTGAGCGTGCTGGCCGCGCTCGCCGACCGGCTCGGCCGGGGCAAACACTTCTCCACCGACCCGCAGACCGTCTACGACGAGCTGCGCCGGGCCAGCGCCGGCGGGATCGCCGACTACGCCGGCATCAGCTACCAGCGGATCGAGGCCGAGGACGGGGTGTTCTGGCCGTGCCCGGCCGGCGGCCATCCGGGTACGCCGCGACTGTTCACCGAACGGTTCGCCACCCCCGACGGGCGCGCCCGGTTCATCCGCGTGGAGCACCGGGATCCGGCCGAACTGCCCGACCGCAGCTACCCGTACCTGCTCACCACCGGCCGAATAATGGGCCAGTACCAGAGCGGCAACCAGACCCGCCGCTCGCCGTCGCTGGCCAGCACCGCCAGCGACCCGAAGGCCGAGATCCACCCGGACCTGGCCCGCCGGCTCGGCATCGGCACCGCAGACCTGGTCGAGTTGACCACCCGCCGGGGCCGGGCGGTGTTCCGGGCGTACCTGACCGAGCACATCCGGCCGGACACCGTCTTCGTGCCGTTCCACTGGGGCGGCACGGCCAGCGCCAACGCCCTGACCGATCCGACGTTGGACCGGCACTCCCGGATGCCGGCGTTCAAGGTCTGCGCGGTGGCGGTCCGCCGCTTCGCCGGACCCGACGGAGCCGGCCGGGCCACCACCGGCCCGGTCGGAGCCGGCCCGAGCAGCGCCGCCCCCGACGATTCCGCCACCTGACGAAGGGACCCACGATGCAGTCGACCCCACGTTTCCTGCAAGGAGTGTTCGCGTTCGACGGCAAAGGGTTGGACACGCCGCTGCCGTTGGATGGCAGCCTGCGCTACACGGTGCCGGACGGGCTGGTCACGCAGACCGTCTACTTCCGGGGCGGCAACAGCAGCGGCGAGCTGGTCTACGTCCTGCTGCTGCGCGACGGCGACCCGATGCGCTACTTCCCGATCGGCGCCCGCGACGCGGTGCACGTGCCGTTGCGGGTCGTCGAGGACCTGGTCGCCGGCACCGTGGTGGAGCTGCAACTCGCCGCGCCGGAAGGCGTCACCGGCACCGTCGTGCTCGATCTCGGCCTGGTGGAGGTGTGAGGTGACGCAGCGACGACCGCGACTGGTGGTGGTCGGCAACGGCATGGCCGGTGCCCGTACCGTCGAGGAGATCATCGACCGGGTCGGCCCGGATCGGTACGACATCACCATGTTCGGCGCCGAACCGTACGGCAACTACAACCGGATCCTGCTGTCCAACGTGCTCTCCGGCGCCGAGGAAGAGGACGGCATCTTCCTCAACAGCCTGCCCTGGTACCAGGAGAACGGCATCGCCCTGCGGGCCGGGGTGGAGGTGACCCGGATCGACCGGTTCGCCAGGGTTGTTCACGCCGTCGACGGCACCGTCACCCCGTACGACAAGTTGGTGATCGCCACCGGCAGCGTGCCGTTCGTGCCGCCGATCGACGGCGCCCACCACCCACGACGCGGCTTCCACCAGGGAGTGTTCACCTTCCGCACGCTCGACGACACCCGGGCGATGATCCGCTACGCCCGCGACCACGAGCGGGCGGTGGTGATCGGCGGCGGCCTGCTCGGCCTGGAAGCCGCCCGCGGCCTGCAGCAGTACGGCGTGTCGGTGACCCTGCTGCACGCCGCCGGGCACCTGATGAACGCCCAGCTCGACGCCACCGGCGGAGACATCCTGCGGCGCAGCGTCGAACGGCTCGGTATCGACGTGGTCACCAAGGCCCGCACCGAGCGGATCCTCGGCCGGGACGCCGTCGATGGGGTCCGGCTCGCCGACGGGCGCACGTTCGCCGCCGACATGGTGGTGATCGCCGCCGGAATCCGACCCAACACCACGCTCGCGCAGGTCAGCGGCCTGCCGGTGGAGCGGGGCATCGTCGTCGACGACCACCTGCGGGTGCTCGACGAGCCGGACATCTACGCGGTCGGTGAATGCGTGCAGCACCGAGGGCAGACGTACGGCCTGGTTGCGCCGCTGTGGGACCAGGCGAAGGTGCTCGCCGGGCAGCTCACCGGCACCGACCCGACGGCGGCGTACCACGGCTCGCGGACCGCGACCAAGCTGAAGGTCGCCGGGGTCGACGTGGCCGCCATGGGGGTGACCGCGCCGGAACGCGACGACGACGAGTTCGTGGTCTTCGCCGAACCCCGGCGCGGCGTCTACAAGAGCGTGGTGGTCCGCGACGACCGGCTGATCGGTGCCACCCTGGTCGGCGACGTCGGCAAGGTCGGCTTCCTGATGCAGGCGTTCGACCGGGGTTCGCCGCTACCGGAGGAGCGGGTCCGGCTGCTGTTCGACCTCGGCGGGCCGTCGGCCGAGGTGTCCGCCGCCGAACTCGACGACGACGCCCAGGTGTGCAACTGCAACGGGGTCAGCAAGGGCACGCTGGTCGCCACCGTCGCCGGCGGGGTTCGCACGGTGACCGGGGTGATGGACGCCACCCGGGCCGGCAAGGGCTGCGGCTCGTGCAAGAGCCTGGTCGGCCAGATCGTCGAGTGGGCGGCCGGCGGCGAGGTCGGGGAGGACCCGGCGGCCAACTGGTACGTGCCCGGGGTGCCGATGGACAAGCCGACCCTGATGGCCGAGATCCGCGCCCGTGGGCTGCGCAGCGTGTCGGCGGTCTTCGAGGCGCTCGCCGACGGCCGCGAGGACGCCAGGAGCAAGATGGGGCTGGTGTCGCTGCTGCGGATGATGTGGGGCGACGAGTACGTCGACGAGCGCGGCGCCCGGTTCATCAACGACCGGGTGCACGCCAACATCCAACGCGACGGCACCTTCTCGGTGGTGCCGCAGATGAAGGGCGGCTGCACCACCCCGGCCCAGCTGCGCCGGATCGCCGACGTGGCCGAGAAGCACCAGGTGCCGTTGGTCAAACTGACCGGCGGGCAGCGCATCGACCTGCTCGGCATCCGCAAGGAGGACCTGCCGCAGGTGTGGGCCGACCTGGACATGCCGTCCGGGTACGCGTACGGCAAGAGTTTCCGGACCGTGAAGACCTGCGTGGGCAGCGAATTCTGCCGGTTCGGCCTGGGTGACTCGACCGCGCTCGGCATCGCGATCGAGGAACGGTTCCAGGGGCTGGAGGCGCCGGGCAAACTCAAGCTGGCGGTCACCGGGTGCCCGCGCAACTGCGCCGAGGCGTACGTCAAGGACCTCGGGGTGGTCGCGATCGAGGGCGGCCGTTGGGAGATCTACGTCGGCGGCGCGGCCGGTGCCCACGTACGCAAGGGCGACCTGCTGGCCACCGTCGACGCGCCGGATGAGGTGATGACGCTGACCGGCCGGTTCCTGCAGTACTACCGGGAGAACGCGAACTGGCTGGAACGCACCTACGCGTTCGTGCCCAGGGTCGGCGTCGACCGGCTGCGGGAGCTGATCGTCGACGACGTCGACGGGCTCGGCCCCGGACTCGACGAACGGATGGCGGCGGCGGTGGCCGGCTACCGGGATCCGTGGCGGGAACGGGACGCCCCGGCGACCCCGGGCCAGTTCCGGACCGCGTTGCCGCTGGTGCCGCTGCCGGCGGTACCGGTCCGCGCCGAGAGCAGCCGGTCGTGACCGCGGTCGAGGACAGCCGGCTGATCGAGCACCGGATCGGACCCGGCGACGACATCCCACCCGGCGAGGGCCGGGCCTACCCGGTCGCAGGTGACCTGGTGGCGGTGTTCCGGCTGACGTCGGGGCAGTTGCGGGCGGTGGCGGCGGTCTGCCCGCATGCCGGCGGCCCGCTCGCCGACGGGCTGATCGACGCCGAGGTGGTGATCTGCCCGCTGCACCAGCACGTCTTCGAGCTGGCGACCGGGTGCTCGCGCACCGGGCAGCCGGCACTGCGCAGCTACCCGGTCCGGCAGGACCCAGCCGGCACGGTGTGGGTGTCGGTGCCGGCGGCACGGGTTCCGGTACCGCCTGCCGGTGGCGCCGGCCGGTAGATCTCACAACGTCGGGGCCGGCCCGGTGCGAACCATGACCACGCTCCGACATCACCGTTTTCCACGCCAGGAAACATTCGGTTCATAACCTGACTCCCCAATGCCACCCCGGTAGACGTCCGATCATCGCCGATCCGGAAACGTCGCTCGGCAGCATCTCGATCGCCACCCTACGGCACCCGATGGCTAAGGAGCCAACCTGATGGCCAACGAGACAGTCAACGCGGAGACCATCGAGACCCGCCCGCAGGAGAACCGGAAACGGTGGATTGCGCACTGGGAGCCGGAGGACCCCACCTTCTGGCGTACGGTGGGCCGGCCGGTGGCCCGGCGCAACCTCATCTTCTCCATCTTCGCCGAACACATCGGCTTCTCGGTGTGGCTGCTCTGGAGCATCGTGGTGGTGCGGCTGAGCAGCGCCGGGTGGGACCTCAGCGTCAGCCAGACGCTCTGGCTGACCGCCGTACCGAGCGGTGTCGGGGCGTTCCTGCGGCTGCCGTACACCTTCGCGGTGCCGATCTTCGGCGGCCGCAACTGGACGGTCGTCTCCGCCCTGCTGCTGATCATCCCGTGCGCCGGTCTCGCCTGGGCGGTCAACAATCCGGAAATCGGGTACGGCACCCTTCTGATGATCGCCGCGACAGCCGGATTCGGCGGCGGAAACTTCGCATCCAGCATGGCCAACATCTCGTTCTTCTACCCGGAACGGGAAAAGGGCTGGGCGCTCGGCCTGAACGCCGCCGGTGGCAACATCGGCGTCGCGGTGGTGCAGTTCCTGGTGCCGAAGGTGATCGTGCTCGGCGGCGGGCTGGCGCTGTCCCGGGCCGGCCTGATGTACATCCCGCTGGCGGTCATCGCGGCGGTCTGCGCCTACCTCTACATGGACAACCTGGCCGAGGCGAAAGCGGACGTCGAACCGGTCTGGTCGTCGTTGCGCCACCCTGACACCTGGATCATGTCGCTGCTCTACATCGGCACGTTCGGCTCGTTCATCGGCTACTCGGCGGCCTTCCCGACCCTGCTGAACGCGGTGTTCAACCGGCCGGACATCGCGCTCGGCTGGGCGTTCCTCGGCGCCGGGATCGGCTCGGTCGCCCGGCCGCTCGGCGGTCGGCTCTCCGACCGGATGGGCGGCGCCCGGGTGACCGCGGCCAGCTTCGTCGTCCTTGCGGCCGGCGCCTACGCCGCGCTGTGGGCGGTGCAGCAGCAGAACCTCGGCGTCTTCTTCGTCAGCTTCATGGTGCTGTTCGTCGCCACCGGCATCGGCAACGGGTCGACGTACCGGATGATCTCGAAGATCTTCCGGGTGAAGGGTGAGGACCGCGGCGGCTCTGCGGAGACGATGCTGCGGATGCGCCGGGAGGCGGCCGGCGCGCTCGGCATCATCTCGTCGGTCGGCGCGTTCGGCGGCTTCCTGGTGCCGATCTGCTACGCCTGGGCCAAGTCGACGTACGGCAACATCGAGCCGGCGCTGCGCTTCTACGTCGTGCTGTTCGTGGTGATGCTGGCCGTCACCTGGTTCGCCTATCTGCGGCGGGGTTCCCGGATGGCGCAGGCCGGCGTCTAGGATCGGGCGTCGTGCGCGTACTTCTCATCGGTAGCGGCGGACGCGAGCACGCGCTCGCGTCCAGCCTGGCCGCCGACCCCGCCGTCGACCAGTTGATCGCCGCTCCGGGCAATCCGGGCATAGCGGCGGTGGCCGAGCTGCGCCCGGTCACCGCCACCGACCCGCAGGCGGTCGCCGCCCTCGCCGTCGAGGTGGCGGCCGACCTGGTCGTGGTCGGTCCGGAGGCACCGCTGGTCGCCGGGGTCGCCGACGCGGTACGCGCCAAGGGCATCGCCTGCTTCGGGCCGTCCGGCGCGGCCGCCGTACTGGAAGGCTCCAAGAGCTTCGCCAAGGACGTGATGGCCGCCGCCGGGGTGCCGACCGCCCGCGCCGTGACCTGCCGGAACGCCGACGAGGTGGCCGCCGCGCTGGACGCCTTCGGCACCCCGTACGTGGTGAAGAACAACGGGCTGGCCGCCGGCAAGGGGGTGGTGGTGACCGACGACCGCGCCGCCGCCCTCGCCCACGCCGACTCCTGCGGGCAGGTGGTGGTCGAGGAGTACCTGGCCGGGCCGGAGGTGTCGCTGTTCGTCGTCACCGACGGCACGGCGGCGGTGCCGCTGCTGCCGGCCCAGGACTTCAAGCGGGTCGGTGTCGGCGACACCGGCCCGAACACCGGTGGCATGGGTGCGTACGCGCCGTTGCCGTGGGCACCGCCGGACCTGGTCAACCAGGTGATGACCGAGGTGGTGCACCCGACGCTGGCCGAGATGCGCCACCGGGGCACCCCGTTCGCCGGGCTGCTCTACGTCGGGCTGGCGGTCACCGCCGCCGGCCCCCGGGTGATCGAGTTCAACGCCCGGTTCGGCGACCCGGAGACCCAGGTGGTGCTGGCGCTGCTGGAGACCCCGCTGGCCGGCCTGCTGCACGCGGCGGCGACCGGTACGCTCGCCGACCACCCGCCGCTGCGCTGGCGGGACGGGGCAGCGGTGACCGTGGTGCTCGCGTCGGCCGGCTACCCGGCGGCGGCCCGCACCGGCGACGTGATCACCGGCGATGTGATCACCGGTGCCGGGCAGGCCGGGATCAGCCACGCCGGCACCGCCCGCGACGCCACGGGGCAGCTCGTCTCGGCCGGTGGTCGGGTGCTCAGCGCCACCGGAGTCGGCGCCGACCTGGTCGGCGCGCGGGACGCCGCGTACCGGCTGCTGGCCGGGGTCGACCTGCCCGGTGGGCACTTCCGGGCGGACATCGCCCTGGCCGCCGCCGAAGGCCGGATCACCCTGCCCTGACCCGGGTGCCGGATCACCCCGTGCCGGCCTGATAGCGGCCCGCCTGGCGGGTACGCCCCGGCGCATGGGGACGAGCTACCAGGACGTACTGGACAGCCTGAACGAGCTGGACTTTCCCGCCGACAAGGAACAGATCGTCGCGGAGGCGCGGCGGGTCGGCGCCAGCCCTGGCGTGGTACGCGCGTTGCGCGGCCTGCCGCCGGTCGAGTACGCCAACCGGGCGGAGGCGGCCCGCTCGGCGCACATCGACGCCGCGCCGGAGCAGGACCCGGCCCAGCGGGCGGCGCGGGCGCGGTTCCGGGACCACCAGCGGGTGGCCCAGCATCTGCGCCAGCCGTAAGTGCCGGGGTTCACCAAGTCCGGGCCGGGGGGGTCAGCTGCCCGAGGGCCGGGGCAGGTCCCGGGTGACAACCTTGCCGGCGGCGTTGCGCGGCAGCGCCGACAGGAAGATCACGTGCCGGGGGACGGCGAACCGGGCGCGGTAGCGGCGCACGTACTCCTGGACCGCCTCGGCGTCGAGCGTCTCCTGCGGATGCAGCACCAGGTACGCGGCGAGCCGCTGGCCGTACTCCGGGTCGGGCAGGCCGACCACCGCGGCCTCGCGTACCTGCGGTAGCTGGGCCAGCAGGTCGGCGACGTCGGACGGGAAGACGTTCTCCCCGCCGGAGACGATCATGTCGTCGGCCCGGCCGCCGACGAAGAGCAGCCCGTCGGCGTCGACGTGGCCGAGGTCGCCGGTGCCGAGCAGCCCGTGCCGGCGCTCGGCCGCGCCGTCGTCGCTGGTGGTGTAGCCGTCGAAGAGCAGTTCGTTGCCGACGAAGATCTGCCCGACCTGTCCGGTCGGCACCGGTTCGCCGTCCGGCCCGAGCACCGCCAGCCGGGTGCCGTACGGCGGACGGCCGGCGGTGTTCGGTGCCCGGCGCAGGTCGGCCGGGGTGGCGATGGCCGCCCAGGAGACCTCGGTCGACCCGTACAGGTTGTAGAGCACGTCGCCGTAGCGGTCCATGAACCGGGTGGCGATGCCGCCGCCGAGCGCCGAACCGCTGACCGCGACCACCCGCAGCCCGGTGGGCCGCTGCCCGGTGGGCCGCTGCCGCGGCGCCGGTACGTCGTGCAGCAGCCGTTGCAGCATCACCGGTACGGCGAACAGCGCGGTGCAGTCGTGCCGGTCGACGGCGGCCAGCGCGGCGGCCGGCTCGAAGCGCCGGTGCAGCACCACGGTGGCCCGCAGCGCGAACGCGATCTGCAGGGCGGCGTACCCCCAGGTGTGGAAGACCGGTGTGGCGATCATGATCCGGTCGTGGACCCGCAGCGGGATCCGGTCGATGATCGACGCCAGCGGTCCGAACCCGGTCGGGGTGCGTCGCCGGGCACCCTTCGGAGTGCCGGTGGTGCCCGAGGTGAGCACGATGGTGCGGCCGTCGCGGCGCGGCGGCTCCAGCCGGGTGTCCGTCGGAGCGTCGCGCAACAGCTGCGCCACCCGGGTCTCGTCGACCCGGACCACCCCGGTGTCGACCTCGACCACCTGCTCGCCGAACTCGCGGTCGTGCAGCAGCACCCGCAGCCGTTGCTCGTCGGCGACGGCGGCGAGCTGCGGCCCGGCCAGCCCGGTGTGCAGCAGTACGGTGTCCGCGCCGAGTAGCCCGGCGGCGACCATCGCGGCCACCATGTCGGGGTGGTTGCGGCAGAGCAGGCCGATCCGGTCCCCGGCGGAAACATCCAGTGCGGTACGTAGCGCTCCGGCCAGCCGCTCGGCGCGGTCGAGCAGCTCTCGGTAGGTCAGCTGTTGTCCGCCGTCGTCGATCAGCGCGACCCGGTGCGGATCGCGGGCGGCGGCCTGGCGCAGTTCGCCGACGAGGGTGAACCCCCAGCGACGCAGTGCGGCGAGTTGGGCGACGGTCCGCACCGGCGAGCCGGGGGTGAGCACCCCGCGTCGGGTCAGCGTGGAAATCAGGAACGGCAGGTCCACCGGCACACACCCCCAGCTGCGGGCGTGACCGGTCGGAGGGATGGTCGACCCCGCTGATACAGGACACGTATCAGGCGGGGCTACGGATCGGCGGTCAGCTCTTGGGGATGTCGAACAGGTTGGGGATCTGGGCGGCGAGTCCGAGATCGCCCTTTGCCTTGAGTTTGCCGGTCATGAACATCATCATCGGGTTCGCGGTGCCGGCGACGACCTTGAGGAAGTCGACCGGTCCGAGGGTCAGGCTCAGTCGCGGTTCGCGCTCGGCGGTCGGGGAGACCACGCAGGTGCCGTTGTCGACGACGATCTCGTAGGTGTCGGTGCCGCCGTCCGGCCGGCCGGTGATGTTCCAGTGGATCACCGCGCTGGTGGCGCCGGCCTTCTCCGGACGGAACAGGGTGGGCATCCGGTTGAACACCTCGTCGAGGACCTTGCCGCGCAGGTCGCCCTGCATCACCTCGGCGATCTTGGAATCCGGGGTGGTCTTGACCAGCTTGCTGAACTCCTTGGCGTCGATGGACGCGAAGTTGGCCGGGTCGAACTCGGTCATCGCATACCCCTCCAGATCGGAACGTCGGGCCTACCTTAGCGTAATGTTACGCGTCGGTAGGTTTGGCCGGTGGGCTTGACGTAGATCGGGCAGGTCAGCCCGCCAGCAGCTGGTCCGTCGCGCCGGTCAGCGATCCCGGGTCCTCCTCGTAGCGGTCGTGGTACGGCCACTCGGTCTCGACGAGGCCTACCGGGCCCGGCGCGATCACCAGCCATCCCCGCTTCCATTCGCCGCCGTTGCCGGTCGCCCGCCGCTGGGAGACGAAAATCTGAACGCGCAGCCCGTGCTCGATCAACCCGAGCCAGTCGGCGAGCCGCTCACGAAAGGGATCGCCCGGATAGTCGTTCATCGCGAGGTTGACCTCGACAACGCCGCCGGACTCCAGCTTCCGGGGCACTTCCCGGAAGAATTTCTGCAGGATCGGTTCACCGGCCTCGAGGAGGTCAACGAACTCGTTGCCCTCCTCGTTCGTCGGTGAGTTGAAGACGATCCGGGAGAACCTTCCCTCGGCTGGCTCGAACAGGTCCCCCTCGTCGAAGGTGGCATTCGTCAGCCCGTTGAGTGCGGCGTTGAGCCGGGACAGGGCGACGGCACGCGGGTTGACGTCCAGCCCGAGAACTGCGTCGTACCGGTCGGCGAGAACCAGGGAGAGCACCCCGGAGCCGCAACCCATGTCCAGCGCACGGCTGCCGCCGCGGCCGAGCATCAGCCGGATCAGCAGGTCCGCTTCCCAGAGCGGGTCGATGTACCAGCGGTGTTGTACGTCCTCATCGACGTCCGGGTCAGTCAGCACCACGACGCCGTGCAACTGGTGGCCGCGCAGCGGGGACGACAGCTGCCGACCGTCGTCGAGTGCGATGCCACTGTCCAGCAGCACTCGCCGGCAGTCCGCGCCGATCTCGGCGGCCAGTTCGTCGGGGTCGACGGCGGTGCCGCAGAGCAGATCGGCCAGGGGCGTCTCCCGCCCGCCGCCGATCACCTTCCGCATGGCGTCGCCGAGTTGCTGAAGTGCCGCAGTGTCGGCACGTTCCGGGTGAATGGCTGAACCACCGACGATCATGCGCTACTCCCGGGAGTTGGTTCCAGAGCTGGGACGGAGGCGGAGGTCGACCAGAAGACCTCCTGGCGTAGCGGCCCCTCCCATGCCAGGAAGTGGGGATGGTCCACGGCAAGACCTGCCAGCTGCGAGGCGTGGCAGCGGAGCATGGCGATCTTCAGCCGCATGGTGGGGTCGTCGAGGCGGGCGATCCGTGGGCTTGCCACGTCCACGAGGTGGGCGAGGGTGGCCAGCTGCGGCTCCCACCGGTCGGTGGTAGGGCGCTCGGAATCGGGTGCGTCCCAGCCGGAGCCGAACGCGTACGGGCAGTCGGCGTAGAAGATCAGCGGGCAGTCGGCGTCGGCTCCGGCGACAGCGGCCAGAACAGCGTCCCGGGTGCCGACATGGTCTGGGTGGTCACCGATACCGACCGGGATCCACAACCGCACGTCCCGCCGGATCAGGCAGGTGAGTGCCGACACCACCATTTCCGACGGGAAGCCGCTGCGGTACGGCGCATCCGGGACCGGAAGGTGCATCACCGGGTTACCTGCGACCGCCGCGGCGGCACGATCCTCGGCGGCCCGTCCTTTGGCGGCGGCGGGACCCGACTCGAAGCCACACAGACGGTCCCACTCCTCATGACTTTCCTCATGGGCCTCGGTCGGCGCGCCGCCACACACGGTGACTAGGAGTGTGGAGCGCCCGGCATGCAGTGCCGAGGTTGCCGAGAGCACGCCATCGTCGAAATGCGGCGAGACAACGATGTCCGTTATCGCCGAGTAGTCCTGATCGGGCATTCAGCGCCTTTTCGAGGGATGGTGGGCGGAGGCCGGGTCGGACCGTTTGAAGCGATTGTGGCAGCGGATATCCCCAAGCGAGGTCGACTTTGTCGGGTGGCGGCGAAAGTCCGGCGGGGTTTGATACTAAGATGGAGCCGAATGAGCGTCAAGCAATCCGATGGCGGCTTTGTCGGTGCCCGATATGGGCGGTTCACGCATATCTGCCAGTATGTCCGTACGATTTCAATTGGTGCGGATCTCTCGGTACGAAGTGGAATCTGCACTGGTGGCCGTACGCCTCGGTCCGACCGCGCCGATCCGGGCCCGGATGCCGTCAACTGCCTGGACTGCGCAGCCAGTGAGTGGTCCCGCCGCCACCGCCCGACTCCTGTACCTGCCGGTCACCACGCCTGGTGCCAGGGCGCCGTTTCGGGCAGCAGTCGTCCGGTGCACCCGTCCGCAGCGCCGGTTGTCGGCCCGATGGGCGGCGCCTGCGATCGAGGTTGCGCGGCAGCGCGCCTGGTAGGTGCGCCGACCACCTGGCTGGCGAGGGCCATGGCGGTGGCGGTGGAATGCCGGAGCAGTCGGGAATACGTTAAGTATCGGACGCGTCCACGTGGGTGCGGGCAGACCGCCGATTCCGGGTTGAGTCGGCCGGCTAAACTGCTCATGTGGACGTTTCCCAATCCCGCTGTTAAAGTCAGGGCCGGGTGTACGCCTCGTAACGTTGGGTGGCGATGCGATCGACCGATGGCGATGCCGCTGGCCGGTGCCGAGCTGCCTGGCCGCCGATGTGCATGTGCATGACGTTGAGTGCGTCATTCATGCTCGCCTCACAGTGCCGTGCGTGGACCGGAGGGCGCACGTAGACCGAGGGTAGTCGATCGGTGTATTTGGGAATGTGCCATCGCCGCCCTGGCCAACGAAAGCCCTCTTGACTGTTTAGGTCACATCTGATTTCGAGAGTCGAGGGAAATGGCCATGAAGAATTTCCGATTAGCTTCCCTGGTCGAACGTATGTCGCGCGGAGGGCCGCCGACCGCGCTCGACCCGACGGAGCGTTCCCGGATGTCGCGTGGGACGAAGACCGAGATCGACTGGACCGGGATTCACAATCCGGACTTCGTCGCACTCGGGCTCGGTGGAACCAACATGATGGCGATGTTGTGGTCGGTCGCCAACGGTCGCCGGTGCGTCGGCGTCGAGCTGCGCGGCGACCCTTCCCTCGGTGTCCACTGGAACATCCGGGAAGACTTCTGGCATCATCTCGGCCTGATCGACCAGCTGATGCTGGCTCGGTACGGCGAGGAGCGCATTCCCCGCAAGGGCGACGGCCGGCTCTTCAAGCTCCGGGAGACGTTCTACAGTGCGGTCACCGATCCCGGCGACGTGTACGCCGACGAGATCATCGCCGGCGGTGAGGATTCGCACGTATCGGGGCTCATTCACCACACCGAGTTCATCGACGACCGGTGGTCGGCAGGCAAACCGGAACGGGTGCTGACCGTTCTGCAGCCCGCCAAACCACCGGCCGAGCACGACCCGAGCAAGGTCGGGCGGGATGTCCTCGAGGTCCTCGACGGTCCGTCCACCTTCCAGGCCGGTGCCTCCGAGGTGCTGATCATGCTGCGCCGTTACCTCGAGTTGATCGAGGAGATGGACATCGCCGCAGGCGTCCCGCCGCGGGTGCGCCTCTTCCTCTCCCACCGGGTCGCGATCGGCGACGAGGGGGACGGCGACGGCTTCCTCAAATGGATGCGGCAGGAGGACGGGTTCGTCAGCCTGCCGGACGGGCGCAAACGACTGGTCATCGAGGAGGTCCAGGAGCTTGACTACCGCGGCCGGTACCGCCGGATCCGCAAGCCAGGCACCCCGCTGATCGACCTGGGCGTCCCCGAGTTGTTCATGATCGCGCAAGGCTTCGACAGCAGTGACGCCGACCGCCTCGGCTTCCGTCAGGAGGATGTCGCGGTCGACCACCACGACGGGCGAGGGCCGGTCGTCGCCCAGGCCGACTACCTCGCGGGCTACCTCGAGTTGCACGTCGGCGGCCGGTTGCGGCGGCGGATCGCGTCCGAGTTCGACCGCGAGGGGAACGAGTACTGGGTTCGCCAGATCGCGGTAGGCCACGAGGACGACCCCGAGGTGGGCTGGATTCTGGTCCAGGTGCCGGACTTCAAGACTTTCGACCCGATCCTGGCCGGTCTGGTCCCTGCCGGCACACCGAAACGGGCCAAGGAGTACCTCAACGCGTATCAGCAGTTGTTGCGCGAGTTCTACCTGGAGCAGGTCTCGCTGATCACCGAGATCCCGGTGGCGGAGCTCGACAAGGTCCAGGCTCCTTACGGTCCGAAGCTGTTCAGCCTGGTGGAGAGGATCGGCGCCGATGCACTGGTAGCCGCCAACGGCGTCGTGGCCGGCGACTCCTTCGGCAACGGCCACTTCATGACCAGCGGTGGTGCGATCACCGGCATGGTGGGGCACGGCTCCCGGGTGCTGCGGTACTGGCAGGCACGTGACGCCGGGATGGACCGGTCAGCGGCGATCCGGGCCTTGGCGGACCAGATCAAGGCCGACACCCTCGGTTGGCTCCAGGCCAGCGCCCAGGAGTTCAGCCAGGCCGTGCCGATCAACTTCGGCGAGGAGCGGATCAAGGAGATCGAGAAACAAAGCGGACGTGCCTCCAGCGAACGGGCGAACACGATCGACGCGACCCGTCGGCACCGGCATTCGCTCGTGCCGCTCGACCCGTCAGACTGGCGACGCCTCTCGGTACGTAGCGGTCGCCTGCACAGCAGCGAACTACCGCCGCTGATGACGACCCATCCTGAACAGCGGCGGGTCATGCCCGCAACCGAAGATGACGCATCAACGGGTGGCGACATTCGGGAGACCGTCGCGGTCGGGGCCGGTTCGGAATCGTGAGCCTGCTCAGCCAACCCCGCGGCGACTCCTATGGCGGTTCGGGCGAGACGGTCGTCGTGCGTGAAACAGCACGGCCGCTGCGGAGCCTGCGGGAGCGGCAGCTCGCGCTGGTCGTGCTCTGCGTAGGCGTGCTGATTTCCGTTGTCGACGGCTCTGCGGTATATGTCGCCCTCCCGTCCATCCAGGTCGGCCTGGGATTCTCCCAGGCCGACCTGGCCTGGGTGGTGAACGCGTACCTCATTCCCTTCGGCGGGCTGTTGCTCTTCGCCGGCCGGCTCGGTGACCTGATCGGAACGAAGCGGGTCTTCCTCAGCGGCCTCGGCCTGTTCACCGCCGCGTCGGTCGTTTGCGGTCTGGCGAATGACCAGGCCGTGCTGATCGGAGCACGGTTCATGCAGGGGGTGGGTGGCGCGTTCACCACCGCCGTCGTGCTCAGCATGATCGTGACCATGTTCCCGAAACCCAGGGAACAGGCCCGGGCACTCGGCTTCTACGCCTTTGTGGCTGCGTCCGGAGCCGCGCTCGGCCAATTGGCAGGCGCAGCCCTGACTGCGTCGTTGAGCTGGCACTGGATCTTCTTCGTCAACGTCCCGATCGGGCTTGTCACGATTCTTTCGGCGGTCCGGCTGCTGGACAACGTCCGTGACGTGACGGCCGGTGACGGGATCGACTGGATCGGCGCGTTGGCCCTGGTCGGCTCGTTGATGCTGGCGGTCTCCGCCATCGTGCAGGCCGATTTCAGTGAGCTCCGGACGACGCTGCTCGCCGGTGCGGCGCTGCTGCTGATGGCTGTGTTCGTCCGCTGGCAGCGACGGGCCCGAAATCCGTTGATGCCCGGCGCGATACTTCGCGCCCGCAACGTCGCCTGGTCGAACATCGTCCTGGCCCTGATGGTCGCCGGGCCGACTGCGATGTTCTTCCTCTGCGCCCTCTACCTGCAGAACGTTCTCGGCTTCACGGTGATGGAACTGGGCTTCGCGTTCGTGCCGGCCGCCATCGCGATCGGGGTCGGCTCGTTGAAGATCGCTCCCCGGCTCGCCCGTAAGCGGGACGCCAAGACGTTGCTTCTTCCCGCGATGGGTCTGATGGCCGTCGGCCTGCTGCTGCTGGCCCGAATCCCGACGGAGGGCAACTACTGGATCGACGTACTCCCGGCATTGCTGCTGATTGGTACCGGTTCCGGCCTTGCGACACCCCCCGTGTTGCGGATCGCCCTGGCTGACGCCACGCTCAAGGACAGTGGGGTTCGGTCCGGCCTGCTCAACACCACCCAGCAGCTGGGGTCTGCGATCGGACTGGCGGTGCTGGCCCCAGTAGCGGCCAACATCACGCAGTCAGCCATAGCCCGAGGTGAGTCGACGGCCGCCGCATTGACCGACGGTTTCCAGATGGCGTTTCTGGTCGGCTTCGGCACCATGGCCGTAGCCATGCTGCTCGCCGCCTTCGCGGTGGAGAGCGAGGTACCCAGGACTGCGCCCGACTCGCTGGACGAGACGGCATCGACGCCGCCGACCCGGCAGGTCGACCCGACCGGCGCTGCCGATCCGGACTTCCTCGCGGTGGGCCTGGGCGGCACCAACATGATGTCGATGCTCTGGACGATCGCAAGCGGCCGACGGGCGGTCGGTGTCGAGCTGCGGGGTGACCCGTACCTGACGCTGATGCAGTGGAAAGTCCGGGCCGACCTCTACCACCATCTGGCGGTCATCGACCGGATGATGCGTGAGCGCTACGGCCCGGAGGGCATTCCACGCCGGATCGACGGGAATCCGTTCATCCTCCACGAGGTCTTCTACCGGCCCGATGCCGAGGACGGCGCCGAGGCCCGGGCCGACGAGATCCTGTACGGATGGGCTGACTCGTGCGTCGGGGGACACGTCGGCACAGCGGAGTTCGTCGACGACAGGTGGGTGGACGAAAAGCCGCATCGGGCCGTCACCGTCACGCACCCGGCAGCGCCGTCCCTGGACCCGGACCTGAATCCGGAAACCGTCGGACGCGAGATGGACGAGGTCTTCGCGGAGTCCCCCGCCTTCCAGGTCAACGCGGAAGATCTGCTGATCATGCTACGTCGGTACCTGGAGGAGATAGAACGGATGGACCTGGCTGCCGGTCGGGAGCCGAGGTGCCGCCTCTTCACCTACCACCGGGTGGCAGAGCCGAGCCGGCCGAGCGGATGGCGGCGCTGGCTCCGCCGGGAACCGGCCCAGGACCATGGGTTCGTCCGAGGCTCGGACGGTCGGCTGAGGGTTCAGATCGAGGCCATCCGGGAGATCGACGAGAAGGGCAGCTACCGACGGATCCGGGCCCGAGGCACCGAACCTGTCGATCTCGGCAGCCCCGGTCTGATCATGATCGCTGAGGGGGTGGAGAGTGCCGACGCCAGTCGACTCGGGTTCACCCAGGAGATCGTGACGATCGACCATCAGGACGGACGCGGTCCGGTCGTGGCTCAAGCCGACTACATCGTCGGACTGATCGCGGTAAACGTCGGGGCGAACTCCCGTCAGCGGATAGCCTCGACCTTCGACAAGCAGGGCAACGAGTACTGGGTGCGGCAGATCACGCTCGGGCACGACGGCTTCAGCGAAACCGGCTGGACGATCCTGGAGGTACCGGACTACCGGACTTTCGATCCGATCCAGGCGGGCATGGTGCCGGCCATCACCCGTCAGGACTCCGCTGAGTACTTCGGAGCGCACCGCTACCTGATCCGGGACTACTTCCTGGACCAGGTGCCGCTGCTTACCGAAATCCCCCGCCAGGAGCTTGTTCGTACCCTCAGCCTCGCCACGCCAAAGCTGGTCAGCAATGTCGAGCGGATCGGGCGGGACGCGTTGGTCGCCCCGAACTGCGTGGTCGCCGGAGACTCGTTCGGAAACGGCAGTTTCCTGCTCAGTGAGGGCTCCGCAACGGGCATGATCGGTCACGCATCCCGGGTTCTGCGCTACTGGCAGGACCAGGACGAGGGAGCCAGCCACGGTACTGCCGTGCGTCGACTCGCCGACGGCATCCGCGAGGACACCGCTGCCTGGCTGCGAGCCAGCGAGGCGGACTTCGCCCAGCCGGGGCATGCCCGAGCGGGCACCGATCCGCGGACCGGCACGCGGCTCGATCCGCTGGCTCGGGAACGGATTCTCGAGGAGACCAGACGGCACCGCCGGTCCATCGTCAGGACCAGCAACCGGCTGGACGACTTCGGTCGACTGAACGTCTTTCCTGGCCGGCTGCAGATTCTCGGCCTGCGTCCGCTGCATCCGATGCCGCCCGAAGCACGCAACAAGCAGACGGACGAGCAGGCAGAGATGGCAACGGCTGCTACGGCGAGCCGCGACGGCCGGCCGGGAGATCCCGTGACGGCAACTGAGGAACAGGCCGGAATGGCCGCCGATCAAGGGGACCGGACGAGCGAGTCCCGGGTTTGAACATGGAGGTGGTCGGGTCGGCCTCTGCGGCGACCCGACCACTCGTAGAGCCCCGACCCGCTCAGTCCTCGCCTCGGTAGACGCAGCCGGACGTGCAGGTCTCCCGAACCGTCACGGCCGACAACGGCAACTGACCGACAAGTCGCTGCCAGATCCATCGGGCCAGCACTTCGCTCGTCGGGTTCTCCAGTCCTGCGATCTCGTTGAGGTAGCGGTGGTCGAGTTGCTCGCGGACCGGTGCGAACGCCTGCTTGAGGTCGCCGAAGTCGATCACCCAACCGGTCTGCGCTCCGACCTGGCCACTGACGTGCACGGTGATCCGGTACGAGTGTCCGTGCAGGCGGGCGCACTTGTGTCCCTCGGGCACGTACGGCAGCCGGTGCGCGGCTTCGAAGGTGAACTCCCGGAAGATCTCCATCAGGCAATCCCTATGTACTTGTGAGTCTGCAAACTCAGAGACCACTGTGGATGATCCAGGCAGTACCGCACTGCGGCCGAGGTATTGGCGACCCGGTCCGGGCCGTCCATCGGCTGCAGCAGAAAATGGCCGAAGTCGAGGTGCTCGAAGCGAGCCGGGTCGGCCTCCGGCTGGGGAAAGACGAGCTTCAAGTCGTCACCCCGGGTGAGTACCACCTCCGCGCCGGCCTTGGGGCTGACACATATCCAGTCGATGCCTGCAGGCGCGGGCAAAGTGCCGTTGGTCTCGACCGCGACCTCAAAGCCTGCTTCGTGCAGGGCGGTCACGGCCGCCTCGTCCAGCTGCAGCAGTGGTTCGCCGCCGGTGCACACCACATACCGTCGGCTGCGGGGGTGTGCCCGCCCTTGCCAAGCCTCTGCGACGGCGGCGGCCAGATCGGCGGCGGACGAGAATCGCCCGCCCCCGGTGCCGTCGGTGCCGACGAAGTCGGTATCACAAAAGCGGCAGATCGCACGATGCCGATCGCGTTCTCGCCCGGTCCAGAGGTTGCAACTGGTGAAGCGGCAAAAGACGGCGGGGCGACCGGCATGCGTACCCTCGCCTTGGAGGGTGTAGAAGATCTCTTTGACCCGGTACACGCCGATCATCCGTTGCCGGACAGGGCAGGGTCGATCATGCCGAGTTCAGCGAAACCGCGTCGCCGGAGCAGGCAGGAGTCGCAGCTGCCGCAGGCCCGGTCGTCGACCGGGTCGTAGCAGCTGTGTGTCCAGGCGAAGTCGACACCCAGCTCCAGACCCCGCTGGATGATCGCGGCCTTGGTCAGCCGGATCAGCGGGGTGTGGATGCGCAGCCGCTGCTGCCCCTCGACGCCGGCCTTGGTGGCGAGGTTGGCCATTGCCTCGTACGCGGCGATGTACTCCGGGCGGCAGTCCGGGTAGCCGCTGTAGTCCAGCGCGTTCACTCCGATGAAAATGTCGGAGGCGTCCAGGGTCTCAGCCCAGGCCAGTGCGAACGAGAGGAAGATCGTGTTGCGTGCCGGTACGTACGTGACCGGGATGGTGTCGCCCATCTCGTCGGCGTTCGTACGGTGCGGTACCGCGAGCGCGTCGTCGGTCAGTGCCGACCCACCGAAGGCCCGCAGGTCGATGTCGGCGACGATGTGCCGGGCCGCGCCGAGCGCCTTCGTCACGCGGGCGGCGGCGTCAAGTTCGACGGTGTGGCGCTGCCCGTACCGGAAACTGAGCGTGTGGGCCCGGTAGCCCTCGTGTATCGCGATCGCGAGCGCCGTCGTGGAGTCGAGGCCGCCGCTGAGCAGCACCACGGCATTACGCGTCCCCGTCGGCACGTACTCCGCCACCTTCCGCCCTCGTCTATCAGCACAGGTCTACCCGGCTGGCAAGCATACCCAGCGTGCCGCCAGAGCCCCGATCAGGGCCAGCGCCCCGGGCGGGGGACCACGCCGGCCGACTCGCCGTGATCCGGTGGACCGGGCGCGCCCTGCCGCAACTGTCCAGCGAAGCAGCGTGCCGGGACCTTTGGGTGCTGGAATTCAGGCAGGAATTCACTGCGTCAAGAACCGCCGCAATGCCGACCGTCGTGCCTCAAAATGGACGTATTCGATCATTGGTGCGGCATCAACCGAATGCGCTCCGGAACTGCGATGACGCCAGCGTTCGGATCAGTCACCATGCTCGACGCAGAGCTGTCGAATTTGACTGGCGACAAATCCTAGGTGAGTCTCGATCATCTGTCAAGCTCCAGTTTGTGCTGTCAAACTGTTGAGCCTTGATCTCTCGGCATCTAAAGTGATCCAGAGATCGACTCACGACCGTGTGGGGGGACGGATGCGGGCGCTGCAGTTCCATGGTGGACACAAAGCCCAGATTGTAGACCTTCCTCAGCCGAAGGCTCCTCCTGGTTGGGCAGTCGTGAAGGTGCACTACTGCTGTCTCTGTGGCAGCGACCTATGGCTGTTCCGTGGCAAGTGGCACGGTAACCGGTACCCGATCGTGCCCGGCCATGAGTGGGCCGGTGTGGTGGATTCCGCGCCGGACGGTCATGAGTCCTGGGTTGGCCGCGCGGTCACGGGTGATCTGATCGTCGGCTGCCAGGTCTGCGGGCCATGCCGCGACGGGTTGCCGGTGATGTGCGAGAACCTCGTCGAGATCGGCTTTACCGTGGACGGCGGCTGCGCGGGCTACGTCGCGGCTCCGCTCGCCAACCTCTATCCCCTACCGGACGGGATGGACCTGGCCGCGGCGAGCCAGGCCGAACCACTCGCCGTCGCCCTGCACGCGGTGGACCGGATCAGCCTCCGCCCTGCCGAGCGGGTGGCCGTACTGGGCGCCGGCGGTATCGGCCAGCTGCTCATCCAGGCGGCTCGCGCGACCGGGGCAACGGTAACGCTTGTCACCGACCTGGTTGCCGAGCGCCGCAAAGTCGCCGAGGAGAGCGGAGCCGTCGTTTCGGTCCATCCCAGCGAGCTACCGGAACTCACCAACTACGCGGACAAGGTGGACGTCGTGTTCGAGGCGTCCGGTGATCCGGAGTCGGTGGTCCGCGCGCTCGACCTGGTCCGCCCCGGGGGCCGGGTCTGTCTGGTGGGCTACCAGGTGGGTGCCGAACACCCACTGGAGACCGCACGGCTGCCGTTGTCGTACGCCAGTATGGTCGGCGTGATGGGACCGGGCGGCAAGTATCGGGAGGCCGTGGAGCTCATCGCGGACGGCGCGATCGATACTCGGCGGATTCTCACCGATATTGTCCCGCTCGACGAGTATTCCCCGGCCATCGACCGGGCGATCAACCGAACCGGTAGCACGATCCGGGTCGTCTTCGACCTCCGGGAGGAGTAGTACCGCCTGGTTCGAGTCTCGATTGGGCCCTGCCCTCAGGTCAAGACGGAGTAGACAGGTGGAGTTGGCAGCAGCACACCCGACCGGGGCGCCCCTGGTGCTTGTCGGGCATGAGCGGGGCGTGATCAGCGCGGCTTTTCACCCTGCGGATCATCTGGTCGCCACCAGCGGCGAGGACGGCACCGTAAGGCTCTGGGACGCAGGTACCGGTGAGCCGGTCGGTCACCCGCTGGCCGGACACACCGATACGGTCTGGCTGGTGGCCTTTCACCCTGATGGCAGGTTGCTGGCCAGCGCGAGCGAGGACCGGACCGCTCGGCTCTGGGACCTCACCACCGGTCGGCAGGTCGGCCGACCCTTGTCCGGCCACACCGCCGGCGTCTACGGCTTGGCGTTCCATCCCACCGGAGAACTCCTGGCCACCGGCAGCGCCGACCACACCGTCCGGCTCTGGAGGGTGCCTGGTGGCGACCCAGTGGGGAGTCCGCTGACCGCGAGCCAGGACGAGATCGACGGGGTGGCCTTTCACCCGGACGGTCACCTGATCGCATCGACTGGCGACGCGCTTCGTTTGTACGACACCGCCACCGGCTGTTTGGTCGGCAAACCGCTGGTCGGCCACTCGAAGGGCACGGTCAGCGTCGCCTTCAGCCCGGACGGAAGGCTTCTGGCCAGCGGATCCGACGACCGAACCGTTCGGATCTGGGACTACGCGGTGGACGGGTCGGCGGCCGACCCGCTGGTCGGGCACACCGACGCGGTGGACGGGGTGGCGTTCCATCCGGATGGTCGTTTGCTCGTCAGCGCAGCCGAGGACTGCACCGTACGGGTCTGGGACGTCGGGAGCGGGCGAGAGATCGGGCAGTTGGCGACTGGACACACCATGCCGGTGTGGAACTTTGCCTTCGACCGGACTGGCGCACGCATCGTCACGGCCAGCCAGGACGGTACCGCACGGATCCTGCCGTTTCCGACATTTTCATAAGAGCAAAATAGCCGCTGGTCAGCCCTCATCTCCTGACCAGACAACGGAAGGACCACCACATGGCCTGGACCGCCCCTACTGTCGACCGGAAGCCGGATCCCGCATCGGGCGACGAAGCCACCGTACTGGCGGGTTGGCTCGACTACCACCGGGACACTCTGCTGCTGAAGTGCTCGGGCCTGACCGCGGAGCAGTTGACGACCAACAGCGTCCCGGTGACCAATCTGACCCTGCTCGGTCTGCTGCGTCACATGACCGAGCTGGAGCGGTGGTTGCGTAGCCTCCTCTCCGGGGAGACGATCGATGATCCGTACTCGACGGAGGAGCGTCCGGACGCTGCCTTCGACGACGTCGCGACGGCGGATGTGCAGGCCAACTTCGAGCTCTACCTACAGGAAGTGGAGCTGACCCGCAAAGCTTTCCTGCTGCGCGACCTGGATGACACGTACGAGGACGAGGGCGTGGTACGGAACCTGCGGGCCACGGTGGTGCACATCCTTGAGGAGTACGCCCGGCACAACGGCCACGCGGACCTCATCAGGCAGAGCATCGACGGCGCGAAGGGCGACTGACCAGCCGTGGCGCGTCACCGGTGGGCCGCCAGGTTCACTCAAAGCTGGCCGGTCACGTAGTCCACACACTCCGCCAAGCTCCAACCGTTCGGCCGCCCTGGGAGCCCGTCCATCTGGCAGAAGGCCGACTGCACCCGGTCGAGCTGGGTGACCTCCCGCCCGACGAGGTCGGGCCGGGAGGCCGCCATCGCGGTGAGCGCGCGGCCGAGTCTGTCGAGCGCGTCGTCGACCACCTCGTCCCGGAAGCACGCCGAGGGATACTGCTGGTCGGACGGTTCGAGGATGAGTCCTTCGGCCAAGGCGTGCGGCAGGAGGATCTCCTCTACCTCTGGAGCGCAGACGAACTGGAACGCGGCACCGGTCCCGGCCATCTCGATCGGCAGGTCGTGGGCATCGATCAGCTTGGTGGCTTCGGACACGAACCGTCCGCCATCGGCGCCAAGCCGGGCCTGGACGTCCAGCTCGGTCAGCCGGTCGAGGGTTGCCGCGGCGGCCGCGAAGCTGGGTGCCTCGAAGGTGAGGGTCGAGACGAACTCGGCGAGCGGGTCCATGAACCGTTCATCCCCGGCCACGCAGGACAACGGCCAGCCGTTGCTGATGCCCTTGGCGTAGGTGTAGATGTCGGCCTGGACCCCGGCTCCGTTGACCGAGGCGCCCCGGAGCATGCGGTAACCGTGCTTCACCTCGTCGGCGATGGTCACCACCCCGGCCCGCTGGCACCGGTGGAACAGATCGGCGATGTACTGCGGCGAGACATGGATGTAGTCCGGTGCGATGATGACCGCGGCGAGTTCGTCGGCGTGCTCGTCGAGCACCCTGTCGAGCAGTTCGGGCAGGTGGTAGCAGTGCAGCACGCCTTCCGAGTTCGGCTGGCCCGGCGGGGTGAACTCCCACATCAGGTCGTAGCCGTGATAGCCGCAGCTGGCGATCAGTCGTCGGCCGGTGACCTGACGCGCGGCCGAAGCGGCTGCCCGGGTCGCCGCCGTGCCGGTCTTGAAGAACGCCACGCGCTGCTCACCGGGGAGGTCTCCGGCGATCTGCTCGGCTAGCCGGTTCTGCAGCTCCAGTGAGGCGGCCGCTGGCAGACCGGTGCGTACCGCCGCGAGAACGGCGGAGGTGACCACCGGGTCCTGGTGCCCGAGCAACACGCTGCCGAAGGAGTTGGAGAGGTCGACGAGGCCACGACCTGCGGCGTCGTACACGTACGCTCCCTCGCCTCTGACGAGGGTGAGGTCCCGTGCCACTTCGTACGGCGTGCAACCATCAGCATTGGCTATTCTCATCAGGAAGACCTCCGGCTCGTCCTGCGCCCCTCGGCCGGTTGTGGGCGACACCTGGAAATCATAGGGGCCAAATTGGCGAACCGCGAGAGCTTGCTGGGGAGTGGCATCCTAGGGGCGGCATCTGGTGACTGTCCGCTATTGTCCTCCCAGCTTGTCCACTATGTAGCTATACCCAGAGCCAGATCCACTTGGGCATTTGCCTCGGTCGCAGTGTCGATTATCATGTAGCGGGGGCGCGGAGCGATCTGGCAAACGCGCTGGTGGCCAGCGCCTTCTATTACGGAAGGTGACCAAATGAAAGTATTCCTCGTTAAGCCGCCGATCCGTGGATGCATGGTAGAAATCGGACGTCACGTCCCTATCGGTCTAGCCTACGTGTCGGGCGCGCTGCGCGCGGCGGGCCACGACACGGAGATCTTCGACTCTTTGGCTTATACCGAGGACAACCACGTCGTTCCGCCTGACGAGCTGACCGCTATCGAGCAGGCGAAGCTGGACCGCCATCCGCGGTGGCAGCACATTATGCACTGGGGCGCCCGGCCGGAGCGTATCGAGGCGGCCCTCGCCGCCAGCAACGCTGACGTTGTCGGCATTTCATGCATGTTTACCCCTTACTACGAGAGCGCCTACGAGCTGGCCAGAATGGCAAAGCGTGTCCTGCCGCACGCGAAGGTCATACTTGGTGGGCAGCACGGCACCGTTGCCTTCCCGCACGTCCTGGAAGTTCCTGAGATCGACGTGGTGATGCTCGGCGAAGCCGAGGTGACAACGGTCGAGCTGCTGGACGCGTTGACCACCGGGCGGCCCTTGACCGAAATGCTCGGGGTGGCGTTTCGCTGTGGCGAGGCGCTCTGCGGGTGCGCGACGACCGGCCCGCCGCACGTCCGTCCGCGGGCACCGTTCGTCGCGGATCTCGACTCGCTTGCGCCACCAGCCGCCGACCAGTTGGACTTCGACCGGTACGGTGCTGCGGTCACCTTGATCACCAGCCGAGGATGCCCGTTTTCCTGCTCGTTCTGCACGGTGCACGCAACGGTCGGCAAGCAGTTCCGGGCCCGAGACCCCGAGCGCGTCGTTGACGAGATTGAGCACTACGTCAACGTGTACGGGATCCGTCGGTTCCTGGTCGAGGACGACAACTTCACCTTCGACATCGGGCGGGTCCACGCCATTTGCCGGGAGATCGTCCGGCGCGGCCTCGACATCCGACTTAGCTTGCCGAACGGCATGACGGTCGTGAAACTCACCGAGGACCTGGTGGAAAGCATGGTCTCGGCGGGCTTCGACGACCTCTTTCTCGGGTTGGAAACCACCGACGCAGCGCGATTGCGTAAGATGCGCAAGGGCTTCACCTCGCTGGACAAGGTCTCCGCCGGGGTTGCGTTGTTTGAGAAGTTCGGATTGAGCGCGAGCGCAGCGATTATTGTCGGGCTGCCCGACCAGACTCTCGACGCAATCATTCAGGATGCCGTGAACCTGGTGCTGGCTGGGGTCGAATTCTGGACCAACCCGTTCTATCCGATCTACGGATCCCCGGACTACCAGACATGCCTGTCGCGGGGCATCGTCGACCCACTGACTGATCCAGCCTTGTTCGATCAGTTCAATTTCGCCTTCGCCAACGGCGTCCTAGCAGCAGATGAACTGTACACCGTGTGGGTCGGAACTCTGGCCATGGCGCTTTGGCCGAAGTACGTCGTCGAAGGGGCGGAGCGCCGTGAACAGGGACCGGTCAGCGTTGCGGAGGCCGGCGAGCGGCTGGTCGAACACAGCATGGCCCAGCTGGATCCCGAAAGCCCGGAGGAGTTGCCGGCCACCGTGCGGGCGGTCCAGGAGCGGGTCGACGGGCTGCTGGCGCTGAGTCACCCCCTGGGATGTGTCTGCGTGATGCAGCACGTGGCGGACTCCGACAAGGGCGCGGGTGCCGACCAGTTCTGCCGATTCGCGGGTGACATGATCGCTGCCGCCATCGCTTTGTACACCGGTGAGGCGCAGGTCAGTAGCCAGGTGGGAGCGCAGACAGCTGGCGACGCGGAAGGATGCTCGTTCGTGATTCGGTCAACCGATAATGAGCGGATTGGTCGAATTCAGCGTCGCTTCGTCGAACTGCTCGACCAGGGACGTAAGGAAGCCGACCCAGTCCCGGCCGAGGTCGCTGCTTCCTGACCCGTAGATTATTGGGGATGGTCGGACCTGCATGTGCGCGGAGTCGCCCGCAGTGCTCATCTCGAACGCGAAAAAATTGTTCCCTGTGCGGTTGCCGTGATCTATACTCATGCCAACGGTGTTCCTAGGGTGGCTGATGATCGCCGACTGTCGGACAGGTCTGTCTGACAACCGACCCGCACATGCCGGCATCGATCATGGCGATCTCCTGGACTCGAGTCGAATCGGCGAGAGAAGGTATACAATTCATGAAGTCTGCCAACTTGACGAACCAAGAGCTGGTGGAGCGTGCCCGCCGAGTCACCGCGGCGGAGAAGTACGATATCGAGACACGCTTCTCGGCCATGATTCGGTCGGGCGAGGGCGCGTGGTTGACCGATCTGGAGGGAAACCGGATGGTCGACCTCACCGCCTCCAGCGGGACAATCATTCTCGGACACCGTCATCCGGCGGTGGTTGAGGCTATCGTGCGGCAGATTCGGGATTCTGGTACGGCGTTTGCTTCGACGTTGTCGGTGCCGCGGGTGGAGTTGGCGGAGCGGTTGTGCGAGCGGTATGCGTGTGCGGAGAAGGTGGTGTTCCACAAGACTGGTTCCGAGGGGACCGCGATGGCGGTTCGGTTGGCTCGGGCTGCGACGGGTCGGGAGCTGGTTTTGTCTTGTGGGTATCACGGGTGGCATGAGTGGCAGTTGGCGTCGGAGCTTTTTGGTTATCAGCAGACGACTGGTGTGGTGGGTTTCGGGTACAACGAGAAGGCCTTGGGGAGGATGTTGGAGGCCTTTGGTGATGAGGTGGCGGGGGTTCTTGTCTCGCCTGAGTTGTTGTATTTCGATGTTGAGTTCTATCGCCGGATGTCGGCGTTGTGTGGGCGCTATGGTGTGCCGTTCATGATGGATGAGGTGTATACGGGGTTCCGGGCGGGTCCGAAGGGTGTGCACGGGTTGGGGGTGCCGGCGGATGTGGTGGTGGTGAGTAAGGGGTTGGCGAATGGTCATTCATTGGCTGCGGTGATGGGTCGGCGGGACATCATTGACGCGTACGATGTGTCGGGGATTCAGGGGACGTATACGCGTGAGGTTCCGCCGATGGCGGCTGCGTTGGCGGTGTTGGATGTTTTGGACACGCCGGGTGTTTATGGGAACGCTGAGGCGATGGGGCGGCGGTTGGCGGATGGTATGCGGGATGTTCTGGTTGGGGAGGGTATTCCGAATTGGGTTGGTGGGCCGGATTTGATGTTTGATGTGGTTCTGCCGAATGATGATCTGGGTTGGGAGATTTATCGGACGGCGCATGAGTACGGTGTGTATTTCGAGGATTCTGGTACGCAGTTGGTGACGATGGCTTTTGACGAGGCTGCGGTGGATCATGCGTTGTCGGCGTTCCGGAAGGCTGTGCGTCAGGTGGTCGTGGATCGGCCGGATCTGGTGTCGCGGTCGGGTGGGGAGTTGACGCAGGAGCGGAAGTTGGACTTCGCTGAGGAGGCGTTCGGGGGTCTGTTGCGGGATGACGAGCGGACGAACATGTTGATCGAGGCGACTATCGAGCAGGTGGTGAACCGGGATCGCCGGGTCAAGCCGGTCCTCGTTCCGGCCCAGGACTGACCCGGACCGTAGTTCGATGCGGGCCACCAAGATGGTTGTAGCAGCACCGATTCCAGTGGCTGATTGGGGTAAAAAGAGCGATCCATGGGTCTGTCTGGGCGAGCGCTCGTCAGGCGCAACCGTCTACAGTGTTGGTGCGGAGCCCTGCTTCTATGTGAAGACGACACCACCCAGACATCCTGACGACCACAGGTTCAGCCCGACCAGAGAGGCCGAACGTCTCCGTTGGATGTCCGACCAGGGACTACCCGTCCCGGAGGTGGTGGCCCTCGGCCGCAACGACGAACTGGAATGGGTCGTCACCCGTAGGTTGCCGGGGCGGCCGGCAGCCCGCCACTGGAGTCCGGACGAGCGGTGGCGGGTGATCGATGTCGTCGCCGAAGTCGCCAGCATGCTGCACGGGCTTCCAGTCGAGCAGTGCCCGTTCGAGCGACGGTTGGCCCAGCTGATCCACCAGGCGCGGGTTTCGATGTCGCTCGGCGCCCTGGACCTCGACGACATGGATCAGTCGCACGAAGGATGGACGGCCCAGCAACTCTGGGACGAGTTGAGCCGGCTGACGCCGCCACCTGAGGACGACCTTGTCGTCTGCCACGGTGACCTCTGCCTCGACAATGTGCTGGTGGACCCGGAGACGTTGACCTTGGCCGGGATTCTCGATGTCGATCGGGCCGGGGTCGCCGACCGGTGGACGGACCTCGCACTGGCGCTGTACAACATCGGCCAGGACGACGTCTGGGGTTACGGGAAGGCGCATGCCGAGCATTTCCTCCGACGGTACGGCTGCACGACCGTCGACCAGGACAAACTGACCTACTTCCAGCTGTTGGACGAGTTCCTCTGATTCGATCGGGGCGGACCGGAGTTGGCCGGACGCCCGCCGACCACGATGTGAAATGACGTGATGGGCAGATGAACTACGGTGAACTGATAGCGCGGGCACGTCGGACGACGGCTGCGGAAGAGTACGATATATCGGGCAGGTATCCATCGGTCATCGCACATGCTGAGGGTGCCTGGATGACGGACTTGTCCGGGAAGCGATATGTCGATCTTACGGGCGCCGATGCGGCAGTGATCCTCGGTTTCCGTCATCCGGCGGTGGTTGAGGCTATCGTGCGGCAGATTCGGGATTCTGGTACGGCGTTTGCTTCGACGTTGTCGGTGCCGCGGGTGGAGTTGGCGGAGCGGTTGTGCGAGCGGTATGCGTGTGCGGAGAAGGTGGTGTTCCACAAGACTGGTTCCGAGGGGACCGCGATGGCGGTTCGGTTGGCTCGGGCTGCGACGGGTCGGGAGCTGGTTTTGTCTTGTGGGTATCACGGGTGGCATGAGTGGCAGTTGGCGTCGGAGCTTTTTGGTTATCAGCAGACGACTGGTGTGGTGGGTTTCGGGTACAACGAGAAGGCCTTGGGGAGGATGTTGGAGGCCTTTGGTGATGAGGTGGCGGGGGTTCTTGTCTCGCCTGAGTTGTTGTATTTCGATGTTGAGTTCTATCGCCGGATGTCGGCGTTGTGTGGGCGCTATGGTGTGCCGTTCATGATGGATGAGGTGTATACGGGGTTCCGGGCGGGTCCGAAGGGTGTGCACGGGTTGGGGGTGCCGGCGGATGTGGTGGTGGTGAGTAAGGGGTTGGCGAATGGTCATTCATTGGCTGCGGTGATGGGTCGGCGGGACATCATTGACGCGTACGATGTGTCGGGGATTCAGGGGACGTATACGCGTGAGGTTCCGCCGATGGCGGCTGCGTTGGCGGTGTTGGATGTTTTGGACACGCCGGGTGTTTATGGGAACGCTGAGGCGATGGGGCGGCGGTTGGCGGATGGTATGCGGGATGTTCTGGTTGGGGAGGGTATTCCGAATTGGGTTGGTGGGCCGGATTTGATGTTTGATGTGGTTCTGCCGAATGATGATCTGGGTTGGGAGATTTATCGGACGGCGCATGAGTACGGTGTGTATTTCGAGGATTCTGGTACGCAGTTGGTGACGATGGCTTTTGACGAGGCTGCGGTGGATCATGCGTTGTCGGCGTTCCGGAAGGCTGTGCGTCAGGTGGTCGTGGATCGGCCGGATCTGGTGTCGCGGTCGGGTGGGGAGTTGACGCAGGAGCGGAAGTTGGACTTCGCTGAGGAGGCGTTCGGGGGTCTGTTGCGGGATGACGAGCGGACGAACATGTTGATCGAGGCGACTATCGAGCAGGTGGTGAACCGGGATCGCCGGGTCAAGCCGGTCCTCGTTCCGGCCCAGGACTGACCCGGACAGTGCGAGACGGCGGTGGTCGACGTTCCGCTGAGGAACTGTCGAGCCATCGCCGTCTCGTCGCCCCGCTCGGTGCGCTGACAGTCAGCGCTGGTACGTGCTCGACGCTGCCAGCGCGATGCCGCCACGGACGTTGAAGTCGACAGTGATCTTGAGAAAGACGGGATCGAGGGCGGCTACCAGATCGTCACGCATCTTCGTGGCCAGGTGCTCGTGGAAGATGCCTTCGTCCCGGAAGGTCTCCAGGTACAGCTTGAGGCTCTTGGTCTCCACACCCCGGTCACCCGGACGGTAGTCGATCCGGATGGTCGCCCAGTCCGGCTGCCCCGTGATGGGGCAGCGGCAGGTGAACTCCCGGCAGTCGATCGTGATCTCCTGCGAGCTGTCCGCGATCGGAAAGGTATCGAGTGTCCGGTCAGGCTTGGCCTCCGCCTGCCCGAGCTTCGTCAGCGCCATGAACCGATCATAGGCTCTGCCGTAATGCGCCCAGATTGTTCCTGACTTTCACGACCGCGTCTAGCATGTCCTGTACGTCCTCCGGTCCGACCGACAGCAGAGAGTGGTGAATCCACACCGCTTCGTCGAAGGCGACCCGCTCGGCCACCGGCAGGTGGAACGCGTCCGGGGAGATCTTGTCGCCGTACCGGTCCCGGATCGCCGGCCAGTCGTCGGCGGTGATGTGGAACAACGGGTCACGGTGCAGCGGCGGGTAGAAGGTGTTTCCCTCGAACTCCACACCTTCGGCGAGGATCGCCTCCAGGACCTTGTCCCGGTGCAGCCCTTCCCACGCGTCGGTGTCGAAACGGAAGAGAAGCTCATACCGCTGCCGCCGGGTGACCCGCGGGTCCTCCGGCAGCGGGAGGAACCCGCCGATCTCGGTAAGCCCCTTGGTGAGCAGCTCCGCCATCGCCGTGCGTTGTTCGTCGAGGGCGTCGTACTGATCGAGCTGGCCGAGCAGCACGGCCGCCTGCATCTCGGTGGCCCGATGGTTCCAGCCGAAGACCCGCCCCGGGAACCTGTCGTGCGGTGCCTCCTTGCGGCCGACGTGCACCAGGGACATGGCGCGGTGGAAGGCCTCCTCGCTGCCGGTGACCAGGAAGCCACCCTCGCCCGAGGTCATGATCTTGCTGGTCTCGAAGCTGTAGCTGCCGGCGTCACCGATGGTGCCGACACACTGTCCGCGCCACTGAGCGAAATGCGCGTGTGCGCAGTCCTCGATGAGTAGCAGGTCGTGCCGGCGGCAGATGTCCAGCAGGGCATCCATGTCCGCGACCTGGTTCCCCAGGTGAACGACCATGACTGCCCGGGTCCGGTCGGTGATGGACTCCTCGACCTTGGCCGGGTCGAGACACCAGTTGTCGTCGGAGATGTCGGCCAGCACCGGTACCGCGTTGACGTGCACGATGCCGGCGACCGTCCCGATCCAGGTGAAGCCGGTCGTGATGACCTCGTCGCCAGCGTGCACCCCGAGCGCCCGCAGCGCCACCGAGAGACTCACGGTGCCGTTGGCCATCAGCACCCCGTACCTGGCACCCAGCCTGCCGGTGAACTGCTCGGCGAACTGCTGGTGCAGGGTGTTCGGAAAGGGGATGCCGCCGAGGTTGCGGGATTCGATCACACCGCGGAGCCGCTCCACGTCCTGCGGACCGACGTGCGGCCACTCGGGCCATGGCCGGGTCCGGACCGGATCGCCACCGAGGATCGCCAGATTCTGGTTCATCCGTGGCTACCTGCCCCGGCGAGGGCCCCGAGGGCGATGTCCGGGTCGATCTCGAAGACCGTGCCCTTGTCTGTCATGTCGGTCCACTGCTGCTGGACCTTGTAACCGATGGGAACCAGTCCGTCGAACGGCATGTTGTTGTGCTTCACCCAGTAGTTTTCGAGCGCGAACGATCCGGCGCGCAGGCTCAGCCGGTACACGGAGTCGTCTGGTGCGACCCGGGAACGTTCCTGCTCCACATCGACTTCTTGGGCACCCTTGAACCGCTGCATTGTCCGGACGAGGATGTCGCGGTAGACCTCCTGGGCCTCTTCGTCGCTGTACCCGGAGCGACGGGAGAAGTGCAGATTGTGATGAAAGCTCTGCTGCTCGTCTTCGTCGATGTGAATGCCGTACTCGTCTGGCCGTAGCTGGATGGGGGAGTTTCGTTCAACGATGAAGTCGGCGATCTGGTAGGTCACGGTGTCGTGGTAGTTACTGAGGAACTCGTAGAGCTCCTCAGCCTCGTCCCGATTCTCGGTGGGCAGGCCGACGATGGTCATCAGGAACGGCTTGTAGCCCAACTCCCGGCTGTCCTGGAGCAAGCGGTGGACGACGTCCATCCGGTTGCCCTTGCGGACCAGATCGAGCAGTCGTTCGTTTGCCGTCTCCAGGCCGAAGCGGAGCGTGCCCTGCGAGTCACGCATCTTGGTCAGCACGGCCTTGTCGATGTTGCCCTCGAAGCGGACGTCGACCTCCCAGAACAACTCCGGCCGCTTTTTCGCGATGAAGAAGTCGGCGATCTCCACCAGCCGCTTCGCAGGGAAGACCGCATCCGCGAAGTCGAAGTGTACGACACCAGGATACAGTTCAAGAAAAGTGTCGATGTCCTTTTCGATGTTCTCGGTGCTGCGTTCCCGGTAGCTCCAGGGTGCAAAGTTGGTGATCGCGTTGCAGAACGAACACTTCATGTAGTAGCAGGAGCGTGAACCCTGCAGCACCAGGCTGCCCTGACCCTCGCGGAACGTGGTGTAGAGCGACAGGTCGAAGTCACTGTAGTCGGGAGTCGGGATCTGGTTCATGTCGGCGACCCAGGAGATGTCGCCGCTGCGCTCGTAGCTGCCGTTCTCGGTGCGCCAGTGGGTGTTGGGGACATTCTCCCGAGGCTTCGACATCTCCAGGAGCAGCTTGCGGCCGACCGGCTTCGTGTCAAGCACGCTCTGCTCGGACATCGGCTTGCAGCCGCCCGGGATACCCACCGGCCGTTCACCCCGCGACAGCGCCTCGGCCATCTTCAGCAGAGGCTCCTCGCCTTCGCGAACGACCAACGCGTCGATCAGGTCGCCCAGCTCGGGACAGGACTCCAGGCGGGGGATGAGCATGTCGGCAAAGGAGGTCACCCAGGGCCCACCCCAGCAGATGTAGAGATCCGGGTTCTCCTGCTTCATCAGGTAGCCCAGGGTCAGCGCGGGGATGACCTGGTTGTAGCCCATGATCGAGAAGCCCATGAGGCCGAGTTCGGCGGCCCGGCCGGCGACCTTCTCCCGGTAGAACGCGTGGTAGATGTTCGCATCCGGGTCCCGGACCAGCTTCGCGACACGTTCCGGTTCGTCTCGCAGGATCGACAGGAACTCGCAGTACGAGAACGGGAACGGCGGGTCCCAGATTGAAAGACTTTCCGGCGCCACCCGGCACTGCTGCTGCAGTTCCCATTGTTCGAAGTCGGTCTCGGTGAAGTAGTTGCCGGTGATGTGATTCAGGAAGAACTGCTTGATGAAGGGCTTGGTGAACTCATGGATGTTCTCCGTGCCCTGAACCTGTTCGATCTCGACTCGGCTCAGCAGGTACTCATTGAAGTCCGCGTTGAGGTCCAGACCTCGGGCCGGCATGCCCTTGCCGCGAAGGTACGCCGTCAAGGTCGCCACGGAGATCGGCGGGGTCTCTGCCAGCAACGATGGCGGGAAGGCGACACCGGTGACGATCTTGTCAGGGACGGTCATCTCAGGACTCCTCCATTAGGGATAGATAGATCGCCTCAAGGCGAGCACCTGCGGACGCGAGTGAGTACTCCCGCGCAGGTATCGGTTCGGCGTTCTCCGTAAGGCGCCGGGCCAACTCCGGGTCGTCGAGAACCATCTCGACGGCGTCGGCGAGCTTCGGTGGGTCGAACGGCGGTACCAGCACACCGGTCTTCATGTGCTCGACCAGCTTGTGTACCCCGCTGACGTCGTGCGCTACGACGGGTCGCCTCATCAACATGTACTCGAGTACCACGACGCCCAGCTCCTCGTACTGCGAGGGCAGGACGGCCAGCGTCGAGAGCGAGATGATCGACGGGATGTACTCGGGGAGCAGGAAACCGGTGATGATCAGGTTGTCGGCGACCCCGAGCTGGCGGGCCAACGCCTCGATGTCCGCGCGCTGCGGACCGTCGCCGGCGATGAGGAATCGGCAGTCACGTCGCTTGGCTACCTCTGCCGCGGTCCTGACGAACCAGTCGACGCCCTTCTCCGAGGATATTCGCCCGACGTAGAGAATCGTCGGTTTGTCGTCGGTGAGTCCGAACTTGCGACGCAGTTCCTCTCGGCGTTCGGGCGTATCGTGACCGACGAACTTGTCGGTCACCAGGTGGGCGAGCCGATGCACACGGTCGTCCGGTACGTGCAACTCGTCCCGGATCTGCTCACGCACCTTGTCGCTGAGGGTCAGAACCGCTCCGGAGCGCTGGATGACGTACTTCTCGGCCGACTTCGCCAGCGGGTCGACTACTCGTTCGAACACCGTGGTCGGGTGCTGGGTCAACGATCGGCAGGAATAGATGTGCGACACGATCGGCACGTCGAGCACCTTCGCGGCGGCGTACGCGTACGTCGGCGCTGACCCGGACCCGTCACAGTGCGCGTGCACGATGCCGATCTCGCGCCGGAGCTGCTCCCGGTTGCGTACCACGTAGAGGAGGCTCGCCTTGGCCCACGCTCCGACCAGCCCGAAGTAGCCCTCGAGCTTGGACGGGATCGGCAGTACGGGCAGCCGGCGGGCGTGCACGCTGATGTTCGGTGCGGTCTGGAGGTCCTTCGGGACGCCGGGTGGAGCCATGGTGAGAACCCGCTGTGGGAACCCCCGTCGGGCCATCTCCGTCACGATCGCATGGCCCAGCACGTGCATGCCGCCCATCGGGTCGAACCGGGGCTGCCACAGCTTCTGGTGGTCGGCGTACAGGTAGAACGGTGTCATCGAGAGGACGCCTCGTGGGGCGCTGCCTTCAGTCATTCAACTCCACTTTCCGTCCGTCCTCCGCGCTGCGGTATGCGGCTTCGAGCGCTTCGACGACTGCGATCGCGTCGTCAGGGGTATGTGTCATCGGCCGGCCCGCGAGTATCGCGTCCAGCACCTGACGGTCCTGGTGTACGTACCCGCTGTTGCGGATCCACTCCCATTCGGGCCGCAACCACCCCTGGTTGGGCTCCCACACCGCGCCGAACTTGGTGTTGGTGTAGGCCTCGACGCCCATGCCCTGCCAGAAATCGGCCCGGACCAGGCCTTCGGTGCCGATCACCTCGACCGTGAGTTGCTCGCCGCCGGGGCAGACCCATGAGACGTCGCACTGTCCGATCGCGCCGTCGGCGAACTCGATCAGTACGACACCCTGGTCCTCGACGTCGCCGGTCGCGCTGAGTTGCCGGGTGCAGGCGGTGACCGCTCGGATGGTCGGTTTGCCGAGCATCCAGCGGCACAGCTCCACCGCATGCCACCCGAGGTCGGTGAGGGCGCCGCCGCCAGCGGTCGCCTTCGAGCGGAACCAGTCGGCGTCCGGGCCGGAGGTGCGGAAGACGACCCGGACCGAGTGGACGGTGCCCAGCGCATCCCGGTCCGCGGCAAGTTCATGTGCCCGGACGAACTTCGGGGCGTAGCCGAAGTTGCCACCATGGGCGAGTGTCACGCCGTGGTTGCGGGCTTCGGCGGCCAGCTTCCGTGCGTGCTCGGCGGAGAGCACCAGCGGTTTCTCCACCAGGACGTGCCGACCTGCGGAGATCGCCTGCGCCGCGATCGGCTGGTGGGTGGCCGCCGGCGTGGCCACCACCACCAGGCGGACCGCGTCGTCGAGTAGCGCGTCGTCGAGGCTCGTGCTGACGCGTGCGCTGGTACGGGTGGCCAGGTCCGCCGCGACGCGTTCGTCCCGGTCCACCACCCACCGCAGCTCGGCCCGGGGGTCGGCGGTCAGTATGTCGGCGTGCACACCGCCCATGAATCCGCCGCCGACGATGGCGACACCAACCCGCTCAACCATCGGTAGCCCCCACCGCGTCCGGTACCTTCTCCGCACCGGTCGACATGCTCAGTCCGAAGCCCGGCAGCTCAGGGCGGGCGAGCTCGCCGATCACCTCGCCGATGAGTTTCATCGGGACCGGGACCAGCGGACGCCCGTCGTGCCACAGTGGCTCGCCGAGCCCGCGCAGCAGGACCATGGCACTACTCTCGGCCAGGTCACTGAGGTAACCGCGCTTGTTGTCGAAGCGGAGCCGGTGCATCACCTCGTCGAGGTCGACCTGGGCGGGAACGGTCACCGCCGCTCCGGCTCTGGCCAGCAGTTCCCGGTGCAGCGCGACCGTTTCGTCGTCGAGGTGGCCCAGCCGCCGGGACACCTCGGCGGCGACCAGCATGCCGAGCCCGATCGCCTGTCCGTGGGAGATTTCACCGGCCGCGGTGTACTCGATGGCATGGCCGACCGTATGGCCGTACTCGAGTACCAGCCCGGCCCGGCACTCGTGCATGTCGTCAATGCTCACCGAGGCTTTCGCCAGGATGCTCTCGGAGATGATCCGGTACATCGTCTCGTTGTCGTAGTTCCCGTCCCGGCGTAGCGAGGCCCGTAGCATTTCAACCATGCTGGGACGGACTGCCAGCGAATTCTTGACGACCTCGCAGAGGCCGGAGACTGTCTCCCGCAACGGCAGGCTCCGCAACATCGCGGTGTCGGCGAGAACACACTCCGGTGGGTAGAAGGTGCCGATAAGGTTCTTCCCGGCGCTCGCGTTGACGGCCTGCTTCAGGGAGAGGACCGAGTCGGACATCGCAATCAGCGACGTCGGAATGTGCACGAGGCGGATTCCACGGAAGAGGAGAGCGGCCATCAGCCCTGCGATGTTGCCGATCACGCCGCCACCTACGGCGACCACCACGCAGGCGCGATCCGCGCCGAGCCGCAGTGCCGATTCGGCGAGCGTGCCGACGGCCTGGAGGTCCTTGTACGGTTCCCCGGCGCGGTGAATGAGCAGGTTGGCCGGGACTCGGGGGGAGAGTCGTTCGACCAGCTCCGCACCGAAGAGCGGGCCGGTGTTGCTGTCGCAGACGATCAGAAGCCGGCTGGCCGACATGTCGACCAGGTCCTCAACGATGGTGCCGAGACAATCGGTGCCGAGCCGGAACGGATACCGAACCGTACCCAAACGTATCTCGACCTTCATACGCAAACCCTTCGTCACGGGTCCTTGCAACCCTTGGATGGGGCCCTTTCCAGCGGAGGCCGAAGCCGGTACCTCCTCGTCACGGCTGAACGGTGGGTGGGCGGGCTGACCCGTCCATTCCGCCGGGTCAGCCGCGTAGTTCCCGATGATGCGTGAACACCTTCTCGAACGCCCGAACGATGTCTTTTGCGTCCGACTCGTCGCCGAGCAGTGCCGAGTGATGGACCGTGACCACCCGCCGGCCGGCGTCCTCGGCGACAGGAAGTGAGTAGCCGGTCAGGTCGAGCCCGGCGACAGCCTTGAACCGGCTCCGGGTGGCGGGACGGTAGAGCCGGTTGTGGTTCATGGGCGGGTAGCTGGTGTAGATGCCGGCGCCGGAGAGTTCGGCCGCGACCGCCGAGGCGATCGGACCGACGCCGAGCTGCCCGATCTCGTCGTCCTCGATCCGCCCCGCCCACTCGTAGTAGGTCCGCTCGGTCGTGCCGGGTGAGGAGACCTGCGGCCGGATGCCGAGCGCCCCGAGGCCGTCGTCGAGGAGCGCGGCGTTGGCCCGTCGCCTCTCGTTCTGCTCGTCGAGCAGCTCGAGTTGGCCGAGAAGGACCGCCGCCTGGAACTCGGACAGGCACCGATTGCTGCCCATCAGCTCTGCGGTCTGGTCCAGCTCCATCTCGCCCACGGCGGGCTCGTGCGCCGTGTACGTGCGACCGTCGGCCCGTAGATGCTCGGCACGCCGGGAGAGCGCGTCGTCGCCGGTGATGACGGCGCCACCTTCGCCACTGGTGAGCACCTTGCTGTGTTGCATGCTGAAGGTGCCGAAGGCGCCGAACGTGCCGACCCGACGGCCACGGAAGCGGGCGCCGTGGGCCTGCGCGCAATCCTCGATCAGTGCGACGTCGTGCCGTTTCGCGATCGCGGTCAGCGCGTCCAGGTCCGCCACGGCCGAGTAGAGATGCACCACGACGATGGCTGCGGTTCGCGGGGTGATCGCCCGTTCGACGGCCGCCGGGTCGAGGCATAGAGTCAAGGGATCGACGTCGACCGGTACGGGAACCGCGTTGACCCCTGCCACAGTGGAGGCGTTGGCGACCCAGGTGAGGCCAGGGATGATAACCTCGTCGCCAGCCCCGACCCCACATGCCTCGAGCGCGACCATGAGACTGGCCGTTCCGCTGGCTGTCGGCACGCAGTGTGCGATCTCATGGTACGCGGCGAATGCCTCCGCGAAGCGCCGTTCGAAGCTCTGCTTTCCCTGATATGGTCCGCTGATTGCCCAGCGGCCGGAATGGAGAACCTCATTGAGCGCATTGAGGGCACTGGGTGCGGGAGCGGGCCACGGCGGCCACTGCTGCAAACGTATAGGGGGGCCGCCATTGGCGGCAAGATGGGTCACGTCACTTCCTCCCCGAGCCGGGACTGCGGCAACCAATGGATCATCGGCTGGGCCTAGTGTGCCAGACGCAATTACCAGTGTCGACTTGAAGAAAACCCCCAAGACGGGCTTGTTGGACAGTCTGATCATTACGGGCGTGATCCTGTGGCCCTAATATCGGCGCTCCGAAATATTGCGCAATGTCCGCATTATAGGTTTATAGTACATAGTGAATGGCTAGCGGGGCGATGCGGTGATCGGTCGGGGAATATCTCTGATTGTTGCCGGTCCAGCGATTCGAAAGGGATCGATCAATGACGCAATCTGCGGCCGATGACCGAGTCGACGAGATCGAGCAGGCCATCGTGAAGAGTCGGAGGTACCAGACGGTGGCTCCAGCTACCGTGCGGCGGCTGGCCAGGGCCGCGCTCGTCGCGGCCCGCGGCGATGTTCCCGATGCGGTGAAACGTACCAAGCGCGGGCTGCATGAGATTTACGGTGCGTTTCTGCCGCCCAAGCCGCCCAACTACGCAGCGTTGCTGCGGCAGATCGACTCCGCCGTCGACGCCGGAGACGACGAAGCGGTCCACGCGGCCCTCCGACGTGCGATGTCGGTGCATCTCTCCACCCGTGAGCGACTGCCACACCTGGCGGAGTTCTACCGAGAAGTCTTCCGCGAGCTGCCCGAGCCGAACACGGTGCGTGACTTGGCCTGCGGGCTCAACCCGCTGGCTGTGCCGTGGATGGGGCTACCCGAGCAGGCCGTGTACGTCGCATCTGACATCGACGCCCGCCTGATCGGCTTCGTGGGGTCCGTCCTGACGAGATTGGGTGTGGACCACCGGGTGGGGGTGGCTGACATCCTTGAGGATCGGGTTGACGAGCCGACCGATGTCACGCTACTGCTTAAGACGTTGCCCTGCCTGGAAACTCAGCGCCGAGGATCGGGATGGGAAGCGATCGATCTTGTCAACTCGCCGATTATCGTGGTAACCTTTCCGACCAGATCTCTCGGTCAGCGATCGAAAGGGATGTTCCAGAACTATTCGCAGGGCTTTGAGTCGCAGGCCCGGGAGCGGTCATACGGCTTTCGGCGGCTGGAGATCGGCAACGAGCTGGTCTACGTCATTCAAAGGTAGCTTCCGCCGCTCTTTCAGGAGAACTGGATAGCGTCGTGCGTGTGCTTCGGCTGACCCCATTTTTCCATCACGACTACGTCGACCACTGGCCGGCGGAGTTCGATCCGGTGGGCGGTATGCAGGTCCAGATCCTGGCGCTGTCCCGCAGCCTGGCCAGGGCAGGTGTCGATCAGTTGGTGCTGACCCTGGGTTTCCCCGGGCTGCCGCCGACGAAGCAGATCGAGCCAGGGCTGACCGTCCGGATAGCCCGAGTCTCGCTGCCGCAGGTCCGCTCCGAGATCACCGGACTGGTGGGTCTCGGACAGGCCTGGCTGATCGCCACCATCCGTGAGTGTCTGCGGCTGCGGCGCGGAACCTGGCGCCCCGACGTCGTCCATGTTCACGCGGACGGTCAGATCTGGCCGTTGATCGCGGGCCGGGTCGCGGCTCGGATCCTGGGCGTGCCCTACGTACTCACCCTGCACTGTTCCCGACTGTCGGTCTATCAGCCGATGTCGGCGGTCGACGCCATGGCGCACCGCATGGTCACCCGGGCCGAACGGCAGGCTCTGCGTTGCGCGGCGAGGGTCAGCACGCTGACCGCCCGGACCGCTGACGTGGTGAGCGCCGCGACCGGCCTGGACCGGTCCAGCATCGTGGTCAACCCGGACGCAGTCGACATCACCCCGGCAACCGCGACCGAGGCGGCGTCGTTCGCCGAGCGGCACGGACTGACCGGTCGCCGGCCGCTCATCGGGTACGTCGGCCGGGTCGCGCATGAGAAGGGTTGGCCGGACCTGCTGCGGCTGGCCGAGCTTCTCGATGACCTCGCTCCGACTTTCCTCGTGGTCGGTGACGGCCCGCAACGGGAGCGCATGCAACGGGAGATCGCCGACGCCGGCCGTACGGATCAGTTCGTGGTCACCGGCTTTCTCCCGCACGACCAGGTGCCGGCCGCGCTTGCCCTGGTGGACACCCTGGTCATGCCCTCCATCCACGAGGAACTCGGCGGCAGCGCGATCGAAGCGATCATGACGGCTACCCCGGTGGCGGCGTACGCTGTCGGCGGTCTGCGCAGCACCATCGGTTCGGCCTGCCCCGATCTGCTCAGCGATCCCGGTGACGTGCACGGGCTCGCCGAAGTCGTTCGGCGGGTACTCGCCAACCGCGACTCGGTCGTCGCCCAGCTCCGCGCCGCCCAGCCCGCCACGGCGAGCACGTTCGATCTCGCCGCCACCCGGGACCGGATTCTGGACTGCTACCGCGCCGCCCTCGTCGGAGCCGGGACGGCGAGCGGAACGTGACCGGGCAACGGGGACCGAGTGCCGCTCCGGCGAGTTCAGCCGGCGAAGTTGACCGGAGTCATATTCTGGTTACCGGCAGTAACCGTGGCCTCGGGTTTGCCGCTGCTGCCCTGCTGGCCGACGCCGGCTGGTCGGTCCTGCTCGGCTGCCGCGACGATCAGCGCGGAGCCGCCGCGGCCGAGGCGCTACGCCGCAGCGGTGGCCGGGTCACCCACGTACCGCTGGACGTCACCTCCCCGGCGAGTATCGCGTCGGCCGCCGAACTGGTCGCCGCCCACACCGGCGGCTCCCTCGCCGGCCTGGTCAACAACGCGGGGGTCTTCCTCGACGGACGCGATGCCGGGCCGGAGAGCATCACCGCCGAGGCGGTCCACGAACTGCTCGCCGTCAACGCGGTCGGTCCGCTGCTGGTGACCTGCGCGCTGCTGCCGTTGCTGCGGGCAGCAGGCGGGGCCGCCGTGGTCAACGTGACCGCCGACGACGCCGACCCGGGTACTGCCGACGGCGAGGCTACCGGCTACCGGATGTCCAAGGCCGCGTTGAACGTCATGACCGTCAACCTGGCGGTCGCCCTGCGCGGCCAGGACGTCGTCGTCAACGCGGTCGACCCGGGCTGGATCCCCACCGACATGGGCGGCCCGGACGCACCCGACGACACGACAGCCGCCGCCAGGCTGGTGGCCTGGGCTGCCACGGCTGCCCGCCGACGGGGGCACACCGGGCAGGTGTTCACCGTCCGGCAGACGCTCGAAGAGTTGGCAGCCGGTGCGGTGGACATGACCACAGCGGGCAGCACGTAGATCAAACCCGGGAGGTTCTCATCAGCGTTTCAGTCGACCTCGGTACCGGTCACGATGATGCTACGACCCGGCTGCGGTACGGCCCCGAGCCGACCGCGGACGACATCGCCCGGGTCGCCGACGTCTGTGTGATCGGCAGCGGCGCCTCCGGCGCGATCACCGCGTGGGCCCTGCAACGTGCCGGTCTCGACGTCGTGGTCGTCGAACAGGGCCCCTTCGTCGATCCCTGGGTGAGCTACGACGACATCGAGATGAATGCCGAGACCGCCTGGATCCGGCAGGACAGCGGTCTGTGGGAGAAGACCGGCAATCCCTGGTCCACCTGCAACGTCGGCGGTGGGACCGTCTTCTTCGGTGGCGCGGCGTTTCGTCATCGTCCAGTGGACTTCGACCCGGAGACCCGGTTGGGTCCCGGAGACCTGCCATTGCGCTGGCCGTGGACCGTGGCGGAGATCGAGCCCTACTACGCGTTGGTGGAGTCGGCGCTCGGCATCGCCGGGGGCGGGCACGACCCGAGCCTGCCGAGCGACCCTACCTACCCGATGCCGCCTGTCGAGACCACCGCGGAGGGCGCGGTGATCAACGCTGCGGCCCGCTCTCTCGGCCTGCATCCCTTCCCGACCCCGCTGGCCATCACCACCACGCCCTACCAGGGTCGGCCGCCATGCGGTGGGGAACGTCCATGTATCTCGAACCAGTGCGACCGGGGTGCGAAGGGCGACGCGGTCACGGTGTTCCTCGACCCGGCCCGCAAGGCCGGTCTGCGTCTCTTCGCCGGGCTGAAGGCCGTGCGGATCCGGCGCCGGGACGCCACCAGCGTGGACGGTGTCGAGTGCATCCGGATGGACAGCGGCAACCGGCATGTGCTACGTGCCCGCCACGTGGTGGTCGCCGGCAACGCCGTCCAGAGCGCAGCGCTGCTGCTGCGCTCCATCGACAAGCTGAGCCCGCATGGTCTCGGCAACGATCACGACATGGTCGGCCGTGGCCTGTGCCTCAAGATGAGCGGGTACGTGCTCGGCTACCGGCGGGCCGACCCGCCGGCAACTCCGTCCGACGACCGACCTGCCGCCGGCCCGGGACCGTTCTCCTCCGCTGCGATCACCGACTACTACACCGCCGATGACGCACCTGGTGGATTCGGCGGTCTGATCATCGAGTCCGGTCCGGAGCAAGCTGTTCGGATGCGCCCCGACGAGCAGATTCTGCGACTCGAGTGCCTCGTACCCGACCAGCCCGGTCTCGACAACCGGGTGTCCCTCAGTCGCGGGGTCGACCGGTTCGGCCTACCGGACATCGTGATGGACTACTCGCCCCACCCTCGCGACCGTGCCCGTCTGGAGTACCTCCAACGGCGAGCCGAGGGGATTCTACGGGCCGCCGGCTGTGAGCTGACCTGGCGCGAGTCATCGTACTTCTGGATGGGCAGCACCCATCTGCACGGGACGTGTCGCGCGGGCACCGACCCGCGTACGTCGGTCACCGACCCGGACGGGCGGGTGCACGGACTGACCAATCTGATGGTGGTCGACGGCGGCGTGATGCCCTACCCGGGCGGTGTCAATCCGACACTCACCATCCAGGCCCTTGCCCTGCGGATGGCGCACCGGCTGCTGCGCCGGGAGTTCGGGATCGAACCTGACCTGTCCTACTCACCTGTCGGCACGGAGCGAAACGAGCGGAGTCAATGACCATCGACATCGGCGCGCGCAACCTACTGGCGCAGGAGCCCACCTGCCCCCGGGACGCCGACGGACGCCCCCGGGTCTTCGTCGAAGGGTCGGGGGCGTACCTGACGGACCCGGACGGTCGGCAGTGGATCGATTTCGACAACGCCCGAGGCTCAGTCGTCCTCGGTCACGGTGACGAGGAGGTCGCCGAGGCGATCGCCCAGGCGGCCCGGGGCCGCAGCGGGGTGGGCACCGCCTGGAGCCCGACGCTGGACGACCTGACCGGCCAGCTGCGGCAGGTGTTCGGCGGCGACGTCGTCGGACTCTACCGGACCGGCACCGCCGCGCTCCGCTCGGTGACCTGCGCTGTTCGAGAGATTCGGGACCGGCCGATCGTCCTCAGCGCCGGATACCACGGGTACGACCCGATGTGGCACTGCGAGGAGCCGTTCACCCCCAACCGGCACGGGATCGTCGAGTTCCTCTTTGATCTCGACGTGCTCGCTGAATGGCTCAGCCGCCCAGCACAGGTGGCCGCGGTGGTCATCTCCCCCGACCACATGCACCTGGGTGAGCGTTGGTATGCCGAGTTCAGCCGGCTGACCAGGGCAGCGGACGTCCCGGTCATCGCCGACGAGGTCAAGGTCGGCCTGCGGTACCGGGCCGGTCTGTCCACCCAGCTGCTCGACCCGGCGGTCTGGATCGTGGCGAAGTGCCTGGCCAACGGTTCACCGGTTGCGGCGGTAGGCGGCGACGCAGACCTGCTCACCCCGTTGCAGGACGTCTCGTTCACCTCGTACTTCGAACCGACCACGTTGGCGGCCGCGACCACCACGTTGCGCCGGATGGCGACCGGCGGACCGCAACGGTCCATCCGCGCCGCCGGCGAGTCGTTCATCGCCCACGCGCGGTCGGCGTTTGCCAGCACCGGCGTGCCGATCGACATCGCGGGCAACGGCAACCTCTTCCAGTTCGTCTGTGCCGACGGGGAGGTGCAGGACGCCTTCCACGCCGCGGCGGCGGCCGAAGGGCTGCTCTTCTTCGAGGGCGACAACCAGACCCCCTCGGCGGCGTTCGCCGGCGCGGTCGTCGAAGACGCGTGTGGGCGGATCGACCGGGTGTGCCGTGCGCTCACCGGCCGCTTCACCGACCGCGGAATCACCGAGGATTCCTGGTACGCGAGCGCATGGGGTGCCATGGATGGTCTAGCTGACCGGCCTCGTACCCGGCAGCAGACCGTCGCGATCGTCGAGCGGCTCTGGACGGACTGAGGCCACCGGGCTCACCCCTTGTGGATCGCTACCAGCTCCTCCGACGCCAGGCTGGCTCGTGAAAAGCGCCAACCCCGATCACGGGCCAGCTCGGAGAGCTCCTCGACATGTCGCGACACGAAGACCGCGGCTCGACCGTTCATGGCCCGGGTGGGGAACGAAACCACCACGTCGCGGCAGTCCAGCCGGTCGACCAGCGCCTGCCCGGCACCCGTACGGCGTCCCTCCATGCAGTGGTACGTCTTGAGCAGCAGCGCCAGGTCGGCGCTCACCGGCTGGCCGTCGGCGAGCACATCCTCGTGCCGGATCTCGCATTCGGGGTATGCCCGCCCGAGAAACGCGTTACCCAACGCGACGAACAGCGCGTTGAAGTCGTAGCCGACGTACCGGGCATCGCTGACCTGCCTCAGCCAGGGCAGCGTGAACGGGTTCAGCGCGCACGCGATGTCCGCCACCGTCCGGGGTGGCGGTACCAGTCCGAACAGGACCGGGTAGAAGTCGTCGAGGTCGGGCAGACGTTCGGCGGTGGAGAAGTGGCCGCCCAGCATCTGCCGGCACCAGTCCCGCCGGACCTGCGGATCGTCGAGATCGGCTCGGTCGATCGCCCGTCGCAGCGCCGGTGGCCGGGCGGTGAGCAGATGCAACGCGGCCACCTTGTGCAACCGGGCCCGGACCCGCCGTTCCAGCTCGGCCGCGTCGCCAGTGCCCCGCCCTTCGCGCCGTACCAGGTCGACAATGGTCTCCGGGTGGATGTCGCGGTACTTGGCGGCCGAGGTGAGCCGGGTGATCACCTTGTGAACGGCGGGAGGTCCGGCCGTTCGTGCTGCGGACGCGGCGACGTCCGGCGGGCGGGTACCTGCTGGTCGCAGGCTGGCCAGTGGCTGACCGTCGTCCGGCACCTGGCCCGGTGGAGGTGTGGTCACCGGCCGGTCATCCCCGCCCGCCCGGCTCGGGTGTGGCGGGTCCGGCCAGTTGGCCGGACCGGATCATCTCCAGCAGGCGGGTGTAGAAGCGAAGGTTGTGCAGGGTGGCGAGCCGGTCCGCCAGTCCGTCCTTCACCCGGAACAGGTGGTGCAGATAGCTGCGGCTGTACCGCTGGCAGGTCGGACAGTCGCAGGTCGGGCAGATTGGCTGGTCCTTGCGGGAATTTTCCTCGTCAAGGATGTAGATGTTCTGGTAGAAGCTCCGATCCGGAGTGAGCTGCCGGCTGGCGATATCAGGCTTGAACGCGTAAAGGCGGCCGTGCCGGGCATCCCGGGTCGGGATCGTGCAGTCGAAGATCCATCGGGTGTCGAGTTCGCAGAGCGAGACCAGATGCTCGGGCCGGCCGACTCCGAGGGCGAACAGCGGCGCGTCGGGCGGCGTGATCCGGGCGAGCAGGGCGAACATGTCGCGCTCCAACTCGCCAGCGGAGTTCAGCGGCCAGCCGCCGAATCCGAACCCCTGCGCCCCCGACTCGACGAGGGCGTCGACGCAGCGTTGGCGCAGCGTCGGATCGGTGCCGCCCTGGACCACCCCGACCAACAGGGGCGGCTCCGCCGCCCGGCGCTGCCGACACTGGAGGTCGTACGCCTGTCGGGCCTGCCGGAACCAGCGGATCGTGCGCTCGGTGGAAGCGAGCTGCTGAGCCGGGGAGTCCTCCGGGCCGGTGCAGTCATCGAGGGCGATCACCACGTCGGATCGGAGGCCGAACTGCCATTCGATTACCTTCTCGGGGGTGAGCACGATCTTCTTCGTGTCCGGCGACTCTTGAAAAGTCACCCCGTTTGATCGGATTGATCCGGTCTGTCCCCGCTTGCGGATGAGGGAGAGGATCTGAAACCCGCCGGAATCGGAGACGATCACACCGTCCCAGGCCATGAAGTGGTGTAGCCCGCCGGCCCGTCGGACGGCCTGGAGCCCGGGGCGCTGGGCCAGGTGCATGGCGTTCACCATCACCGCCTGGATCCCCACTGTTGCCAGGTCACGGCTGTCGACCGCGCGGACCGAGGCCCGCGTGCCATCGGGCAGGAAGGTCGGCAGAACGACCGAACCGTGAAGGGTCTCCAGTCGGTGCCCGGCCTGCAGTCGATGCCCAGCGGGAGCGGCAGGGTCTGCGGAGATCATCAGGTCGCAGCTCCTCGACGGCGGCAGACGGCTTCCCCACGATACGCGACCCGCCGGACGCCATCTCGGCCGCCGCCTTGGACGGGCGGCTGACTGGCTGGACGGGCGGCCGGCTGGTAGGTCTTGACGTAGGTCTCGACCGGGCTGTTCCTTGCCGGACCGGCACGTGTCCTTCTCGGATATGCACGTGCGGGGGCTCGTACGCTACCACTGTCCGGTGGCATTTTCCTGGCCGGCCGTACGGTGAATCCTGCTGGACAGCATTTCCTTCTGGTCCGATCATGGACTAGCGTTCCGGTCGTCAGATGGCAGCCGGGCTCAACCGACTCCATCACCCTGATGTGCAGGTGAGACGTGCCGATCTTCGCCGATCTGCGTACCGACTGGAAGATTTTCCGACAAACACTGCGTACCTCGACGTTCCGAGAATCTGTTGTCGACAGTATTGAATACATCCGGATCCGATCCCACGAAAGGCGAGAGCGCTTCGACGAGACATTTGGCACCGAGACCAATGGGATCGTGGGTCTCGCTGATATCGACGGCGTCGGGCCGCACATGGAAGAGGCGTCCCACTACCTGCCGACCCGCAGACGCGAGTTCGAGCGTATGATGGCGAGCGTCGGAGGCATCGAGCATCGGGATCACGTGTTCATCGATTTTGGCTGCGGCAAGGGCCGGATCGTGCTGCTGGCGGCCGGTGAGCCGTACAAGAAGGTCATCGGTGTCGACTTCTCGCCTACCTTCATCCGGCAGGCTGAGGACAACCTGCGCAGCTACACCGGGCCGCTGACGGCCGCCGAGGTCGAGTTGCTGGCTATCGATGCCGCCGACTTCGTCGCCCCCGCCGATAATCTGATCGTGTACCTGTTCTCGCCGTTCGGTCCACCGGTCTTCACGACAGTGATGAACAACCTGGTTTCGGCGGCACGGAAGAACCAGAAGGAGGTCACGGTCATCTACTACTCGCCGGACTACGACGATCTTGTCAAAGAAGCCGGATTCACTCTGGTCGGTCAACACAAGGGCGACCATTGGCCGTGGAGCATCTACTCGGTCGGCGGCTGATACGGAATTGCCTGCTGCGGGTGAGCGTCGCCGATCCGTCTCGTCTCTGCTTCGAGTTTTCCGCCGGCGGCGAACCGCAGTGCGGCGCCAACCAGGATCGCCAAAAGGCCGCTGACAACGAGCGGACCCAGCGTGCGCCCAGTGACCGGAAGGCCGTCATCCGATGTGCCGTCGCCCGGTTCCTCGCTCACCGGCGGTCCTTCCCCGACATACCGGAATGCGATCTCGTTGGAGGTGCCGACCGGGGTGCGTACGGAAATCGTCGTCGTGCCGGCCTCACAGGCGGGAGTCGGGAAGGTCAACACGTTGAATGCGCCACTGACCGTGACGACCTCCGGCCCGAGCGTCTGGCCGCAGATTGTCACCCGGGTCTGCCCGGGAACGAAGCCAGTGCCGCTGACCGTCGCCGTGGTGCCGCCGGCGGCGGTTCCTTCACCGGGGTTGACCGAGTCGATCCAGGGAGTGGCAGCGCTGTGATACGTGGAGTCGGTGAGCGTGTCGATACCCGCAGGTCCTGGTGATGTCGGATCGGTCGGCGGTGTCGGCCGCACGCACGCTGCCTCGGCGACGGTCACCGTGCCGGCCGGAACCGTGACCGAGCCATCGGCCGTGTCGCCGGTGATCTCGAAGGTCGCCGTGGCGGCGGTGGCGGCGGTGACGCGGGTGCCGAGCTCGCGGATCTCGGTTCCGGTGACGCTCGCGGTCAGCCGCGCGCCGGTCAGCCCGGTAACCGGCAGCGGCCGGCTCGACGTGATCGGTGACCCTTCGACAGGCAGGCTGACGGCTGCACCGAACACGGTCAGCCCGTCGAGCGCCGTCTCCACCGCCGCCCGCCGGTCCGCTCCACAGCTCACCGAGGCGGAAGCCGCGGTCACCGTCAGCGCGGGTACGCCGAGAACACTGACGGCCAGGTCGCTGACCGTGCCGGACCCGGTGCTGTGGTACGGCCATCTGGTGACGGACACCTCCTCGACCGTCCCGCTGGCCGACACACCGACGGCCGTCGGCAGGACGACCTCGATCGCGGGTCCGCTGTCGGTGCCGGGCTTCGGCGGGGCGGTGGCGCTGCCGACGATGGCGTCCGCGTCGATCACGGTGGTGCCGAGAATGTCTGCGGCGAGGTCGAATCGGACGCCGACGGCGTGCCCGTCACCTTCCGTTGCCGTGACGGGCCCGGACACGGACAGGCTGGCGAGCGCTCCGGCCAGGGCTGCGACGGTGAGCATGGATGTATTGCGGCGTGTGGTGGTACGCACAGTTCCTCGTCTCGGACTTCGGCATCACACCGCGCCAGGTGGGGATACGACTCGCACTGGCGGGCAGGAGCAGGAGTGGTGTGGCCGGAAGAATTCGGCAACGACAGGCTGAACGAGAGAAAATGCGACCAGTTACGCAATTATCGCTAGATTGGCCAGATCGGTCAGATCGCGACCGACTGCCAGGGTGCTGGTGCAGCTACGGAGCACGAGGAACGCCGAGAGGGTCAGCGGTCCGCCGGTGCTCGCCGGCTGCCCGGCGGTGCCGGCAGGTCGGCGTGTCAGACTGCCGTACGTGACATCGCGTCCGCAGATTCCCAACGTGCTCGCCGCCCGGTACGCCTCCGTCGAGCTTGCCGCTCTCTGGTCCCCGCAGGAGAAGATCCGGCTGGAGCGCAAACTCTGGCTCGCCGTCCTGCGCGCCCAGCGCGACCTCGGCATCGCGGTGCCGGACGGGGTGATCGACGCGTACGAGCGGGTCGTCGACCAGGTCGACCTGGCCGCCATCGCCGAGCGCGAGCGGATCACCCGACACGATGTCAAGGCCCGGATCGAGGAGTTCAGCGCGCTCGCCGGCCACGAGCACATCCACAAGGGGATGACTTCCCGGGACCTGACCGAAAACGTCGAACAGCTGCAGATCCGGGCATCGCTGGAGCTGATCCGCGACCGGGTCGTCAGCACCCTGGCCAGGCTGGCCCGGCTCGCCGTCGAGCACACCGAGCTGGTCCTCGCCGGCCGCTCGCACAACGTCGCCGCCCAGGCCACCACGCTGGGCAAGCGGTTCGCGTCGGCGGCCGAGGAGCTGCTCATCGCGTACGAACGGTTGACCGACCTGATCGACCGCTACCCGCTGCGCGGCGTCAAGGGGCCGGTCGGCACCGCCGCCGACCAGCTGGACCTCTTCGACGGTGACGCCGCCAAGGTCGCCGAGCTGGAGCGCCGGGTCGCCGGTCACCTCGGCTTCCGGCGGGTGCTGGACAGCGTCGGCCAGGTCTACCCCCGATCCCTCGACCTGGACGTGCTCTCCGCCCTGGCCCAGGTCGCCGCCGCCCCGTCCTCGCTGGCCACCACCATCCGGCTGATGGTCGGCCACGAGCTGGTCACCGAGGGCTTTCGGCCCGGGCAGGTCGGCTCCAGCGCCATGCCGCACAAGATGAACACCCGCTCCAGCGAGCGGGTGAACGGGCTGGCCGTGGTGATCCGGGGCTACCTGTCGATGGTGGGCGAGCTCGCTGGCGACCAGTGGAACGAGGGCGACGTCTCGTGCTCGGTGGTACGTCGGGTGGCGCTGCCGGACGCGTTCTTCGCCGCCGACGGGCTGTTCCAGACCTTCCTCACCGTGCTTGACGAGTTCGGCGCGTACCCGGCGGTGGTCGCCCGGGAACTCGACCGCTATCTGCCCTTCCTGGCCACCACCCGGATTCTCGTCGCGGCGGTGCGTGGCGGCGTCGGCCGGGAGACAGCGCACGAGGTGATCAAGGAGCACGCGGTCGCGGTGGCGCTGGCCATGCGGGAGCAGGGTGCCGCCGACAACGACCTGTTCGACCGGCTCGCCGCCGACGGGCGGCTCGGGTTGAGCCGGGACGAGATCGCCCTGGTGGTCGCCGACCGGGCTGGCTTCGTCGGCGCCGCGCCGTCGCAGGTGCGGGCGGTGGCGGACCGGGTGGCCGCGGTGGTCGCCGACCACCCGGTGGCCGCCGCCTACCAACCGGCCCCGATCCTGTAGAGCTAGCTGCTGCCGGCCCCGATTCGGTGGACCTATCTGCCGCCGGAGCCGGCCGAGCCGCTGGTGTCGTTGCCGGCGCTGGCGTCGGAGTGACTCGCGTCGACCTTGAACTGCTTCGAGTCGTCGCCGGCGTCGGGCCGGAGCTGCAGCACCACGGCGGCCGTCCCGTACGCGCAGAGCTCCATGTGGGTGCTGCCCACCTGCCGGGTGTCGAACCGCATTCCGATGACGGCGTTCGCGCCCTTCTTCTTGGCGGCATCGCCCAGCTTGCCGATGATCTCGGTCCGGTACTTGGTGAGGCTGGCCGGTCCGCCCGGGTCGGACTTGCCGCCCCGCAGCGCCTTGACGCCTTCCTTGAAGGGGTTGATCGAGCGGACCACGGAGGTGACCACCTCACCCAGCACGATCCGGATCTCGTATCCCGGTAGATCGTTCGTCGTCACGATCAGCACGGAACCGATGCTATGAGTGATGGTGTGCCCTGCTCGCGGGCATTGGTGGGGCCTGCGCCATCCGTCAAACGGCACAGCGCGGCCACTTGGTACCTCAGCGGAGCCCGCGCCAGCTAACGGTCAGCGGACACCCGCTGGGCAGGCACTAGTCAACTGCCGGGAATAGAGGATCCACGGCCGCGGAGCGACGGCCCTCCTCGCCAACGAAACGGCAGTTCATCCGTTTCTTGGCTGGTTGGGGCTACTGGGCGGTTCTTGGGCACTCCTGCCAGGATTGCCGCCGTGTCCGACTACGACTACGCGTACCGCGGGCTCTCCCGCCTCCAGGGAGATGCAGGCCGGCTGACCATGCTGCTGGAGACATCCGGCGGGGTGACCCCCGAGGGCCCGGTGACGCATCCGCAGCTGTTCACAGGTTTCCTTACCGCCCCCGTCGCTGCCGCGACCGCGTTCCTCGTCGTCGCCGACGTGGCGGCGACGCGTTACTACCGGCCACAGCTCGCCGCCTCGCTGGACCCGGTGGTCACGGCCAACGGCGACCGGCTGCGGATCGAGTCCTTCTCCGGATGCTGCGGGGTCTACGCCCGCCTCGACATCCTCGACGACGGCCTGGACGGCGAGGTGATCCGGCACGGCACCACCAACGTCGACGTCAACTCGGATTTCCGCCGAGCGCTCAACCGGGTCGGTGCTGCCACGCCGCTGCACCTGCTCGTCGGGGCGGACGAGGTTGCCGTCACGACGCTCGACGGGCGGTACGTGGAGAAGCAGGTACCCCTGCCGTCGCGGTGGGTGCGCGGCTTCGCCGAGGCGCAGGTGCTGGCCACCGGGCTGAGCCTGCGGGCGGAGGTGTCGCCGGCGGACGCGGAGGCGGTCCTGCGGGCAGCGCCACGCCCTACCACCCGGTCAGTCATCGGCACCACGCACTGGGTGAGCGTGACCGGCCGCGGCCTGCGCCCGGCCACCCGCCCCGGACCGGGCACGATCGGCCTGCCCGGCGTCGAGCGGCTGACCACGCTGTGGCCGGTCCTGCCGTACGCGGACGCCGTCCGGATCTACGCCCCAGCCGACGGGACCCTCGGGCCCGTCGCGTGGGAGGCACGGCTGCCGGGGATGCGGCTGACCTTGATGCTCTCGCCGGCGGCGGCACGGGGCTTCTCCGGCGAGGGCGGGGTGCTCGACGATCTGGCCACTTCGACGGCGACCGAGGACGCCGCCCTGGTGTCCGCGCTGCTGGCCTGGGACCCGACGATCGATGTCGACCAGCTGGCCCGGATGGCGGACCTGCCGTCACACCGGGTCCGGGCAGCCCTGACCACCCTGGGCACGGCAGGTCAGGTCGGCTATGACCTCGCCGAGCAGTCGCACTTCCACCGCGACCTGCCGTACCGGCCGCAGCAGGTCGAAAGGTTCAATCCGCGGCTGCGGGCAGCGCGCAAGCTGGTCGCAGCCGGTGCCGTCACGATCGCCGACGGGTTGGCGACCGTCGGTACGGGCAAGGAGATCCACACCGTACGGTTCGGTGCCGCCGGCTGGGTGAGCTGCACCTGCCTCTGGTGGGCGAAGTACCAGGGCGGACGAGGGCCGTGCAAGCACGTGCTCGCCGCCCGTATCACCACGAACTCGATGTGAGGCTACAGTGGACATGATGGACCGGATCGTCGCTGGTGACGTGGCCGGGGTGGGCCGGGCGATGAGCAAGCTAACCCCGGCACGGCGCGCCGGACACGCCGAGACGCTCGCCGAGTTCCGGACGGCACTGCTGTGTGGCAAGTGGAAGAAGTTGCCTCAGCCGGAGCGGTTCGGGCGCCTCGCCGCCGAATTCGCCGCGCAACCCGACCCCGGCACAGCCGGAAAATGGCTCACCCGGATGGAGAACCACTACTGCCAGAAGGCTGACATCAGTTGGGAGGACGACAAGAACAAGACCGCTGGGCCGCACCGGTGGGTGGTCGAGGTGGTCGACCACTGGACGGCCGAGCAGCAGGCCGAGCTGGTCGCCGCGATCGACAGTGCAAGGAAACTCTTCCCGCTTGCCGACTACCTGATCCGGCGCACCGGCTGCCCCCCGCCGACCTCCCGCTCGTTCCTCCTCAACTGGCTCTCAGCCCGGTGGTACGGCGGGGACCCGGATCTGGTCCCCAACCCGCCCGGCATGACGTTCGGAGAGCGGGTGCGAAACGACCCGCTCGCCCCGATCCTGTTGCCTATCGCCCGAACGAACCCAGACAAATACATGTCGGACTCTGCACAGGCCGAACTGATCGAGGCTGGCCTGATCAGCGGCGACCACGTCGTCGACCTCGTCTTCCGCCGAGTGGACTGGGGCCATCTCTGCTCGCCGCGAGGGGACAAGGCGCTGGTGCGGTTGATCGCTGATGATCCGCGGTGGCGTGCCCTGGCGGCGGAGTACTGGTCGACGAGGCTGCAGGGGTGGCTGGAGCGGGTCCGGCAGACGAGCGAACGCAGGGAGCTGCGGAGCTGCCTCGAGATGATCAACGACCTACCCCCCGCCTTGGCGCAACATGCGGCCGTCGGCCGTGACTATCTCATGTTGTTGGACCTGTGGGTGCCGGTGGCCGAGTACGCCCGGGTCCGCCTCGCCGAGCTTGACGAGGCCGGCCTGATCGAGCCGGAGCTGGTCACCGAAACGACCCGACGACTCCTTCGTCGAGCGGACAAGAAGCTCATCCGGGCGCACCTGACGTGGCTCGACCGGACAGCGCGACGAGACCCGGCACGAGCCGGCCAGCTGGTGCGATCGGCAGCTCTGGCGTTCGGACATCCGGACATCGCCGTGCAGGAGCAGGCGCTCAAGATGATCGCCCGGCATCTGGATGCTGCCTCGGCGGCGGAGCAGGTTGGTGCCGACGAACCCATCAGGGCTGTCCTGCAGGCGGCGGCGGACCGGCTGACACCTGCACTGTCGGCGCAGGCCGCTGACCTGTTCGGACCGGTGGCGCGGCGCGACGAGCCGTACGTCGAGACGCTGCCGCTGGTCCGCGCGCCCGCCGCGGTGCCGGAACCGCTCGGCACGCCCGCCGAGGTCGCCGAGCAGGTGGCCGCTGTGCTGGCCGGCAGCCAGGACATCGTGCTGTTCGAGCAGGCGCTCGACGGACTCGTCCGTCATTCGGTGCACGACCGGGCCGGACTCGCCGCGGCGCTGGTTCCCGTCGTGCGGCGGGTACCGGGACGGCCCAGTGACTGCACACCCGTACACCTGTGGGTCGTCGTCCAGGCGGTGACCGGAGCGGTGCCGGACGACGACTGGCTCGTTGCGCGCTGCTGCTGTTGCCGCGGCGAGTTCTCGCCCCCAGGTCAGCTGCTCGCCACACGTATTCGGGAGGCCGCCGTGGCGGTACGCGCCGGCGACCTTCCGTACCTGCTGGCGGTCCCGACCGACGCCACCGGAGCCCTCGACGCGGCGGTACTCGTGGAGCGCCTGACGGGGTATGCCGAGCGTGGCATCGCCGCGCGATCGGCCGATCTTGGTCAGGCCCTGCTGCGGGTCATTCCCACCACCGATGAGCGGATCATCGATGCGGCCGACAGGCTGCCGGGCGACGCCGGTCGCCAGCTGTCCAGCTGGCTACGGGCCGGCGGCTACCCGCATCAGCCGTCGACACCGGACGACTGGGACAAAATCGGTGCCTTCGACATCGTGCACAAGTTGATCGACCTGCCCGGGGCCGTGACCGATCTACAACTGCCGGCCGACGCCGAGCGGCTCTTCCGTACCGGCACGAGGTGGGATCGGCAGTGCCGCAACCAGTTGGCGGCCTGGGTGGCCACGTTGCCGCACCACCGGGACAGGGTGGCGAACTGCTACTACGACTACAGCGCTCGTGAGCCCTACACGGAGCGGGACAGGCGGGCCTGGATGCGTCTGCTTCCGCAATTGGCCGAGTCGGGCGGCCCGGCCGATTTCGCCCTGCATCTCAGACTCGCGCTGGCCATGGACGCCGACCGTCCTCGGGAACGCGCGGCGGCGATCGACGCGACCCTGGTCCTGGCTGCCCGTGGTGACCTCAACGGCGAACTGCTCGGCCGGCAGATCGTGAAGCTTGGTCCCGAGGGGTATTCGTTTGTGACCCTCAGCCGGGCAATCGAGACTCTGGGGGAGATGGCCGCTACCGGTGCGTACGCCACGGTGTGGTCGGTGTGTCGAGGCGCGCTCCCCGGCCTGCTCGAAGGCGAACCGGTGGCGCGGGGGGTAGGGAAGTTGCTGACCCTTGCGGTGGAGTGCGTGCTGCGGTGCGGGGCGAGCGGCGAGATTCCGCAGGTGACCACCGTGGCGGCGCGTCGTGGGTCGAGCGAGCTGGTCAAGAGCGCCCGAGCGCTGGTGGCGGCGCTCGCCGGCACCCGTCGGTAGCGACCGGATGCCGCACAGCCGGTGAGAGCAGGGCGGCGCGGACTCCGTGATCAGTCCACGGGGTCCGCGCCGTCGCGCGCCAGAACCAGTCGGTCCCAGACCAGGTTCAGCTCGGGGTCAGACGCCGGTCACCGACCGGATCCAGGACCGGTTGTACGCGACACTGCCATAGTTCTGGATGTTGACGCCGTTGGCGGTCGACGCCACCCCGACCTGCTGGCCGTTGTAGAACTGCGGGCCGCCGGAGTCGCCCCGCCAGGCGTTGCCGTTGATCCGGGTGCTGCGGATCGCCCGGCCGCCGTACGCGTCGCTGACGCTGGTGCTGGTCACCTGGACCGAGGCGGTCTTCAGCTGGGTCGACGCGCCGCAGCCGCTGTAGCAGGTCATGCCCCAGCCGTAGATGCTGTTGGTCGAGCCGACCGGCGGGTAGCTGCTGGACAGCGTCACATAGCTGGTGCTGACCGGGCTGGAGAAGTAGAGCAGCGCCAGGTCGTAGCGGCCGTACGCGGAGCTGATCGTACGGGTGACGCCGCCGGAGGAGCGGTAGACGCTGCCGATCCGGACCGACATGGAGCCGCTGACACAGTGCCGCGCGGTGAGCACCCAGTTGGCGGCGATGATCGTGCCGGAACAGGTGAACGAGCCGTTGCTGAAGACCGCGGCGGCCCACGGGGCAGACGACACCGTCCCGCCGCCGATGATCTCTTCCGGTGCGGCCGTCGCCGCGGTCGGCGTGGCCAGCAGGCCGATCAGGGTGGTGGCTACTGCTGCCGCAGCCAGGCGAACACGCATGGGTGGGCTCCTTCCGAGGGGGCGACCCGGGGTACGGGTGGTGAGCCACGCCGCCGGACCTGTTATCCGGCGGCAGAGTGTTACAGCGTCCGTCCGACGGTCGTCATCGGGCGTTTGACGAATGACGTTAAGCCCTACGGCGGTCATCTACAAGAATCAAATCGAAGTCATACGATGCGTTGATGCCCCGCAGTGGCGTCCCGCGCTCTCGATCCCGCGCTGCGTCCGGTGGCGGTCGCCAACGGGGGTGCGGCAGGCCGTTCGTGGGCGTTCGGTCTGCCCAGTGAGCCGGTCCGTCGGCGGTGGCCGATGTCGTCGTTATCGGTTCGTGGCTGATTTGTGGCCCGATCACCGATTCGGCTCTTCGACCGCCGGTGCGTCGCACCCGGTGCCACCAGGTAGGCTGAGCGGTGCGCGGCCCGTTCGAGGCCGGCACCCCCAACGCGTACACGGTCAGGAGTGCCACGTGGCTCGCGTCGTCGTCGACGTCATGCTCAAGCCGGAAATTCTCGATCCCCAGGGCCAGGCTGTCGCGAACGCGCTGCCGAGACTCGGTGTCAGCGACGTCTCGGCGGTGCGGATCGGCCGACGGATCGAGATCGAGTTCGCCGGCGAGCCCGACCTGGATCGGGCCCGTGAGATCGCGGACAAGTTGCTGGCCAACCCGGTCATCGAGGACTACCAGGTCCGGGTGGCCGAGCAGCCTGAGACAGCCGGTGATCCATCATGAGTGCCCGGATCGGGGTGGTCACCTTCCCGGGCTCGCTCGACGACGGCGACGCCGCCCGCGCGGTGCGGCTCGCCGGTGGGGAGCCGGTCCGACTGTGGCACGGCGACGCCGATCTGCGCGGCGTCGAGGCGGTGGTGCTACCCGGTGGCTTCTCGTACGGCGACTATCTGCGCTGCGGAGCCATCGCCCGGTTCGCCCCGGTCATGCAGTCGATCGTCGCTGCTGCCGGTGACGGCCTACCGGTGCTCGGCATCTGCAACGGCTTCCAGATCCTCTGCGAGGCCCACCTGCTGCCCGGCGCGCTCACCCGCAACCAGCACCTGCACTTCCGCAACCGGGACCAGATGCTCCGCGTCGAGACCGCCGGGACCGCGTTCACCAACGCGTTCTCTCCGAAGCAGGAGATCCTCGTCCCGCTCAAGAGCGGCGAAGGCTGCTACGTGGCCGACGAACAGACCCTTGACGAGTTGGAGTCGACCGGCCGGGTGGTGGCCCGCTACGTCGGCGGCAACCCCAACGGTTCGCTGCGGGACATCGCTGGCATCACCAACCCCACCGGCAACGTCGTCGGGCTGATGCCCCACCCGGAACACGCCGTCGAGGACCTGACCGGTCCGTCCCGGGACGGGCTGGGCTTCTTCACCTCCATCCTCAAGCACCTCGCGGGAGTGCCGGCATGACCACCCAGTCGGAGGCGGCGGCCGCCGCCGGCCCGGCAGAGACCGACCTCGGCGTACCGGTCGACCGGTACGCCGGTGGCCCGGACACCGTCGAACGCGCCACCGACACCCCTGGTGAGCTGCAGCCGTACACCGAGCTGGGGCTGCGTGACGACGAGTACGAGCGGATCCAACAGATCCTCGGCCGCCGGCCGACCCAGTCCGAGCTCGCCATGTACTCGATCATGTGGAGCGAACACTGCTCCTACAAGTCGAGCAAGGTGCATCTGCGGCAGTTCAGCGAGAAGGCTCCGGCCAGTGACCTGATGCTCGCCGGCATCGGGGAGAACGCCGGCGTCATCCGGGTCTCCGACACCCTCGCCGTCACCTTCAAGGTCGAGTCGCACAACCACCCCAGCTTCGTCGAGCCGTACCAGGGGGCGGCCACCGGCGTCGGCGGCATCGTCCGCGACATCCTCGCCATGGGCGCCCGCCCGGTCGCCGTGATGGACCCGCTGCGGTTCGGCGCCGCCGACCACCCCGACACGGCCCGGGTGCTGCCCGGCGTCGTCGCCGGGGTCGGCGGCTACGGCAACTGCCTGGGCCTGCCCAACATCGGCGGCGAGGTCGTGTTCGACCCCTGCTACCAGGGAAACCCGCTGGTCAACGCGCTCTGCCTCGGCGTACTGCCGGTCGACCGGCTGCAGAACAAGGCCGCCGCCGGAGCCGGCAACGTCGTGGTGCTGATGGGTGCCAAGACCGGCCGGGACGGCATCGGCGGGGTGTCGGTGCTGGCCAGCGCCACCTTCGACGACGCCAGCCAGCAGCGTCGCCCGTCGGTACAGGTCGGCGACCCGTTCATGGAGAAGCTGCTGATCGAGTCGTGCCTGGAGCTGTACGACGCCGGGCTGGTCGTCGGCATCCAGGACCTCGGCGGCGCCGGTTTGACCTGCGCGCTCACCGAGACCGCCGCCGCTGCCGGCACTGGCATGCGGGTCTGGCTGGAGCGGGTCCCGCTGCGTGAGCCGTCGATGGAGCCGCACGAGATCCTGGCCAGCGAGTCGCAGGAACGGATGCTGCTGATCGTCGAGCCGGCGCAGCTCGACGCGGTGCTCGCCACCGCCGAGAAGTGGGGCGTGCTGGCCACCGCGATCGGTGAGGTCACCCCGACCGAGCCGGACGGTCGGCCCGGACGGCTGGTGATCACCTGGCGTGACCACGTGGTGGTCGACGTTCCACCGGGGTCGCTGGCCGACGACGGCCCGGTCTACGCCCGGCCGATGCGCGAGCCGGCGGACCTGATCCTGCTGCAGGCCGACCGGGCGGAGACGCTGCCCCGCCCCGGCTCCCCGGACGAGCTGCGGGAAACCCTGCTGCGGATGATCGCCTCGCCGAACCTGTGCGACCGCAGCTGGGTGACCGAGCAGTACGACCGGTACGTGCTGGGCAACACCGTGCTGGCCCAGCCCGAGGACGCCGGGGTCATCCGGATCGACGAGCAGAGCGGGCTCGGCGTCGCCCTGTCGGTCGACGGCAACGGACGGTACGCCCGGCTTGACCCGTACCAGGGGGCGAAGCTCGCGCTTGCCGAGTCGTACCGCAATGTGGCGGTGACCGGTGCCCGCCCGGTGGCGGTCACGAACTGCCTCAACTTCGGCTCCCCCGAGGACCCGAGCGTGATGTGGCAGTTCGCCGAGGCGGTTCGCGGCCTCGCCGACGGCTGCGCCGAGCTAGGTATCCCGGTGACCGGCGGCAATGTCAGCTTCTACAACCAGACCGGTGCCGCCGCGATCCACCCCACCCCGGTGGTCGGTGTGCTCGGGGTGCTCGACGACGTGGCGCAGCGCGTCCCGATGGGCTTCGTGCCGCCGTCACACAGCGACGGTGACCTGATCATGCTGCTCGGCGAGACCGAGCTGGAACTCTCCGGATCGGAATGGGCCTGGGTCACCCACCGGCACCTCGGCGGTACGCCGCCCAAGGTCGACCTGGACCGGGAGCGGGTGCTGGCCACCGTGATCGCTGAGGCGGCCCGGGTGGGGCACATCACCTCGGCCCACGACCTCTCCGACGGAGGGCTCGCCCAGGCACTGGTCGAGGCGTGCCTGCGCCGGTCGATCGGGGCGCGGATCGCGTTGCCGCCGGAGTTCAGTGACGGCTCTATGCCGTTCGTGTTCCTGTTCAGCGAGTCGGCGGGGCGGGCCATGGTGGCCGTGCCGCGCGGGCACGAGAAGGCGTTCACCGCGCTCTGCGTGGAGCACGGACTGCCCTGGACCATGATCGGGGTGACCGATCCGGCGGCCCGCCTGTTGGAGGTCCGCGATCAGTTCAGCGTCGGTCTGGACGAGCTGCGTGGCGCGCACACCGGCACCCTGCCGGCGCTGTTCAGCGCGGTAGGGCCGCGCAACGTGCCGGCGGACCCGCAGGATCCGGACGCAGTCGGGATCCTGGCCAGTGACGCGGTTGCGGTCGACGCCCCGGCCGGTACGCCGGAGCACATCCCGGCGACCGTGGACGTCGACCCGGACAGCGACGAGGCTGACGCGGTGAGCGAGCCTGCTGCGGTGACCGAGCGGGAAACGGAAGCAGTCACCGACAGCGACACGGTGGCCGACGACGATGCGGCCGACGACGAGGCGGCCGACGGCGACGCGGCTCAGCCGGTGGACCGCCCCGATCCGTCCGCCAGCAAGCCGAAGAACCAGAGCTGACCGGGCGGACGACAAGCTGACCGAGCGATGATGGGCCGGACCCCGCTAGGGTCCGGCCCATCTCATTGATGTCGCGTCGATCGGCCGTCAGTCGTCGAGCCAGTCGAGGGAACGTCGCTCACCCCGGTTGCCTGCCTGCGGCGTGGCACCATGCCGCGGCTGGTCCCCGGGCGGCTGCTCACCGCCGTACGGCTGCTGGTCGTAGGGCTGCTGTCCGTACGGCATCTGCTGGTCGTAGCCACCCCGTTGGTCCGGGACGCGGCGGTCGTCGTAGCCGCCGCCCTGGTCGTAGCCGCCACCGGTTGGGGCACCGTACCCGCCTGGTTCCCGGCCGGACTCGTAGCCCGCCGACCCGTAGCCCTGGTCGGAGCCGTAGCCGCTGCCCCGGTCGCCACCGTAGCCACCGGCCGGGTAGCCCGCGTCCGGGTAGCCACCGGCCTGGGGCTGACTTTCCCCGTAGCTTCCGCCGTAGCCGGCACTTGTGCCGTAACCACCGCCCTCCGGCCCGTAACCGGGGCTGCCGCCCCGGTAGCCGGGCTGCGGCGGCTCCGGACCACGCGGTGGTGGCGGCACGTCGCCGCGCCCCTGATCCGGGCCGGGGTAACCGGCGGATTCGTACGGTGGGCCGGACTGCCCGTAGCCGCCCGGCTCGTAGCGCCCGGTCGGCTCGTCGTAACGATCGGCGCCGTACCCGCCGGCGGGGGAGTCCGCTCCGTAGCTGCCGCCGGAGTAGCCCGCGCCGCCGGCGTCGCCGAAGCTCCGGCTACTGCGGTAGCCGCCGGCCTCGTCGGCTGGCGGCCGACCGGCCGGCTCGCCGTACTGACCGGGTGCCGGCGGGGTGCCGTAGGTGCCGGGTGCCCCGGACGACGGGGCGTTGCCGCCGTACGGGCCGCCGGACGACGGGGCACCGCCGTACGGGCCGCCGGACGAGGGCGGGACGCCGTAGGTGCCGGGTGCCCCGGACGACGGGGCGTTGCCGCCGTACTGACTGCCGCCGTAGGTGCCGCCGGAGCGGGCAGCACCGCCCGGTCCGCCGTAGCCGGATCCACTACCCGGCTGGTCGGCGCCGGGAACCGCGCCGTAAACGCTGGTAGCACCGGCGGGGTCGGAGCCGTAGCCGGGCTGGGTCGGTGGTCCACCCCAACCGGGGCGCTGGTCCGCGCCGTACCGTGGTTCGGGCCCGCCCGGCGGGGTCGGACCGGGCGGCGGCGGAGCACCGTACGGGTCGGGAAACTCGTCCTTGATCGGTGGCATCTGGTGCAGCATCGTCGGCGCGTCCGACAACGACGGCCGGGTCACCATGGTGGCGTCGGAGACCGGGCCGGGCGGCATCGGCGGCATCGCCACCCGGGTCGCGTCGTCGGCACCGTGGTAGACGCCTCGACTTCCCGGCGCGGCGGCCCGACCGCCAGCTGGGTCGTCGTCGGCCGGCTCCGGGTCGTCGTCGACGTCGCCGTCCTTGCGCCGCACCAACAGCAGCACGATGGCCCCGACACCGAGCGCGACCAGCAGGCCGCCCATGATGATCAGCAGCCAGGAGCCCATCCCCCCGCCGCTGCTCTCGTTCGCCAGGTTCTCGGTGTCGACCGGTGGGGCGTCGGTGGCCGCGCCGCTCGGCGTCGCCTCGGCGGTCGCCGACGGGGTCGCCTCCGGGGTGGCCGACGGGGTCGGCTCCACGTTCGACTTCAGGGTGATCCGGTCGACGGTGATCGACTGCCCGGCGGCGGCGGTGACGACCTTCACATCGCTGTCGTCGTACTCGTCGGCGGTCGCCGCGATCCGGATGTCGCCGGGGACGATGGGTCGGTCGTTGCTGGAGGTGAACCGGTAGTTGCCGTTGCCGTTGGTGGTGGTGTCGTAGCTGTTGCTCTGCGAGTCGCTCATCACGACCACGGCGCCTTCGATCGGTACACCGGTGGAGACGTCGGTGACCTTGCCGGCGACCTCCTTGACCCGGGGCGCCTCCTGCGGCCCGCGGACCGAGACGTCGCGCTGGACCCGGCCGTTCTCTCCGTCGACCACGGCGACGATCTCCACCCGGCCGGTGCGGTTCTGGTTGGTCCCGACGTTGCCGGCGATCAGCTCGACCGTGTAGGTCTTGCTCGCGCCCCGGTCGATCGTGTCGGTGAAGTCGCACTGACCTTCGCACCGCAGCTCGTTGATGTTCGTGGCGACCCGGATGTTGAAGGACGTCCCGCCCTCCACCTCTTCGTCGGCCGGGTTGTTGTTGCGGACCTCGAATTCGAGGGTGGCGCGGCCGCCGGAGGTGAGGTTGGCGTTGGAGAGGCTGCGGATGGTGACTGTGGGTGCCTCGGCGGCCGCTGGCGCGGCGGGCAGGCCGACTAGTGCGACGGCAGCCAGCGCTGCGACAACACCGGCCCGCGAAAGCCAGGCTCGTAGGTGTGTTGTCACGTCCACCGCCTTCCGGTTTGATCCTTCCCCCGCACCAGGATTCGGGCAGGGGTCACCCGTGACGAGTACACCGTCGGCAACTATGCCTTGCCGGGACGGATGTGCGCGACCCAGGGGCGGGAGCAACTGGTACCGGAGCTAGTCGTATCGTCCCGATGTGTCCTCTCCGTACAGTAAGTCCACTACGGTCGCCGCCGTGCGGGACGCCCTTGCGTCCGGTGCCGTCCCTGCCCGTGTGCAGCTGCGCGACGCGGTCCGCTTGCTGTTGGCGGCGCTGGCCGAGCGAGCGCCGGGCCGATCGGTGGAGGTCCGTGTCCCACCTTACGGTGCAATTCAGTGTGTAGCCGGGCCGCGACACACCCGCGGCACGCCCGCGAACGTGGTGGAGATCGACCCGGTGACCTGGGTGCTCCTGGCGAGCGGCGACCTCGACTGGGCCTCGGCCATGGCGAACGGACAAATCTCCGCGAGTGGTCCGAGGGCCGATATATCGCCGTACCTGCCGCTGTGAGGCAGGCCGGCGATCTGGCGGCCGGCTGCGACGGTCACCCGGCAGGTGTGGGGCCAAATGGAGCACTCTGGGCCAACCGGAACCTCGCGTACACTGTTCGGCGACGGTATTCCGGTGACACCCCGCGCTGAGGCGTGCAGGCCACGTGCAGGCCAGGCGTCAGTGCGGACCAGTACGAGGGAGCGGCAGGTGCCTCGAGGCGACGGCCGGTTGAGTCACGATCTTGATCCCCAACGACCCGGTCCGCAGGATGCATGTGGCGTGTTCGGTGTGTGGGCACCGGGGGAAGAGGTCGCGAAGCTCAGCTACTTCGGTCTCTACGCCCTGCAGCACCGGGGCCAGGAAGCCGCTGGGATCGCGGTGAGTGACGGCTCCGGCGTGGTGGTCTACAAGGATCTCGGCCTGGTGGCCCAGGTCTTCGACGAGCCGACCCTGGCCAGCCTGCGCGGCCACCTCGCCATCGGGCATGCGCGCTACTCCACCACCGGTGGCTCGACGTGGGAGAATGCCCAGCCGACGATCAAGGCGACCAGCGCCGGCACGACGATCGCCCTGGCGCACAACGGCAACCTGGTCAACACCGCGGAGCTCGCCCGCGAGGTGGTCGACCGAGGGCTGTCCGGCGACGGCTCGACCTCGGACACCGCCCTGGTCACCAGCCTGCTGGCCAGCCGCCCGGACCTGTCGGTCGAGGCCGCGGCGCTGGAGGTGCTGCCGACCCTGCGGGGCGCGTTCAGCTTCGTCTTCATGGACGAAACCACGCTGTACGCGGCGCGTGACCCGCACGGCGTCCGGCCCCTGGTGCTCGGCCGGCTGGAGCGGGGCTGGGTGGTCGCCAGTGAGACCGCCGCGCTGGACATCGTCGGCGCCACCGTGGTCCGCGAGGTGGAGCCAGGCGAGCTGATCGCCATCGACGAACACGGGCTCCGGTCGGCCCGGTTCGCCCCGCCGGAGCCGAAGGGCTGCCTGTTCGAGTACGTGTACATCGCCCGCCCGGACACCACCATCGCCGGGCGCAACGTGCACGCCGCCCGGGTGCAGATCGGCCGCCGCCTGGCCCGGGAGCACCCGGTCGAGGCGGACCTGGTGATCCCGGTGCCGGAGTCGGGCACGCCGGCCGCGATCGGCTACGCCGAGCAGTCCGGCATCACCTACGGCGCCGGCCTGATGAAGAACTCGTACGTCGGCCGTACGTTCATCCAGCCCTCCCAGACGCTGCGCCAGCTCGGCATCCGGTTGAAACTCAACCCGCTGCGCGAGAACGTCCGCGGCAAGCGCCTGGTGGTGGTCGACGATTCGATCGTGCGGGGCAACACCCAGCGGGCGATTGTGCGGATGCTGCGCGAGGCGGGTGCCCTGGAGGTGCACGTACGCATCTCGTCGCCGCCGGTGAGCTGGCCGTGCTTCTACGGCATCGACTTCGCCACCCGGGCTGAGCTGCTGGCCAACGGGCTGGACACTGAGGGTATACGCCGGTCCATCGGTGCGGATACTCTCGGTTATGTATCGCTTGCCGGTCTGATAGCGGCAACCGAGCAGCCGAAGACACGATTGTGTCGGGCATGTTTCGATGGGGAGTACCCGATCGAGTTGCCAGCTGGCAATCTGATCGGCAAGCACGTGCTCGAAGGTGTGGACCGCCGGGTCGCTGGCGGGGTCGGCCATCCGGGGGACATCACCGAGCAGGACTATCAGGCCGGCGGCGACCGGACCGGCCCGGGCGCTCAACGGTTCGCTGTCAGCACTGGCGGCCCCGAGGCCCTGCACCGCCCGTAGCACCGGCCGGACCGGCCTCGGCCGTCCGACCGGCAGCCCGAGTCGAGCGATCCTCGACAGCTACCCGACGCGGCTTCGCCGCGAGAAGCACAAAGGGGAGAACCGTGACGCACGTGACTGAGCGCGGCAGCGCGGACGTCGGCCCGCCCGCCGACGACTCCGGCGCCCGGACGGTCAACCGCCAGCCGTGGACGGCCAGCGCCGGCCGGTCCGGCCGCAAACGCACGGTGACGTACGCGGACGCCGGCGTCTCCATCCACGCCGGTGAGCGCGCCGTCGAGCTGCTCAAGTCGAAGGTGCACAAGACGACCCGGCCCGAGGTGATGGGCGACATCGGCGGCTTCGCCGGGCTCTTCCGGCTCGACGTGCAGAAGTACCGGCACCCGATCCTGGCCTCGTCGACGGACGGGGTGGGCACCAAGCTGGTCATCGCCCAACAGATGAACATCCACGACACGGTCGGCATCGACCTGGTCGCGATGGTGGTCGACGACCTGGTCGCCTGTGGGGCGGAGCCGCTGTTCCTGCTCGACTACATCGCCTGCGGCGAGGTCGTGCCGGACAAGGTCGCCGAGATCGGCGCCGGCATCTCCGACGGCTGCCGGTACGCCGGTTGCGCACTGCTCGGCGGCGAGACCGCCGAACACCCCGGGGTGCTGCGGCCGGACGAGTACGACGTCTCCGCGACCGGCGTCGGCGTGGTCGAGGAGAGCGAGATCCTCGGCCGGGACCGCGTCGAGGTGGGCGACGTGGTGATCGCGATGCGCTCCTCGGGCCTGCACTCCAACGGCTACTCGCTGGTCCGCCACGTGCTGCTCGGTGCCGGTCGGATGCGGCTGGACACGGTGGTCGACGACTTCGGCCGGCAGCGGACCCTGGGTGAGGAGCTGCTCACCCCGACCAAGATCTACGCCCGGGACTGCCTGAAGCTGATCGAGGAGTGCGAGGTCCGGGCCCTGGCCCACGTGACCGGCGGTGGCATCCCCGGAAACCTGGTGCGGATCCTCCCTGAGCACGTCGACGCGCTGGTCAACCGCGCCACCTGGAGGCCGCAGCCGATCTTCGATCTGGTGCAGGCGAAGGGGCGGATCGAGGACAACGAGATGGAGTCGACGTTCAACATGGGCGTCGGCATGTTCGCCATCGTCTCAGCCCAGGACGCCGACCGGGCGCTCGCCTGCCTGACCGGCAGCGGCATCGAGGCCTGGCAGGCCGGCGACATCATCGAGGGCAGCGGCACCGTACAGATGGTCGGCCACCACACCCGGGGCTGACGGCGGGCCGCTGCCGCGTCATCCGGGCGGGCCGTCGCCGCCGCGTCCCGGCGGGCCGTACCGCCGATTCACCTCGGCAGACCCCGACACCTAGCCTGAAACGGCATCCGTCACAGGCAGGAGGATGGGGATGAGCAGGGCCGAAACCCGGCAGGACCCGGCCGGTGGGGAGCGGCCGGCCCCCACCGGCATGCGCGGCGTGGCGACCGTCCCGAGCTACGTCGTCATGCAGCCCACCACGCTGTGCAACCTGGACTGCAGCTACTGCTACCTGCCGTTGCGGGCGGCCAACCGGCGGATGCCGGTCGCCGTGGCCGAGGCTGTCGCCCGGCCGGTGAACGTCTGGGCGGCGCAGCGGGGACGCCGGTTCTCGGTGGTCTGGCACGGTGGTGAGCCGCTGGCCGCCGGGCCGGACCATCTGGCGGCGCTGATCCGCCCGTTCAGCGCCGACGTGGAGCACCACGTGCAGACCAACGCGACCTTGATCGACGACCCCTGGTGTGAGTTCTTCCGCGAGTACCGGGTGAGGGTCAGCGTCAGCGTCGACGGTCCGCGGGCGCGTAACGACAGCCGGCACACCCGGGGTGGTCGGCCCGCTTACGACCAGATCCGGAGCGGTGTCGAAGCGCTACGCCGGCATGGGATCGAATTCTCGGCGCTCTGCGTGGTCAGCGACCCGAGCCCTGGCCTGGCCACCGAGCTGTACCGCTTCTTCCTCGGCCTCGGCTGCGACGTGCTGGGCATCAACATCGAGGAGACGGAGGGCGTGAACGTCCGGCCGAACCGCTGGCCGGACCGGGCCGTCGCCGGCTTCTGGGCGGAACTGGTCGGAGCCTGGCGGCGGGCACCGCGGATCCATCTGCGCGAGGTGGAATGGTCACTGCGGTACGCGGCGGCCGTGCTCGACGGCACGGCCGACGAGGTGCTGCCCCGCCAGCTCGACCCGATCCCCACCATCGGGTACGACGGGTCGGTGGTGCTGCTCTCGCCGGAGCTGGCCGGCTTTTCCGACCCCCGGTACGGGGACTTCACCAGCGGAAACGTGCTGACCAGTGGGCTGGCCGAGATCCTCGCCACGCCGGAACGGACACCCTGGGTCACCGAGTTCGTGGCGGGCGTCGAGGCATGCCGGACCACCTGTCCGTACTTCCGGTTCTGCGGAGGTGGTCACGCTGCCAACCGTTACTTCGAACACGGGCGTTTTGATGGTACGGAGACCAACCACTGCCGTAACAGCAAGATCCATCTACTGGAGGGAGTGTTGGCCCATGCCAGAGACCAGCCGGCAGCGGCCTGAACCGGTCGGTGCAGCCCCGGGCGCCACCGTCGCCGAAGCAGGTGGCGACGATCAGGTGGCGGACCGGGTGTACGCCGTCCGGGACGGTCTGGCACTGCTGCTCGCCGAAGCGGATCAGGCCCGGCGGCGGCGCGCCGAGGCGGACGGTGCCGACGGCGCGGTCTGCGCCTGGAACCACTTCGAGAACATTCCGACCTTCTACAACTGGAACAACCGCCCCCGTTGACCGCTTCAACCGGTTTCGTCGACCGCCCTGACCGGCCCCCGTACGCGGACATGGCGGACGCACCAGCCGCCCCGCGTGCCGATGGACATCCGGTGGTGCCTACCCCGTCTTGGGGTACGCACCACCGGATGGTGGCATTCCGACACACGTACGGCGACCAGCCGGGCCGGAGTCCTCGTCGACACGAATCAGCACGCGGACACTGACCGCGTGCTCTGATCAGTCGGACCCTCAGCGGGACGAAGAGGGTGTCCAGTTACCCCGGTCGTCGTCGGCTGGGTCGTCCTCGTCATCGTCGTCGAGGTACGGATCGTACTCGTCGTCGAAATCACGGTCCGACTTGCCGCTGCCGGCGAGCTCTCGCTGCAAGGCGGCGAGGTCGGTGTTCGGGGAGTGGTATTTCAGCTCCCTGGCCACCTTTGTCTGCTTGGCCTTAGCACGGCCGCGCCCCATGGCTCGACCCCCTCGCACAGAATTCGGGGCAGCCCGAAGGCGGGCCCCGATGACGTCAGGCATCTCTCGTGGCTCTTACGGTACATGGGCGAACCCAGGTTCGGCACCTCGGGTTGCATCGGGTCGCTCCCGCGCGTCATCGGCGGCCGACGTCGTCACGGGCAGCAGCGGGGTCCGTCACGGGCAGCTGGGAGGTAAGGAGCCCGATCCCCGCCGCTCGTGACCCGTACGGGTGATTCTCCACACGCGCGGTGACGGCCACCCGACCGGACCGGCGGGTCTGCTCCCAGGACGGCGCTGCTCAGGGGTGGCGGCTCACCGGAGATGGATCGCGCGCAGCCGACCAACCTCGGCCATCCGGCGTTCAGCGAGCCGGTCGGCCGCCACCGCCGGCGGCACGCCCTCCCGGTCGGCGCTGCGCAGGATCTCCCGAGTGGTCTGGTAGATGCGCGTCGCCCGCGCCTTGGCCCGGTCGAAGTCGAACCCGTACCGGCCGTTGGCCGACGGTGTCGTGGCCCCGGTCACCTCGTCGGCCACCTGGATCACCCCGCCGGCGTTGACGACGTAGTCCGGGGCGTAGAGGATGCCTCGCTCGGCGAGCAGCTTCTCGACGCCGGGGTGGGCCAACTGGTTGTTGGCAGCCCCGGCGACGATTGCGGCCCGCAGCGCCGGCACAGTGTCGTCGTCGAGCGCCCCGCCGAGCGCGCAGGGCGCGTAGACGTCGATCTCCTGGCGGATCAGCACGTCGGTGTCGTCCACCAGGTCCACCTGCGGGTGGGTGCGCCGGGCCCAGTCCAGGGCCTGTTCGCTGACGTCGGTGGCCATCACCGCGGCACCGTCGTCGAGTAGATGCCCGGTCAACTGCCGGCCCACCTTGCCGAGCCCGGCGATGCCGACCCGCCGGCCGGCGAGACTGGCCGAACCCCACCGGTGCTCGGCGGCGGCGCGCATGCCCTGGAACACCCCCCAGGCGGTGAGCTCGGAGGAGTCACCGGCCCCGCCCTGCGCACGGCTGCGCCCGGTGGCGAACCGGGTCTCCCGGGCCACGACGTCCATGTCCGGCACGAAGGTGCCGACGTCGCAGGCGGTGTAGTAGCGCCCGCCGAGCGATTCGACGAACCGGCCGTACGCGCGCAGCAGTGCCTCGGTCTTGAGCTGCTCCGGATCGCCCCAGATGACCGCTTTGCCACCACCCAGGTCGAGTCCGGCCATCGCGTTCTTGTAGGCCATCCCCCGGGACAGGTCCAGCACGTCGTGCAGGGCGTCGGCTTCGGAGGCGTACGGGTAGAAACGGGTGCCGCCGAGCGCCGGCCCGAGCGCGGTCGAGTAGATGGCGATGATCGCTCGCAGCCCGGTCGGCTGGTCCTGGCAGAAGACGACCTGTTCGTGCCCGGTGGCGGTGCCGGGGCCGGCAGTGGTGGTGAAGACGCCCATGTCTGCTCCTGAGACGGTGTCGGCACCCTCGTGAGGTGCGTCCGGTGCGCCGGGCCGGTGAGCCCTGCTGGCTTGAGCCTAGTATCGGCCGCAGCGCGACGGACCAGCCCGCTGCGGGGGTGTTTGCCCCCGGCGGGGGCGGTGTCGTGCGGTTTCGTGGGAGGATCGCGCCGTGCCGTCCCTCTTCGCTTCCTTCGCCTCATACCTGCGGGTGTACGAGCCGCTGGCCGCGTTCGACCGCGAGCGACAGGTCTACTGGCGCCGATACGTGCGGGAGGGTCGCGCGGTCGGCCCGCTGGAAGGGCCGGGCCGGCAGCGGACGGCGGTGATTGAGGCGCTCGGCGCGGGCTGGACCCGGCTGCCCGACCTGCCGGACGAGGCGTACGTGCTGGAGTCGGACGACACGCTGCTGGTCTGCCCGTGGAATCTGCGGGTGCGGGTGGCGGAGGCAGCGTTGAGCGCGCGCGACGGTGTCCCGTCGGTGCTGGCCGACGCGTTCGTCCCGCCGGTACTGGCCGGTCAGGCCAGGGCGGTGATCGACGACTGGCGCAGCGGTGCCCGGGTGCTGGAGCACGGGGTACCGCGGGTGCACGAGCAGGCCGCCACCTGGGGGGTGCCGTTGCGGTGGTTCGTCTTCGTGGACCTGGCCGAGCGTGACCTGATCGTCGCCGGGGCGCGCCGGGCGCTGCGCTACCGGACCGAGATCTCCAAGGCCCGTCGTCGGGCGTCGCGCGGACTGTCGGTGTTGCGCAAGTCGGTGGGGGATGCGCCGATCACCGAGGCGGTGGAGGAGAGTGCCCGCTGGCTCGAGGAGTTCCATCCGCGGTCGGTGGTGGAGCTTGACTACGGTGGGTTGGTGCGTCTGCTGCCGGACGAGACGCTGGAGGCCGACGATTCGCCGGGTCTGGTGAGCGCCGGGTTGGCGGCGCTCGGTCGGGGCGATGCCGAGGCGGCCGGCGAGGCGTACGAGAAGCTGGTTGCCCGGTGGCGTGCCGTTCAGCTACTGGAGCGCTGCAACTAGTAGTCGCCAAAAGGGGCGAATCAGATTCAATCACCGGGTACTAGGCGCAGATTTTTCCGCGAATCCTGAATAAGTTTCGTAATCACCCGTTCACGACCGGTGATCAAGAGTCCGATTATGGTATGTTCTGTCATAAGAAAAGGATAAAAATCGGTCATTGCTCATCCGTCCATCCAAGGACGTTCGGCCGTTCGGCCCATGTCGGACATCGGGGACTAGCCGGACCATGGGAGACGCGTCGGCCGGCGGGACCCCGGCCGATGTCTATAGCACTGTGGAGGAGTGACTGATGGCATCGCGTACGCACGAACCAGAGCCGTTGCTCACGCCGGCCGAGGTGGCGTCGATGTTCCGAGTCGACCCGAAAACCGTCACCCGGTGGGCGAAGGCCGGCAAGCTCAGCGCCATACGGACGTTGGGCGGCCACCGCCGATACCGGGAGTCGGAAGTACGTGCCCTGCTGCAGGGGCAGATTCCCCAGCAGCGGCAGGGTGATTGACTGGCCTCTCCAAGTGGCTGACATCGGCTACGCCAAGGGGCGGTGACCCCGGCTCGTCCGGGGTCACCGCCCCTTGTTTCACGAACGTCGACGTGCACAACGTCGACAGCGGCCCGGCGGAGATCCGCCGGGCCGCTGTCGTCACGACGCGTACCGCACTCAGCTCGCCGGCGGGTGTCCGCCGTCGCCGTCGACCACCTCGTCCGGGGTGCCGTCCTCGTCCAGATCGACCATGGTGATGTCGACCTTGCCGTCCCCGTCGGTGTCGAACTGGTACATGTCGGCCTTGCCGTCGCCGTCGGTGTCGACCACCCAGACGTCGGTCTGTCCGTCGTTGTTGGTGTCGGCCTTGAGTAGATCGACGCGATCATCACCGCGCGTCTCCACCGACTCCTGTGCCTCGGTCATCCCAGGTCCCTCCATCACTCAGTCACAACAGCTGCGGATGTCGACAGTAGGGTGCCATCCGGCCGGTCGCGACCCGGCCTCACCTCGCCGCGTAGGGGTTGACCGTCGGGTGCAGGTAGGTCACCGTCTCCGGCACGCCGTCCTGGTCGGCGTCGCGCAGCGTCTGGTCCGCCCGGCCGTCGAAGTCAGTGTCCTGGACCCAGGTGTCCGTCCGGCCGTCGTGATCGGTGTCGGCCGCCACCTGGTCGATCAGACCGTCCCCGTCGGTGTCGGTGGCGACGGCGTCGATCCAGCCGTCGCCGTTGGTGTCCGTGCCGACCTCGTCGACCCGCCCGTCGCCGTCGAAGTCGCGCAGCATGCTCTCCAACCGACCGTCCCCGTCTCCGTCGACGTACGCGAGCTCCGCCAGCCCGTCGCCGTCGCTGTCGTGCAGGACCACGTCGGCGAGGCCGTCCCCGTCCCGGTCGACCAGCACGTCGGTGGAGCCGTCAAGATTGTGCTGGACTATCGTGTACGACCCGCTGCTGTAAGGACCGTCGCCGTACGGCTCGTAGCCGGCATCGTCGTGGCCCGGGTCGCCGCTCGGGCCCAGTCCCTGTTCCGCTTCGACCGCCCCGTCACCGAGGGCCGGATCGACCCACTCACTCATCCTGCCGCCTCTTCCGCAGATCGTCCTGGCTGCTGACAAAGGAACCGTACGCAGCGGCAACCTGCCTGTGATCCCGAGAAAGTGCCAGCTGGGCGGACCGGCCGGCGGGGGCCTGGCGACCGCCGGCCTGATCTGCTACCGGGCGGGTCCTACTCGGCGATCGGCAGCCCGGCCGCAGCCAGCGACTTGATCACCTCGGCCGACTCGGCGAAACCGATGATCAGGACCGCGTCCGCGCCGAACGCCTTGATCTCCTGGGCTTCGCTGTCGAAGTTCACCGGCGGCGCGTCCGCCCCGGCCGGCGGCTCGTAGCTGAGCAGCTTGAGCCGGTCCGGTCCGACCCCGGCCCGGTCCAGCTCCGCCCGGACGTTCTCCTGCAGGCCCTCACCGTACGAGTCCTTGCGGGCCACCAGCGCGATCCGCTGCGACCCGTCCCGCAGGATCACGTCGGCGAGCGCCCGCCCCTGCAGCAGGTCCGACGGCGCGGTACGAAAGTACAGCCCCTGGTCGTCGACCTCGCTCAGCCCGGCGTCGGTGTTGCTGGGCGAGAACAGGATCAGCCCGGCGGCTGCCACGTCCGGTAGCACCTCGCGAGAGACGCCGGACGCACCGGCGCCGATGATGACGTGTACCCCTTCGTCGACGTGCCCGGCAACTGTCCGGCGGGCCACATCCGGGTTGGTCCCGTCGTCGCCGTCGAACCACTCGACCGGCTCACCGAGCACCCCGCCGGACTCGTTGATCTCCCGGACCGCGAGCGCCGCGCCGGCCGCCAACGGCGGGTACGCCAACGCCAGGTCGCCGGTGCGCGGCAGCAGGCCGCCCAGCTTCAGCGGTGCCTCGGCGCGGGTGGCGAAGGTCTCCGGCTCGGCCGGTGGCGGCGCGGCCGTTGTGGTCGTCGACTCGTCACCGGCGCCGACGAACTCGGTCTTGCCGTCGTTGATCTGGCCGTCGCCGTCGAAGTGCAGGGTGGCGTAGCTGGCGGTGGACGGCTCACCGACGTCGGTGAAGCCACCCCGTTTCAGGGAGACCCCCCGGTAGGCGATGTCCGTCCCGTCCCGGGCCAGCTCCAGGCACACTGCGACGACGTCGCACTGCTCACCGCCGGTGGTCACCCCGTTGATCTGGGCGGCGATGTCGGTCGGGTCGGTGCTGCCGGCCAACTGGGTGGCGAGCGCGCTGATCACCACCGCGTCGTACGCCTCGCCGGCGTACAGGAAGTCGGTGAGTTGCCGGTCGACCGTGCGCAGCCTGCTGATGAAGTCGTCCGACAGCGGGGTGAGCGGGCTGGTGCCCTTCATCCCGGACAGCAGCGCGGTCTGTCCTTCGAAGCCATCACGGAAAGAGTTGCTCATGTTGCCGTCGGTGCCGTACAGCCGCACCGAGTTGACCTGGGACTCCTCGGTGGCCGCCGGTTCGGCGCAGCCCGCCGCGCCGACCAGCAGGATTGCGCAGAACGCCAGGGCGGCGGTGCGGGAGCCGCGTGACACGAGCATGGGGACGTCCTCCATCGGCCGAAGGTCCGCAGGGCACCTTAGCGCCTCCTCGGCTGGAACGCGATGTCGGCCGTCCTGCCGGTGACGGCGACCCGGCCGGCGCCTTGACCTCGCCGCCTACCCTTCGGCTCATGACCGACCGACGCGATGGGGCCGACGAGGCGTTCACCGACGCTGCTGAGATCCTGCGCTCCGCCCTGGCCGGTGACAGCGACGGCGTAGCGGATGTCTTCGACGCGGTGGTGGACCGCAGCGGGGTCACCGGGGCGTACGACGTCGCGTGGTGCCTGGCCGCGACGATGGTCGGCGACGACGTACCGGCCGGCGGCTGGGCCCTCGACTTTCCCGGCATCGACGAGGCGGGCTATGACGCGCGGTGGGTGGCCAGGTTCATCAGCGCGTACGCCAACTCGGACGACTCGACCGGGGAGGCGCTGTTCGGTGCCGCGCTGGCCGACGGGCAGCTGCCTGAGTGCCTGCTCACACTGGCCGGGTCGGCGGTCGCCACACTGCGCCGCCGCCGGGCCGCCTAACGGGAGCCCGGTTGGCCGTCGGTCACCTGCTCCAGTCGTGTTTGGCCGCCCGGACCAGCTTGTCCTTCAGTTCCCGGGTGTGTCGTCGGGAGACCGGCAGCTCGGTGCCGTCGATCACCACCACGTACCCGGAGTTGGCCAGCCGCAGCTCGGTGATCAGCCGGAGCTGGACCAGGAACGACCGGTGGATGCGGACGAAGCCGGCGTCGGCCCAGCGTTCGCCGAGGGTGGCCAGCGGCACCCGGACCAGGTGCGAGCCGTCGGCCGTGTGCAGCCGGGCGTAGTCGCCCTGCGCCTCCACCCAGCGCACCGCCGACCGGGGCAGCATCCGGGTGGTCCCGGCCAGCTCCACCGGGATCGCCGGGTCCTCCTCGTTGCGGGCGATTGCCGCCGGATGGGTCGGCACCACCCGGGCGGTCAGCACCCGGCGGACCGACTCGGCCAGCCGCTCCGCGCGTACCGGCTTGCGGACGTAGTCGGTGACACCGAGGTCGAAGGCGTCGACCGCGGCGTCGTCGTACGCGGTGACGAAGACGATCGCCGGTGGCCGGGCGAACCGGCGCAGCACCCGGGCCAGCTCCATACCGTCCAGCCCGGGCATCCGGATGTCGAGGAAGACGGCGTCGACGTCGGTGTCGCGCAGCACCCGCAGCGCCTCGGTGGCGTCGGCGGCGGTGTGCAGCCGGGCCACCCGGGGGTCGGCCCGCAGCAGGTACGCCAGTTCGTCGAGGGCGGGGGGTTCGTCGTCCACCGCGAGCACCCGGAGGAACGGGGTCACGACAGCACCTCCCACCGGCCGGTCGCGCCCGCCCCAGGTCGTACGTCGGGGTGGAACTTCGGCACCCGCATGCTCACCTTCGTACCCGCTCCCACCGCCGTCTCCACCACCAGCCCGAACTCGTCGCCGAAGACCGAGCGCAGCCGTTCGTCGACGTTCGACAGGCCGACGTGCTGGCCGGCGTCGTCGGCCGGGTCGGCGCCGCGACGTACCGGGTCGGCGCCGGCGGTCAGCACCGCCGGGTCCATCCCCACCCCGTCGTCCTCGACGGTGATGTGGCACTCGGTCCCGGCGTCGCGCGCCTCGATGCTGACCGTGCCGAGCCCAGGTTTGCGGGACAGCCCGTGCCGTACCGCATTCTCCACCAGTGGCTGCAGGCAGAGGAAGGGCAGATGGACCGGCAGCACCTCCGGGGCGATCTGCAGCCGGACCTGGAGCCGTTCGCCGAACCGGGCCCGTTCGATGGTCAGATAGCGGTCGATCGACCGCAGCTCCTCGGCCAGCGTGGTGAACTCGCCGTGCGCCCGGAACGAGTAGCGGGTGAACTCGGCGAACTCCAGGATCAGATCCCGGGCCCGTTCCGGGTCGGTGCGGACGAACGACGCGATCGCGGTCAGCGCGTTGTAGATGAAGTGCGGGCTGATCTGCGCCCGCAGTGCCCGCACCTCGGCCCTGGCCAGCCGTTCCCGCGACGAGTCCAGCTCGGCCAGCGCCAGTTGGCTGCCGGCCCACCGGGCGGTCTCCAGGGTCGCCTGCACCAGCCCTGGTGCCGGATCGTCGTCGACCACCGCGACCAGCGCGACGGTGGCGCCGTCGTCCGGCCCGGTGAGCGGGGCGACGACGGCCCCACGCACCAGACAGTCGGGCCGGTCACAGGGCAGGTCCCGGGCGGTCAGCACGAGGGATCGGCCGGCGTCGAACGCCCGCTGGGCGGCGGCGGTGAACTGGTCGGCGTGGTGCTGGCCGCGGCCGTCGAACGCGAGCACCGCCTCGCTGCCGGTCAGCGCCGCGCCCGGGGCGCCGACCAGTGCCCGCAGGTGCCGGACCGCCTTGGCCGCGTCGGCTGCGCCCAGTCCGTTGCGCAGCGGTTCGGCGGCCAGGCCGGCGGTGTGCAGGACCTGGTACGTCGCCCGCTGCGTCGCGGTGGCGATCCCGCGCCGGGCGCGCAGCCGGACGACCGCGTACACCGCGGCGGCCAGCGCGGTCACCAGAGCCAGGACCGCCAGTGGTGCGGATAGGTTTGCCGCCACGGACAGATCTTGTCCGCTACCGGCGGTGCTGCCAAGCGGAAGGCGACGATCGGTCGGTCAGCGGTCGGCTGCCCGCTTTCGACGGACTTTCTGTCATCCGTCGGCATCCGGGATCGGTCAGTAGGCACCCTTGCGGGCCAGCACGACGCCGATGGTGCGCCACAGGATGCTCAGGTCGTAGGTCAGCGACCAGTTGTCGACGTAGTAGAGGTCCAGCCGGACCGCTTCGTCCCAGGACAGGTCGGACCGGCCGGAGACCTGCCACAGCCCGGTCATCCCGGGCCGGACCAGCAGCCGCCGCCGGACGTCGCCGAGGAAGTCACCGTCGTCGGCGGGCAGCGGCCGCGGCCCGACCAGCGACATCTCGCCCTTGAGCACGTTGATCAGCTGGGGCAGCTCGTCGATCGAGCTGGCCCGCAGGAAGCGGCCGATCGGGAAGACCCGCGGATCGTTGCGAATCTTGAACAGCATGCCGTCGGTCTCGTTCTGGTCGACCAGCGAGGCGAGCCGCTCCTCGGCGTCGACGTACATGGTCCGGAACTTCCAGACGCGGAACACCCGGCCCTCGTGGCCGACCCGGGGCTGCCGGAAGAAGACCGGGCCCCGGTCGGAGAACCGGATCGCGATCGCCACGGCCAGGAACAGTGGCGCCAGCATGATCAGACCCAGCCCGGCGGCCACCCGGTCCAGCAGGTTCTTGGCCAGCCAGCCCAGCCCGGACAGGGTGGGCTCCTCGACGTGCAGCAGCGGCAGACCTTCGATCGGCCGGATGTGCACCCGTGGACCGGCGATGTCGGTCAGCTGCGGTGCGACCACCAGGTCGATCCCGCTGCCCTCCAGCTGCCAGGCGAGCCGGCGCAGCTCGCCCGGCTCGGAGCTGGCCGAGCCGCAGACCGCGATGGTGTCCGCGCCGACCTCCCGGACCAGCGCGAGGACGTTGCGGCCGGCGTACACCGGCACCGGGGTCTCGAGACCCCGGGCCGCCGCGTAGCCGTCGGTGAGGTGGATCGCGACCGGCATCAGCCCGGCGGCGGGACTACGGGTCACCGCCGTGAAGACCTCCAGGGTCTCCGGCAGGGTGCCGACCAGCACCATCCGGTGCGTGGCCTGCCCGATCCGCCGACGCAGTACGTGCAGGGCGTACCGGGCGAGGAAGCGGACCATCAGGATGAACGCCAGCGCGCCGAGCAGCGCGGTGGCCACCGAGAGCCGGGACAGGTCGGTCTTGGTGGCGAAGGCGAGGAACGAGACGCTGGCGGCGACCGTCACCCCACCGCGCAGCACCCGCTTGAACTCGTCGGTGCCGAGCCCGAGGTAGCGCCGGTCGTAGGAGCCGGTGCCCCAGAGCACCACCACCCAGCCGAGCGGCAGCAGCAGGTAGGTGACCGTGTGGAACCAGGTGGCGTCCACGTCGGCGTCGGAGAACCCGGAGGTGGCCTTCTCGAACAGCGAGATCGACAGGTAGCTGGCCAGCACCGCCGCCGCGAAGTCCAGCGCGAGCAGGGCCGCGGTGTACGGACGGTGCCAGCGCGACGCGCGACGCCGTGCCCGGGCCCAGGCGGACCGGGGTACGCCGTTGGTCGGTGTCGGCGTCGGCGGTTGGATCTCGAAGCTGTCGACGTGGCGCACCCTGTTGCTCCGGCTGGTGTTGGTTACCGGGCGCTGGAGGCTTGTTGTCACCTCACCCACGTCCTCCCGCGTGACACGTGCCGCCTACTCTCCGTGAAGGCTTGGCTCGCCCACCAGCTCAGTCTCTCACGGTGCCCGTACACGGACGGTAACCCGAGTGACTTTACGCCCCCCGGGCCGAACGGTGGGGACCGGCGGTTCCGGTGGTGTTGAGCATTGGGACCGGGCCACTATACCGATGGATCGTCCCCGAGGAAGTCTCCTTTGTGGTGCAGATCGCCGTGGCGCGGGGCGTACAGACTTCTGCGCCCCATTTCGTCACCTAACGCACAAGACGGGACAACCGTCGGTCAGCGAGTGGGCGGCCGCCGGTCTGGCAGGTGGGGCAGTACTGCAGGCTCGAATCTGCAAAAGAGACATCTCTCACCTGGTCGCCGCAAACAGGGCAGGGAAGGCCGGTTCGACCGTGCACCCGCATCCCCGAGCGCTTCTCGCCCTTCAGCTCGGCCGCCCGCTGACCCACCGACCGGTCCACCGCGTCGGTCAGCACCCGCCGCGCCGCCTCGTACAACCCCGCCAGCTGATCGTCGGTGAGCCGGTTGGTCAACGCGAACGGCGACAACCGCGCGGTGTGCAGGATCTCGTCCGAGTACGCGTTGCCGATGCCGGCCAGCACCTCCTGCTCGGTCAGCACCCCCTTGACCTGACCCCGCCGACTGCGTAGCCGCTGCGCGAAGGTGCCCGGGTCCACCGCGAGCGCGTCCGGACCCAGCCGGGCCACCCCGGGCACCTGCGCCGGATCGGTCACCAGGTACGCGGCCAGCTTCTTCTGCGTACCGGCCTCGGTCAGGTCGAAGCCCGAGCCGTCGTCGAGGCGGACCCGTACGGCGATCGGCCCCTTGCCCGGCTTCAACGGCGCGGCCGAGGGAAACGACTCCCGGTAGTGCAGCCAGCCGGCCCGCGCCAGATGTACCAGCAGGTGCAGCTCCGCCCCGCCGGCCGTCGCGCCGAACGTGACGTTGAGGAACTTGCCGTGCCGGCCGGCGTCGGTCACCGCCGCGCCGGCGACCGCCGACGGCGGCGGATCGTACGTCTTGAGCGCGTTGATCGCCGACACCTCGACACGCTCGACCCGACGGCCGACCGCGCGCTGGCGCAGGTAGGCCGCGAGCGCCTGTACCTCCGGCAACTCGGGCACGTCCTAGACGGTAGCGTCTGACGACGTCGAGCAGGAGGGTTGACCGGTGAGAGTCGTCGTGGCGCACAACCGATACCGGCAGGCCCAGCCGTCCGGCGAGAACGTCATCGTCGACAGCGAGATCGACCAGCTCACCGCCGCCGGCGTCGAGGTGATCCCGTTCCTGCGCAGCTCCGACGACATTCCGGCGCTGCCGGCCACCGGAAAGGCGCTGCTGCCGATCTCGCCCAGCTACGCCCCGGCCGCCCAACGCGACCTGGACCGGCTGCTCGCCGAGCACCGGCCGGACGTGCTGCACCTGCACAACCCGTACCCGCTGATCTCGCCCTGGGCGATCCGCACCGCGCACCGGCATCGGGTGCCGGTGGTGCACACCGTGCACAACTACCGGCAGGTCTGCTCGGCCGGGCTGTACTTCCGCGACGGCCGGATCTGCACCGAGTGCCGGGGCCGGGCGATCGGCCTGCCCGGGGTGGTGCACCGCTGCTACCGGGGTTCCCGGGCGCAGAGCGCGGTGATGGCGGCGACCCTGGCGCTGCACCGGCCCACCTGGCGGTCGGTCGACCGGTTCATCGCGCTCACCTCGGCGGTCGCCGGGCACCTGCGCGACTACGGCGTCCCCGACGAGCGGGTCGTGGTCAAGCCGAACGCGATCGCCGATCCCGGGCCGCCCGCCCCGCTCGGCGACGGCTTCCTCTTTCTCGGTCGGCTCACCCCGGAGAAGGGCATCGGCCTGCTGCTCGACGCCTGGCAGCGGCACCCGGACGGGTCGCTCGGCACACTGCGCATCGGCGGCGACGGCGAGCTGCGGCCGCTCGTCACCTCGGCCGCCGCCGGCCGCGCCGACATAGACTTCCTCGGCCCGCTGGACAGATCAGCGGTACGCGACGCGCTGCGCGCCAGCGCCGTGGTGCTGGCCGTCTCCACCTGGCACGACGTCCTGCCGACCGTGGTGATCGAGGCGTTGGCCAGCGGCCGGCCGGTGCTCGGCACCGCCCTCGGCGGCATCCCCTACCTGATCGGCGCCGACGCGGCTGGCCATGCTGGCACCGGCACGGCTGGCCATGCTGGCACCGGCGCCGCTGCCGGCTGGGTGGTGCCGCCGGAGACTGCCGCACTTGCCGCCGCCCTGCCGGTCGCCCGCGCCAGCGCCGCCGCGCTGGCCGGCGTCGCCCGCACCCGCTACGAGACGACCTTCCACCCCGACGTGGTGATGAAGCGGCACCTCGCGATCTACGAGGCGGTCACCACCAGGATCACTTGACCCGCCACCAAGATCGATCTTCCGGCCCGTGAGGGTCGGTCAGCGTAGGGCGGCGCGGGCCGAGAAGGTGATGCTGGCCAGCAGGAAACCGCCGTTGACCAGAGTGAACGCGGCGATCAGCCAGACCGTCAGCACCGGAGCGACGGTCAGCACCAACCCGGCGACGAAGATCACCGCGCCGTAGTCGCGGATCAGCTTCACCAGCCGTACGGGCAGCGAGGTCGAGGTGACCATGCTGGCCGCGTTCGGGCCGGCCTGCATCACCGAGGTCACCAGGTTCACCATCCAGGTGCCGGCGAACGCCGCGAGCAGCCACACCGGGGTCTCCGGCAGTTGCGCCACCGCCACCGCGGACAGCGCCGTGACCAGCGCGATCTGCGCGGCCACGTCGCAGAGCACGTCGACCCGGGCCCCGGCCGCGCTGGTCTGCCCGGTCACCCGGGCCAACTGCCCGTCGGCGCAGTCCAGCGCGTACGCGATCTGCCAGCCGACCAGCGCGACCAGCCCGATCAGCCAGGCCGGGACGGAGCCGTCGGCCACCGCGTCGGCGGTCGCGATCACCGTTACCGACGCGGCCAGCCCGAGCAGCAGGTTCGCCACCGTCAGCACGGTCGGTGCCAACCGCAGCCGGGCGGCGGCGTACGCGAACACCGCCCCCAGCCGCTGGCTGACCGCCTCGCTGAACAGCCCACCCCCTCTGTTTGCCTGAAAGAAGGCTTTCAGGAACGGGGTAGACACTGTTTGTTCACCTTGAAGGCATGCTGAGGGCATCGAGGTATTCTGCCAGCCGCCCCCGGACGGCATCCGCACCGAGGTGCAGGTGTTCCAGGATGGTGTACCGGTCCGGCCGGGTGTGCGGGGCGTGCAGCACGGCGGCGACGAAGTCGTCGTCGGTCAGCCCCAGGTCAGCGGGGCGCACCGGCAGCCCGTGCCGGCGCAGCGCCGCCGCCAACTGCCCGAACCGCAGCCGGTCCCCGCGCAGGAAGGTACAGAACAGCGCACCCAGCCCGACCTGCTCGCCGTGCGAACCGGCCCCGGGATGCAGCAGGTCGAGGGCGTGCGAGATCTCGTGACAGCCGCCGCTGGCCGGCCGGCTCGACCCGCACACCGCCATCGCGATCCCGCCCAGGATCAACGCCTCGGCGAGGGTGGTCAGAAACGCGTCGTCGCCGAGCCCGCCCGGATGGCTGATCAGCGCCTCCGCCCCGGTGCGGGCCAGCGTCACGGCGAGACCGTCGATCGGCTCGTCGCGGACCGCGTGCGCCAACTCCCAGTCGGCGACCGCGCTGAGGTTGCTCAGCGCGTCCCCGACGCCGGCCCGGGTCTGCCGGTCCGGGCCGTCGGAGACGAAGTCCAGATCGACCACGATCGCCAGCGGGATGTGCACGCCGTACGACCCACGTCCGCCGTCGTGGTCCAGCGACGCCACCGGGGAGGCGATCCCGTCGTTGGCCAGGCTGGTCGCCACGCTCACCATCGGTACGGCGTACCGGGAGGCGGCGTACTTGGCGGTGTCGATGGTCTTGCCGCCGCCAATGCCGACGACCGCGTCGTAGGAGCGTTGCCGCAGCTTCTCGCCCAGCTCGTGGGCGGCCTCCAGGGTGCCACCGGCGACGGTGAAGACGTCGGCCCGGCCGAGCCCGGGAGCGATCAGCTCGGCGATCCGCTCGCCCTGGCCGGGGCCGACCACCACGGCGACCTCGCCGCCGGCGGAGATCCGGCGGTCGGCGAGCAGCGCGCCCAGGCCGGCGACGGCACCCCGGCGCACGTCGATGGCGAGCGGGGTGTGCACGGTACGGGCTAGTAGCGGCATGCGATGTCCCGCGCCTTGATCAGGTCGTCGTGGTTGTCCACCTCGACCCAGTCGACGTTGCCGATCGGCGCTGCCCGCACCTCACCGCCACGGTCGGCGTACTCCTGGTAGCCGTCCTCGTAGTAGAGGTTGGGGTCGCGCCGCCAGGTCGCCTCCAGCGCCTCGGCGAGCCCGGCGGCGGCCGACGCCTCGATCAGCGTCGCGCCGATGTACTCGCCGTGCGCCTGCGCCGGATCCATCAGCTTGGTGATCCGGGTCAGCTGCCCGGCGTCGTCGAAGACGACCTTCATCTCCTCGTCGGCGAGCTTCTTGACCGTGTCGACGGCGAGCAGGATGCCCGGCCCGCGCCCGGCCAGCAGCGTCTGCTCGACGCTGGCCGGGTGCACGGTGTCGCCGTTGACCAGCAGGGCACCGGCGGCGAAGTGCTCCCGCGCCAGCCACAGCGAGTACGCGTTGTTCCATTCCTCGGCGCGGTCGTTGTCGACCAGGGTCAGTTTCACTCCGTGGCGGTCCTGCAGGTCGGCCTGCCGGGTCCGGACCGCGTCCGCGGCGTAGCCGACGACGACGACCACGTCGGTGAGCCCGGCGGCGGCGAGGTTGCGCAGCCCGATGTCCAGGATCGTGGTCTCCCCGTCGACCGGTACCAGCGCTTTCGGCAGAGTGTCGGTGTACGGCCGCAGCCGCCGTCCCGCTCCGGCAGCGAGCACGAGACCGATCATCAGACGGTCCTCCTGGTGAGGGGTGGGTGGGGTACCGGTGGAGGATAGCGGCATCAGCCGGGAAGCGCGGCGAGGTCGGCGAGCAGCATCAACCGCTGCTCTGGCTCCAGCGACTGGTACGGGCCGGCGGCCCGGCGGTCGGTCTCCTGCTCGATGGCCAGCCGGGCCGGGCCGGGCGGCAGGTCGACGATGCTGCGGGCGGTGTGCCCGGCGGCGGTCCAGGCGGCGGCGTGCGCGTCGGCCCGGTGGTAGCGCAGCACGGTGAGCCGGTTGAGTAGCAGCACCCCGGCCGGGGTGCCCTCCGGCTCGTACGGCGGGGCGACCGCGCGGAACGCGTCCTGCCCGCCGGTGTCGGTGTCCGGGCCGGCGTCGCCGGTGCCGGCCAGCGCGGCGGCCAGCAGTCGGCCGGTCAGTTCGACCAGCCGGGCCAGCCGGGCCGCGTGCTCGGCACCCCAGATCTGTCCGGTGACCGTGGCGTGCAGCCCGTACAGGTCGGTTAGGAAGGCGCCGCCACGTTCGGTGGCCCGCAACGCCCCGTCCGGATGGCGCACCAGCATCCCGTACGCGACCTGCTTGTCCAGCACCCGCTGACAGCTCGCCGCGTCCTGGTAGCGGGTGACGGCGGCGAACCCGGCGGCGTCGACCAGGCCGGCCGGCGCGGCCAGCCGGGTCCGCAGGTCGACCAGGTAGCCGACGGCGGCCGGACCGCCGTACCGCTGACGCAGCTCGGCCCCGGCGGTGTCGGCGGCGGCCATCGCGGCCCGGTGCACCCGGTCGACGACGGGGGCGGTGAGCGCCGCGCACTGGTGACCGGGCAGCCACAGCTGGTCGCCGGCGCTCACAGGCTCAGGGAGCGCAGTACGGCGAAGCCGTTCTCGGCGATCCGCCGGATCAGCCCGTCGTTGACGTGAGCCGATTCGTCGAGCACGTCGAGCGCGTCGGCGGCGAGCCAGCGGAACTCGGTGTGCTTGCCGGCTTCGAGCTGCGGATTGGCCAGGTCACCGTCGACCCGTACCAGATAGTCGAGCTCGACCCGGGCGATGCCGTCGTTGCCGACGTAGGCGTACTCACCGACCTCGGCGAGGATGTGGGAGACGGTCCACCCGGTCTCCTCGCGTACCTCCCGGTGCAGGGCTTCGATCGGCGTCTCGCCGGCTTCGAGGTGGCCGCCGGCGATGTCCCAGGTGTCGGGGAACAGTCGACGCTGCGGCGAGCGGCGCTGGAAGAAGATCCGGCCGTCGTCGTCGACGATCAACGCCGCGACGCAGCGCAGCGGTTCGCTGGCTGCCGCACGGTCGGGGGGTGGGGCGGACACGCCTGTGACCCTAGCGAGCACCCCGGGGGAAGAACCAGGACCAGCATGTGTGCTGCCGCACCAGCCGACGGTGATCGGCCGGGCAGGTCGTACGCTGGCACCCATGAGCGCCGAGCAGCTGATCTCGTTCGCCCGTGGGGCGCCCTCGCTGGACATCGTCGACGTCGACGGGCTGAAGGCCGCCGCCGGCCGGGCCTTCGACGCCGACCCGGCCGGGGTGACCGCCTACGGCACTTCCGTCGGCTACGTTCCGTTGCGCCGCTGGATCGCCGACAAGCACCGGGTCGCGCCGGAGCAGGTGCTGGTGACCAACGGGTCGCTGCAGGCCGACGCGTTTCTCTTCGACCACCTGGTGAAGCCGGGCGACGCGGTGGTGGTGGAGCGGCCGACGTACGACCGGACGCTGCTCAACCTGCGTCAGCTCGGTGCCGAGGTGCACCCGGTGACGCTGCAGCCGGACGGGCTGGACACCGACGAGCTGCGCAAGCTCCTGGAGTCCGGGGTGCGGCCGCGGCTGGCGCACGTCATCCCGAACTACCAGAACCCGGCCGGGGTGACGCTGTCGCTGCCGAAGCGGCGGGCGTTGCTGGAGCTTGCGGTCGAGTTCGGGTTCACCATCTTCGAGGACGACCCGTACGCCGACATCCGGTTCCGCGGCGAGGCGCTGCCGTCGATGCTGTCGCTGGACACCGCCGGCGTGGTGGTGCACGCCTCCAGCTTCACCAAGACGGTCTGCCCGGGTGTGCGGGTCGGTTACCTGGTCGGCGCCGCCGGGCTGATCAAGGAGATCGCGGCGCGCGCCACCAACCTGTACATCTCACCGGGCATGGTGGCCCAGGCGATCGTGCACCAGTTCTGCGTCTCCGGCGACCTGGACCGGTCGATCACCACGGTGCGTACCGCGCTGGCCGAGCGCGCCCGGGTGCTGGCCGAGTCGTTGCGCAAGCACATCCCGGGGGTACGGTTCACCGAGCCGGACGGCGGGTACTTCCTCTGGGTCGACCTGCCTGACGACGTGGCGGTGGACGCGCTGGTGCCGGCGGCCGCGCAGCGCGGTGTCGCGGTGGTCAAGGGCAGTGACTTCCTGCTCGACGGCGGCGAACACGCGCTGCGGCTGGCCTACTCGGCGGTCACCGTCGACCAGATCGACGAAGGCGTACGCCGGTTGGCGGCCGCGATCGACGAGGTACGCGCGGGGTAGCCGGCCGGCGTCTCTGCCGGCTTCGGCCGGGCGGGTGCCGGGGTGCCGGGAAGGAGACGGGCGGATGGCGGACCAGGACCGTGGGCAGCAGCGGTGGCCGGACGGCGGGAGCAGCCGCGCGTTGTCGCGGGCCTGGACGGCCCCGGTCCGGGCGGTCAGCCGGATGCTCACCTCGACCGAGACCCCGCTCGCGCCGGACCCGTCGTCGGTTGAGGAACGCAGTGGGGTGGTCGACTGCGCGCTCTACATCGACGGCATCCGCCAGCCGGGCTCGTGGCAGCATCCCGAGGCGCTGGCGACCGCCCGCCGGGAGCGCAACGCGTTCGTCTGGCTGGGGCTGCACGAGCCGAGCCTGGCCGAGATGGCCGGCATCGCCGACACCTACGGGCTGCACGAGCTGGCCGTGGAGGACGCGGTCAAGGCCGAGCAGCGGCCCAAGCTGGAGCAGTTCGGCGAGGTCAACTTCCTGGTGCTGCGAACCGCCCGGTACGTCGACCACGAGAAGCTGACCGGCGACTCGGAGGTGGTGGAGACCGGCCAGGTGATGCTGTTCATCGGGCAGGGTTTCGTGATCAGCGTGCGGCACGGCGACGCCTGCCGGCTGGCGCCGGTGCGGGCCGACCTGGAACGCAACCGGGACCTGATGGTGCAGGGGCCGTGGGCGGTGGCGTACGCGATCACCGACCGGGTGGTGGACCTCTACCTGGAGGTGGTGGACCGGATCGAGACCGACCTGGACACCGTCGAGGCGGACGTCTTCTCGCCCGAGGCCAGTGACAAGGTGCACGAGATCTACCAGCTGAAGCGGGAGCTGGTGGAGTTCAAGCGCACCGTCGCCCCGCTGCAGCGGCCGATGATGACCCTGACCGCCGAGATCAACGATGACGTGCCGGCCGAAATCCGCCGTTACTTCCGGGACGTGCAGGACCACCTCAGCCGGGTGGTGGAGCAGGTCAACGCGTACGACGACCTGCTGAACTCGATCCTGCAGGCCCGGCTGGCGCAGGTGACCGTGGCGCAGAACAACGACATGCGCAAGATCGCCGCCTGGGCCGGTATCGCCGCGGTGTGGACCGCGTTGGCCGGCATCTACGGGATGAACTTCGAGTTCATGCCGGAGACCGGTTGGGAGTTCGGCTACCCGGTCGTGCTCGCCCTGATGCTGGGCATCTCACTGGTGCTGTACCGGTCGTTCCGGCGCAACGGCTGGCTCTGAACGCCGTCGTGCCGCTGCGGTGTCGTGCCGCTGCGGGCGTCCGCCGACGCCCGCAGCGGCACGGTCCGACCGCCGGTACTCAGGCGCGCCCGTTACGGGCGGTCGTCGTCGGGTCGCTGTCCATCGCGGAGATTGGGTCGCCGTGCGGCTTGCCGCCGTCGGCCGGCATCGGCGTGACCGACTCGTGGGTGGCACCGCCGGCCGCCCGCATCGTGTCCAGCGCCTGACCCGGGTCGTACTCCTCCCACTGCGTGGCCTGGCGACGCCGTACCGCGATGGTGCCGATCGCGGCTCCCGCCGCGAGTACGCCGACGATCATCGGCCAGCGGCGGCGGCTGTGCCTGGCACGCTTCGACGGGGTGAGCTTCGCCTTCATCGCCGGCATCGCGGTCCGTTTCGCTGCCTTCATGTTCTTCATGTTCTTCATGTTCTTCATGTTCTTCGTCTTCGCCTTCCTGGTTGCCCTGCGGGCCCCGTCGGCGGCGGCCACCGCCAGCGGAGCCAGCGTGGCCATGGTCGCGGTCATGCCCTGGGACGCGGAGCCGCGTACCCGGTCAGCGGTGGGTGCCACCGCGTCCCGGGCGGCGTGGATCCGGGGTCCCACGGTGGCCCCCACGCCCCCGGCCGCGTGCGTCGCCGCCTGCATGAAATGATCAAGGCTCTCGCCGAGCTCTGCTCGGACGAGATCCCGCCGCCTGGCGCGCCTGGAGATCCTCAACACCGCTGCCTACCTCCTGTGCCGTCGTTACGCCGTCATCCTCCACCTTCGGGTGCCTCCGTGTGACCGGATCGGGCACATGGGAGGATCCGCATGGAACTGACCAACAACTGAGGAGTACCCGTGGCTGAGGCTGTCTACGCCACCTTGCACACCAACCATGGACCGATCCGGTTGGAGCTGTTCGCCAACCACGCACCGAAGACGGTCCGCAACTTCGTCGAGCTCGCCGAGGGCACCCGTGAGTACACCGACCCGCGTACCGGTCAGCCGGGCAGCGGTCCGTACTTCGACGGCACCATCTCGCACCGCGTGATCAGCGGGTTCATGGTCCAGATGGGCGACCCGACCGGCACCGGTCGGGGCGGTCCGGGCTACACGTTCGCCGACGAGTTCCACCCGGAGCTGCGCTTCGACCGGCCGTACCTGCTGGCGATGGCGAACGCCGGACCGGGCACCAACGGTTCGCAGTTCTTCATCACGGTCAGCGCGACCACCCACCTGAACAACCGGCACACGATCTTCGGTCAGGTGGCGGACCAGGACTCGGCGAAGGTCGTCGACTCGATCGCGAACACGCCGACCAACCCGGCGGACCGTCCGCTCAGCGACGTGGTGATCAACCGCGTGGAGATCGAGCGGGTCGGCTGAAGCCGACCGGTCACGAGGCGGCCGCCGCGAAACTCGCCGGGTAACCTTGGCGCTCATGAACGAGCACCGGGTTGCCGGCTCTCGGCACGGGCCGCCGGCTCCGGCGCGGGTCGTCGTCCCCGGCGCGGTGAGGTGGCGTGCAGTGAGGTGGCGTGATGAGTGATCCGGCCCCGACGGTGCCGGTCTGCTACCGGCACACGTCCCGGGAGACCTGGGTCAGGTGCGCCCGGTGTGAGCGGCCGATCTGCCCCGACTGCATGCGGGACGCCGCGGTCGGGCACCAGTGCCCGGAGTGCGTCGCCGAAGGGCGACGGACCCAACGGTCGGCGCGCACTGCCTTCGGTGGCAGTGCCGCCGGCCAGCAGGGCACCGTCACCAAGGTCCTGATCGGCATCAACGCGGTCGTCGCCCTGATCGGGGTGGCGATCTCCGGCGGCGGCTCGCTGCTCGGTGCCGGGCTCTTCTCGGCCGCCGGGCGGCTGCACGCGTTCGGCGGGGTCATCGGCCCGGACGTCACCGTCCGGGCCAACGGCGCCGTCCTCGCCGGCGCGCTGCCCGGGTACGGCGACGTCTTCGTCGGCATCGACGGCGGCGGCGTCTACCGGCTGATCACCGCGATGTTCATCCACTACGGGCTGTTGCACCTGCTGTTCAACATGTGGGCGCTGTGGGTGCTCGGCCGCAACCTGGAGGCGGTGCTCGGACCGGCCCGGTTCCTGGCGCTGTATCTGATCGCCGGGCTCGGCGGCAACGTCGCGGCCTACCTGGTCGACCCGGGTGCGCTGTCCGCCGGTGCGTCCACTGCGGTCTTCGGCCTGTTCGCCGCGTTCTTCATCGTGCTGCGCCGGCTGAAGCGGGACACCTCAGCGGTGGTCGGCATCCTGGTGATCAACTTGATCCTGACCTTCACCGTGTCCAGCCTGTCGATCGCCGGTCACCTCGGCGGTCTGATCACCGGCGGGTTGATCGGGGTGATCCTGGCCTACGCTCCGCGTACCAACCGTACCGTCGTGCAGGCGGTCGGTGCCGGTGCCGTTCTGCTGTTCCTGATCCTGGTCACGGTGGCCCGGATAGCCCTGGTGCACGCCGGTTGACGGTCCGGGCGCGGCCGGGCACACGCTCTGCAGCGCAGCCCGCTGCAGTGCCGCCGCGACCTCGTCCGGCGAGGTACCGCCCAGTTCGTTGCCGCTGATCAGGTGGAGCGAGTCGCCCGCGTCGATCTCCAACAACTCGCTGCGGATGCCCCGGTGGCCGCGACGGTCCACGCTGATCGACTCGATCCGGTCCCAGGCGATGGTGTGCCGGCGGGAAAAACCGGTGATGACGCTGACCCCGTCCGGCCCGGCGGCCAGCCGTACCGGCACCACCAGGTCGCGGACCGCCCAGCCGACCAGGCCGGTGGCGGCAAGCAGCGCGAGGACCAGCCGGACCGGATCGCCGTCGCCGAGGAGCAGGCCGGCGGCACCGATCAGTACGGCGACCGCGATCTTGCCAGCCGGGACCTTGCCGGCGACCCGCCAGGTCAGCTCCGTGGGTTCGCTGTGCATCGGTCAAGGATGGCTGTGCACCGGCGGAGCATGCCAGTCGCGCGGGGCGAGGATGCCGGTCGCGCGGGGCGAGGATGCCGGTCGCGCGGGGCGAGGATGCCGGTCGCGCTGGTCGCGGCGTACGATTCGGAAAACGAGGTTACCCGGGAGTAGGTAGGCATGAGGGACGCGGTCATCATCGGAGCGGTCCGGACCCCGATCGGGCGACGCAAGGGTGCCCTGGCGTCGGTGCATCCGGTCGAACTGTCCAGCCACGTGCTGCGGGCGCTCGCCGAGCGGACCGGTCTGGAACCGGCCGACGTCGACGACGTCGTCTGGGGCTGCGTGTTCCAGGCGGGCGACCAGAGCTGGAACATCGGGCGCAACGCCGTACTCGCGGCGGGCTGGCCGGAATCGGTGCCCGGCACCACCGTCGACCGGCAGTGCGGGTCCAGCCAGCAGGCGCTGCACTTCGCGGCCGCCACGGTGATCTCCGGGCAGGCCGACCTGGTGGTGGCCGGCGGCGTCGAGTCGATGACCCGGGTACCGATGGGGGCCAGCACCGGTGCCGGGCGGCCGTTCGGCGACCAGGTGCGGGACCGGTACCGAGGGGTCGACGGCGTCGTCGCGGATGATCCCGTCCCGTTCAACCAGGGGGTCGGCGCCGAGCTGATCGCGCGGCGCTGGGGGTTGTCGCGTACCGCGTTGGACGAGTTCGCGCTGACCAGCCACCAGCGGGCGGCGGCCGCCCAGGACGCCGGCGAGTTCGACGCTGAGATCGCGCCGGTGCCGGTCACCGGCGCCGACAAGTTCGGTGCCGACGAGGGCATCCGTCGGGACACCTCGCTGGCGAAGCTCGGTGAGCTGGCCACGCCGTTCCGGGCCGACGGGGTGGTGACCGCAGGCTCCGCGTCACAGATCTCCGACGGCGCGGCGGCGCTCGCGGTGACCACGTCGGAGTGGGCCCGGGCGCACGGCGTACGGCCGTTGGCGCGGGTGCACACCGCGGTGGTGGCCGGTGACGACCCGGTGATGATGCTGACCGCCCCGATTCCGGCGACGGCGAAGGCGTTGCGCCGGTCCGGGCTCGACCTGACCGACATCGGGGTGTACGAGGTCAACGAGGCGTTCGCTCCGGTTCCGCTCGCCTGGCTGGCCGAGACCGGTGCGGACCCGGCCCGGCTGAATCCGCACGGCGGTGCGATCGCGCTGGGCCATCCGCTCGGGGCCAGCGGTGCCCGGATCATGACCACGATGCTGCACCACATGCGCTCCAACGGCATCCGGTACGGACTGCAGACGATGTGCGAGGGCGGCGGGATGGCCAACGCGACCATCGTGGAAATTCTGTAGCTGAAATTTCACCGTTACCCCGAGTCATTGCACATTGACGTGTCGTTAACACGACATGGACGTCTTCTCCCGCACGTTCCTGCCGGCGGCGGCTGAGACCGCCGTCCCGATCTCGACCACCAGTCGGCACATGCCGGTGTTCCGCCGCTGTGTCTCGCCCAACGAACGCACCGTGCTCGTCACCCGGTGCCAACGCCCCGACCAGCCGATGCAGGGTGACTACCTGCTCCTGTTGACCCGGCGGCGGCTGGTGGTGACCCAGGAGACGCTGCTGTGGCGCCGGCTACGGCTGCACCTCAACAGCGAACTGCGTCACCTCGACCACGTCACCTGGACCACCGATCCGCGGGCCGGCATCGTTGAACTGGCGGTCACTGCCGTCGACGGCATCCGGGAACGGTTCCTCATCAAGGCCGGCGACCCGGCGCGAGCCAGCCACATCGAAGCCCTGTTCGGCTACGCGTTCCTGGCCCGCCCGTTGGACGCCCGCAGTGGTGCCGCCGCCTGACTGGCAGGAACCGGCCGGCTGAAAGCGGCGTAGTCGTAGCGGCTGGTGGCCAGTCGGTCACGGACCGGCGATCGGTGACTGGATCGACCCGGAACAAGCCGAGCACTTCAACCACACCTCGCGGGTGCGGCCACTGATCAGGGCGAAGGTGAAGGCCTTGCCGGCACCGAGGCATTTCGGGCAGATCGGCGGCCGCCGTCGCCTTGGCCCCGGCAGATCATCTCTCTCGCCCATGGGGCGAGATTACCGCCCACCATTACTCCGAGTGGAGGTCGACCGCCGCCGAAAATCTCCCGGGCGACCTGGAGGCGCACCTGCGGCTCGCCGGGCCCGTCCGCCCGACGGGTTGGGCTAGTCTGGGTCCACTGCCACCGTACGCATTCGGAGACCACCGTGAAGCTCTCGATCCTCATGCCGGTCTACAACGAGGAGGCGCGGGTCGGCGATGCCCTCAAACAGGCGCTCGCTGTCGACTATCCGTGCGAGATCGAGTTCCTGGTCGTCGACGACGGCAGCCGCGACGGCACCGGTGCGATCCTGGAGAGCGTCGACGACGCACGGCTGCGGGTGATCACCCATCCCCGTAACGCCGGCAAGGGCGCGGCGATCAAGACCGCGGTGGATTCCGCCGAGGGTGACTACATGGTGATCCTCGACGCAGACCTGGAGTACGACCCGCAGGACATCCCGAAGCTGCTCGAGCCGGTGCTGGACGGTCGGGCCACGGTGGTCTACGGCAACCGGACCTTTGGCAGTCACAGCGCCTACAGCTTCTGGTACGTGATGGGCAACAAGGCCGTGACCACGGCGGCGAACGTGATGTTCAACTCCTACATCGGCGACCTGGAGACCTGCTTCAAGCTGCTGCCGCTGTCGTTGTACCGCTCACTCGACGTGCGCTCGCGCGGGTTCGGCATGGAGGCGGAGGTCACCGGCAAGCTGCTGCGTCGCCGGATCCGCCCGTACGAGGTACCGATCTCCTACCGGGCCCGGGGCCGGGAAGAAGGCAAGAAGATCACCTGGAAGGACGGGGTCGAGGCAATGTGGATCCTGGGTCGGGAGCGGACCAGGCGCCAGGGGCGTGCCGTCCCCGGCGCCTGAGCCCCGCCGTCTCCCGCCCGGCTGCCAACGAATCCGGTCAGCCGTTGACGGGTCCCGGTCAGCCGTTGACGAACCGGGTGACCGAGCGCCGCAGCCCGGCCGGATCCAGCCCGTGCCAGCGGTCGTGGTCCGCCGCACTGCCGTACCGATGCAGATCCTCCCGCCCGACGCCCAACGACAGCAGCCGGTGCGGCCGGCCCGCCAGCGCCGCGCCGACCAGGTGACTCGACGTCCCGGCCAGGTACGGCTCGACCAGCACCACCACCGGGTCGACATAGTCGACGAGCATCCGTAGGCCGGTGACGTCGAACGGGCGCGGCGTGTTCGTGTACGCCACCGTCACGTCCAACCCGGTGACCGCGTCCAGCGTCGCATCGAGCATCGGGCCGACCGCGACGACCACCGGGGCTCCCCCGCTGCCCCGACGCACCGTCACCAGTCGACCCGACACCCCGTCACCGTGCGGGCTGCCGTTGCCCCGAGCGGCCAGCCGCAGGTAAACGGCGTCGTCGTGACCGGCCGCCGCCCGCAGCAACGGCCCGACCTCGTCCGGGTGGCCCGGTACGTGCACCGTCCACGACCCGGCCGTGTCCAGCAGCGCCACGTCACCAGGGGACATGTGGGTGCGGCCCTCCGCCGCCGCGTCGTACGACCCGCCGATGCTGACCAGCACCGCGCCGACGCCCTGGTGGTCGAGGTCGAGCTTGATCTGCTCGTACGCCCGGTCGACCAGGAACGGCGCGTAGGAGTGGGCGATGGCGCGCAGCCCGGTCAACGCCAGCCCGCCGGCCACGCCGATCATCAACTGCTCGCGGATGCCGACGTTGAGCACCCGGTCGGGGTGCCGGCGGGCGGCCGGGGCGAACGCCTCGGCCGAGATGTCGGCCAGCACCAACGCGGTACGCGGATCGTCGTCCAGCAGGCCGGTGGTGGCGCGGGTGAAGGCGTCACGCATGGCCGTTCTCCTTGCTACCCGAGGTGGTGTACTCGCCCGGCTCCGACGCGGCGTACTTGGCCGGAGTCCGGGCGACCACCAGGTGCGGGTGTACCCCGTCGCGGCCGGTCAGCGCTGCGGTCAGCGCCTCGTGGTCGCGGCCGTCGACGATCGTCGTGGTCCAGCCGTTGACGCTGAACCGGCTGGCCAGCCCGCCGGGCCAGCCGTGGGTGGCCGAGTCGTTGTCGACGACGATCGCGGTCAGCTCGGCGAGCTGCCGGCTGCCGGCGTACGCGATCGCCTCGTGGTTCGACCCCTCGTCGAGCTCGGCGTCGCCGACCAGGACGTAGACCCGGGCTCCGCCGACCCGACCGGCCCGACCGACCCCGCCAGCCCCGCCGGCCCGATTGACCCCGCTGGCCTGGTCGGTCAGGCCCTGGGCGCGCAGACCGAGCAGCATGCCGACGCCGAGGCCGAGCCCGTGCCCGAGGGAGCCGGAGCCGATCTCCACCCCGGGCACCAGCAGCCGGTCCGGGTGGTGACCGAGCGGGCTGTCCGGCCCGGCCAGGTCGTCGAGCCAGGCGTCGGGGATGAACCCCTTAGCGGCGAGTACGGCGTAGTAGGCGGCCGGACCGTGCCCCTTGGAGAGCAGGAACCGGTCGCGGTCGGCGGCGTCGACGGTCTGCGGACTGATCCGCAGAATCCGGTCGTAGAGGACCCAGAGGACGTCCAACGTCGAGTTGGCGCTGGGCTCATGCTTCTCGTCGCCGGTGATCCGGCGCAGCAGCGGCGGAAGGGCCGCGTACCCGGTGTCGGTCGGCGGCTGATGCGGCGGCGCGACCGGGCTGGCTACGAAGGCTGGCATGCCCCTACCCTGCAAGTTGAAGTTGACTTCAACTCAAGGGTGGTGTGATGCAGCGGACACTGACCATCGGCGATCTGGCCGCCCGGTCCGGGGTGGCACCGTCGGCGCTGCGGTACTACGAGCGGATCGGGCTGATCCGAGCCGGTCGTACCGGCGGAAACCAACGCCGGTACGACCGCACCGAGCTGCGCCGGGTCGCGTTCATCCGGATCGCCCAGCAGATCGGGGTGCCGCTGGACGAGATCCGCCAGGCGCTGGACGAGCTGCCCGAGTCGCGTACCCCGACGAAGGCTGACTGGGCGCGGCTGTCCCAGCGCTGGCAGGCCCGGCTCGACGAACGGATCGCGCTGCTGACCCGGCTGCGCGACGACCTGACCGGGTGCATCGGCTGCGGCTGCCTGTCGCTGCGGTCGTGCACGCTGTACAACCCGGCCGACCGGCTGGCCGCCACCGGACCCGGTCCGCGCATCCTGCTCGATGGCGGCTAGCACTTGCCGCTCGAGGGCGGCTAGCGTTGCTCCGTCACCAGCAGCACCTTGCCCAGGTGGTCGCTGCTCTCGACGATCCGGTGCGCCTGCGCCGCCTGCGCCATCGGCATCCGGCGGTCGATGACCGGGCGGATCGCACCCGAGGCGACCAGCGGCCAGACCTGGTCGTGCACCCGGCGGACGATCTCCGCCTTTTCGGCGAGTGGCCGGGACCGCAGCGTGGTCGCGAAGATCGTGGCCCGCTTGGTCAGCAGCGCACCCAGGTTCAGCTCGGCGGTGCGGCCGCCCTGCAACCCGATGATCGTCAACCGGCCGCCGGTGGCCAGCGTCCGTACGTTGCGTTCCAGGTAGGCACCGCCGATGATGTCGAGGATCACGTCCACCCCGCCGTCACCGTCGCCGGTCAACTCGCGGGCGCGGGCGACGAAATCCTCCGTGGTGTAGTCGATCGTGTGGTGGGCGCCGAGCGCCCGCAGCTGTTCATGCTTGGCCGCGCGGGCGGTGGTCAGCACGGTCGCGCCGAGCGCCGCACCGAGCTGGATGGCGAAGGTGCCGATCCCGCTGCCGCCGCCGTGCACCAGCAGCGACTCGCCGGCCCGCAGCCCGGCCAGCTTGACCACGTTCGACCAGACGGTGCAGGCCACCTCGGGCAGCGCGGCGGCGTCGACCAGGCTCAGCCCGGCCGGCACCGGCAGCAGCTGCCCGGCGGGCACGGCGACCCGCTCGGCGTACCCGCCGCCGGCCAGCAGCGCGCACACCTGGTCGCCGACCTTGTGGTGGGAGACGTCCGCGCCGACCGCGCTGATCACCCCGGAGCATTCCAACCCGAGGTACGGCGACGCGCCCGGCGGCGGTGGGTAGTGTCCCTGCCGTTGCAGCAGGTCGGCCCGGTTGACGGCGGTTGCGGCGACGTCGACGATCACCTCGTCCGGGCACGGGGAGGGGTCGGGCACCTCGGCCCGGACCAGGGCGTCGGGTCCGCCGGGCTGCGGCACGGTGATCGCGTACATGGGATAAGTCTTACCGGGTCGGCCCGTGTGCCGCCTGGCGAACCCGGCTGGTGAATCCTGATGGCGCCCTCGGCTACCGCCGCGTTAACCTGCGGCGCGGAGTGCCGTCGGACGTCCGTGGCACACTAGGGCACAGTGACGCGGTGGCCGACCGTCCCCGGCCCGCCGCACCGGGAGGGCTCGCCTAGTGGCCGATGGCGCTGGTCTTGAAAACCGGTAAGGCAGCAATGTCTTCGTGGGTTCGAATCCCACGCCCTCCGCTCCGACAAGCAAGAACGCCCTCTGACAGAGCCAACTCCGGTCAGGGGGCGTCTTCGTGATGCGTGAACATCGCGACGAGTCATACACCAGGAACCTCATCCGGCGCTCATGAGGTATCTGGTGTATGACTCGCCGAGTCTCCGTGCGCGAGGTTGCGGGCGACGTGGCAGGCGATCTCGCGGAGTACGTCGATCTGGTGGTCGGTGAGGCCGTCGATGACGTACCGGCGGACGGCGGCGACGTGCCCGGGGGCGGCGGCAACGACCAACTCCCAGCCGGCGTCGGTGAGTACGGCAGTCGTGTAGCGGGGGTTGTCGGCGTCGGGCTCGCGCCGCAGCAGACCGCGTCGTTCCAGGCGTTTGACGACGTTCGACAGCCGGGACAGCGAGCTGGAGAGCTGACCGGCCAGGTCGCTCAGGCGCAGGGTGCGGCCGGGTGTCATGGACAGGACGCTGAGCGCGAAGTAGTCGAACAGCGTGAGGTCGTTGTCCCGCAGCAGCTGAGCATCGAGCGCGCTGGGCAGCTTGAACATGAGCTTAGCCAGGGCCAACCATGCTTCGCGCTCGCGGTCGGTCAGCCACTGGGGTTCGTCTGGCACAAGCCCAAGCGTACGTCTGCGGTTCACCGTTGAAGTGACGGATGTCTCAACCAGTTCAAGCTTGAACCAAAGCCAGCTACCGTCGAGCTTCAAGCTTGAACCTACGAGCATCTGGAGTAGTGGTGACCCTGTTCCGGCTGGACGCCAGCATCCGTACGCACGGTTCCGCAAGCCGCGAGATCGCCGACATCGTCGAGCAGGAGTGGCGCGCCGCCCACCCCGGCGACCCGGTGGTGGCCCGCCATGTCGGTGTCGACACTCTGCCCTCGACCGTCTGGGCGGCTGCGGTGACCGCCGGCATGACACCGGCCGAGGAGCAGACCGCCGAGCAGCGCGACGCCGTCGTTCTCGCCGCGACACTCGTGGACGAACTGATCACCGCCGACGCGATCCTGTTCGCCGTACCGCTCTACAACTACGGCGTCTCCCAGCACTTCAAGACGTACCTCGATGTGGTCCTGGCCGATCCACGGGCGACCGGGGTCCCGTTCCTCGCCGGAAAGCCGGTCGTGCTCGCCACGGTCCGTGGCGGCGCGTACGGACCGGGCACCCCACGGGAGGGCTGGGACCACTCCACGCCGTACCTGCGGCGGGTCATCGCCGACTGCTGGGGTGCTGAGCTCACCGTGGTGGAACGTGAGTTCACCCTGGTCGGGGTCAACCCCGCGCTGGACTCCTTTACAGACGAAGCGGCGCAGTTGCACGCCGGAGCGCTGCAGGCCGCCCGGGAGGCCGGTCGTGCCCTGGGCGCGCTGCCCGTCCCGGCCTGAACATGAAGGATGGCTGATTGTCCAACAGGCACCTTGCCGCTTCGGACATTCGCCGCCGCCGTTGGGTCCGAGCTGGACCGAGCCGGAGGTCTGACGAAGAAGGATGATCGGATACCTCCGATGGTCCTGGTCGCCGGAAACTGTCCCTCTTCGACTGCTGTGAGCCATCGATGCCGACCGGCACACTTCGCCGGTGACCTATCCAGCGCGCGACATCAACCAGCGTCCGTTGCCCACCACCGGTGCCGGGCGGCTCGGCCCCGGCCAGAAGGCAGCCGCCTACCTCGGCGTCGGTCTGGCGGTCTTCGTCCTGCTCTGCGGCGGCAGCTCGTTCCTGGCCAGCCTGGTCTCCTCGGAGCCGCAGGCCACCGGTGACAAGCTCACCGCGCTCAGCGGAAGTGGCGCTGACGGCGACCGGTCGGCACCGGCGACCTCCGCCGTGGCGGGCGGTTCGACCTCGGCCAGCCCGACCGCTTCGCCGACCGCCTCCCCGACCCCGAGCCCGAGCCCGTCCCCGACGGCCTCCGTCCCGAGCGTTGCGCAGCCGAAGGTGGAGACGAAGACGGTGACCGAGACGCGGGAGATTCCCTTCAAGGAGAAGCGTGTCGACGACCCCAATCTCGCCAAGGGCAAGACGAAGGTGAAGACCGCGGGTGTCACCGGCGTGAAGACGCTGACCTACCGGGTGACCTACACCGACGGGGTGCAGACCGCCAAGGAACTGATCAGTGAGAAGGTGACGAAGCAGCCGGTCACCAAGGTGGTGCTGGTCGGCACCAAGATCACCCAGCAGTGCCACCCCAGCTACACCGGCGCCTGCGTACCGTTCGCCAGCGATGTCGACTGTGCCGGCGGCAGCGGCAACGGTCCGGCGTACGTCAGCGGGCCGGTGCGGGTCGTCGGATCCGACGTCTACGGCCTGGACCGCGACGGCGACGGCGTCGCCTGCGAGTGATGCCGGGCGGACGGCCTACGGGATCACCCAGATCCGGGCCCACAGCCAGTAGACCAACGACACCAGCGCCATGATCGCGACGAAGGCCAGCGGCACCGCGATCAACGCGGTCAGGATCGGGAACCGGCGGTGCAGCCGTTGCCGCTGCTGCCAGCGCCACCAGGCCCGGCGGACCACAGGTCCGCCGGGCAGGCGCAGCGCGGCCAGTGCCGCCCGCCGCCGCCAGGTGACCCGGACCGGCTCCGGATCACGGATCCAAGCTGGCAGGGTGACCGGCTGCCGGCCACGCCGGGGCTGACCTACCTCGTCGGTACGCGGACCGGCAGCGTCGCTGCGGTCGCCGGACATGTCGGCCATGGCTTCCTCGCTGATCGAAGGGTGTTGGCGTCGGCGATGCCGAACCCATGGCCCGATGGTGACAGCGGTACGCCAGTCTGTCGTGATCATTCTTCCTGGTCAGGCCGCCCAGACGAGACAGAAGGGGTGGCCGGCGGGGTCGGCGTAGACGCGCCAGCCGGGGCCGGCACCGTCGAGTCGGGTGGCGCCGGTGGCGAGGGCGGCATGTTCGGCGGCATCTACGCCCTGGACCTGCACGTCGAGGTGGATCTGCTGCGGGTACGCCGGGTCCGGCCAGCGGGGCGCGGCGTACTGCTCGACCTGCTGAAACAGGACGGGCTGCGCACCCTGTTCGCCGATCATGGCGATACCGTCCCCCTCGTAGGTCACCGGTTTGCCGAGCAGTCCCGCGTAGAAGTGGCTCAACTCCTTGGCGTCGGGGCAGTCGAGCATGACGCCCGCCAGAGTGGTCTGCGGCTCGTCGGCTTTCAGACACAGGCAGAACGGGTGGCCGGCCGGGTCGGCGAGGGTGTGCCACCGTTCGTCGCGGCGCAGCAGGCTGGCACCGAGCTGCTGGGCGCGTTCCGCCGCCGCGTCGATGTCCGACACCTGGAAGTCGAGGTGGGCCTGCTGCGGCCGGTCCTGGCCGGGCCAGTCCGGCGGTACGTGGTCGACGGCCTGTTGCAGCCCGATCCGCCAACCGTCGTCGGTGACGAGGGTGATCCAGTCGTCGTCATCGTCACCGGTGGGGCGGCGTCGCCAGCCGGCGAGCTGTTCGTAGAAGGTGGCCAGGCGGTCGATGTCCGGCGCGTCGATCGCCACGGCCCGCAGTGAGCCGACCGCCTGCCGGTTCGGTTCGGTGGTCATTCCCCTGATCCTGCCGATCCCGGTGCCGACCCGCCACCGGAATTCGGCGTTGGTCGTTCTGCGCAAGCGAGCGCTGCGCGGGCATCCTGCGCGGCGGAGTATGGAGTAGCCATGCGCTGTGCTAGATCACGTACTCCGCGTGCGGGGTAGCGCGATCCCAGATGTCACGGAAGCAGCCGCGCCGGGAGGCGGACCACGGTCTCATGCACCGGTACCGGGCCGGTCACCTGAACCTTTACCTCAACTGCCTGACGGAGCGTCGCCTGTCGACGATCGAAGCCACTCAAGGCACGCTGCTGATCCTGCCACGATCGCGGTAGCGGTGATCTGCGGGTTTTGCCAGGGATGGTGTGCGAGTAGGTGGCGCTCCAGGGCTTCGTAGCGGGCTGCCGTGGTATTGAGTAACACCTGCCACTCTTCGCTCTCACCTTGACTGCCCAGGTGCCAAAAGACGCTGATCAAGGGGCCGATCACCTGTGCGTTCCCGGCCAGGCGAGCACCAACTGCCGATCGGGCGAGGGCCACAGCCGCCTCTCGCGTCTCGACTGCGGTCGACACCTGTAGATAGTCGCTCATGGTCTGAGGTTAGCGCCCACCCGACTTACTGAATCAGAGCAACAGTTGATCATCACCTCGCGGTACGGTTGCGGCGGCGGTCGATGCGGCGGTGCCGGATTCCGTACGGCCGGGGGCGCGGTTTCGGGAGGCGGCGCGATGAGTTCGACGGTGGGCGACAACGTAGGGCGGCTACGTCGACTCAGGGGACTCACTCAGGAGCAGTTGGCGGAGGCCGCCGGGCTCGCGGTCGAGACGATCCAGAAGCTGGAGCAGAACAAGCCGGGATCACCACGGATGTCGACCTTGCGGGCGATCGCCGCTGCGCTTGCCGTGCCGACATCCGTACTCGTCGGGCCGGCCGTCGCTGACCCGACGGCCGGGGCCGGGACCGATGGCGACGAGATCGCGGTTGACCTGCTACGGCGGGCGCTGACTCCGGCCCGTGGCTTGAGCGGCACGACTGTCGGTGATGTCTCGACAGATCCGCCGACCGTGCGAGAACTGCAGACGTCAATTGCCGAGATCGACCGGATCTACCATGGTGACGATTACGCCACCGCGCTCGCCCGGTTGCCGGTGCTGATCGGTGCAGCCCGCAGCCTTGTCGACGCGAGTGGCGGCGACCAGCGGACCGCTGGTGCGGGTCAGCTCGCTCAGGCGTACCAGATCGCCGGGACGACCTTGATCCAGCTCCGGCGTTTCGATCTTGCCTACCATGCGCTGAGTCTCGCGCTCGACGTCGCGGACGAGTCCGGCAACGAACTGGTCGCCGCGTCTGTTGTCACCACGATGTGCTGGCTGTTGCTCCGGCAGGGGCGGTTCGACGAGGCAGGGCGGTTGGCTGTCGCCACGGCGGACGCGGTGGAGCCACGCTTCTCCCGTACGAACCCGACCCGGTTGGCGGTCTGGGGCTGGCTCATGTTGCGCGGGTCGGCTGCCGCGATCCGCGATGGTCGCGCCGACGACGCCGGAGAAATGCTCGACGCCGCCGGTGCGGCGGCGGTCCGGATCGGCGAGCATCTTCCAGCAGACGTGGCTCTCCGCATGCCGGTGACCATGGGGGCCTTCTGCCCGGTGACCGTGGAGATGAAGCGGGTAGAGATGTCGGTCGTAGCGGGCGACCCGGTCACGGCGCTCGCGTTGGCGGAACGCGTACCGCCGGGGAACGGCCGGGCCACGTCGGACAACCGGAATCGTCACCAGCTCGACCGGGCCTGGGCCAACGCTGAGCGCGGCGACTTGGCCGAAGCGGCGCGCATCCTCTCCGGGCTCCGAGCGGAGTCACCGACCTGGTTGCGGCATCAGCGGTACGCCCGGGACATCGTCACCACGATCCTTACCCGTCGCCGTCGGCCGGTAAGTCAGGAACTGGCCGCGCTTGCTGACCTGCTGGGCGCAGGTTCCTGAGCGTCTTTCACAAATTGTGCCTGCGCCGCTGTGGGCAGCGAGCGAAGTCGTACGCCGCGTACCAGTTGCCGTCCGACCCATCAGCAAAGACGTACGCCTGATGCGTTCACTGCGTGTAGTCGGTGGATGAGTATCTAGTCAGGACAGCGCGAGAGCGGATCGGGCGGGCGGTGATTGTCGAGATGGTTGATGACCTGGTGATGCCGGTCAGTCTTCCTGCTGGGTCGGGCGGTGGGTGCGGATCCACTCGGCGACCTCGTCGCGGTCCCAGATCCGCATCCGGCCGGAGGCGACGAGTGCGACTGGTGCCGGGAAGCTCGCCCGGTTGGTGATCTCGGTGGCGCGGGTGCGCGATACGCCGCCGAGCATCTCGGCGACATCGGATAGCGCGACGACTCTCACGAGCTGAACGTAAGCACCAGCACCCCGTGAACCTTGACAGTTGCAAGGTTGCCTGTGGACGGTCATGGATGCTGTCCGGGCGAGTCATTAGCGGTGTAGCGCCGTGGGCTTGATCGATTAGGTAACACGAAAACGATCTTGAGAAGGAGAGAGCAGTGATCGTCGAGATGATTCGTGAACTGGTGGTGCGGTGGCAGGAGTGGCGGGACGGGCGGTCGGCGGCGTCGAAGCGCCTGGCCCGGCTCGACCGGGAGCGTGCGGCGGCCAGGCAGCGACGGTTGGACGGCAACCGTGGGCACCGCTGGTCGTCCGAGCCGACGATGCTCACTCCGACGCTGCGTCCGCTGATGACCTACGGCCAGATGGTCGGCTACCGCGTACCGGCAGGGTTGTGATCCTGGTGGACGACGGTGCTGGCGAGTCGGGTCCGAACGCCGACGCCGACGACGCCGGTGTCACCCGAGAGTGCGAAACCGATGAAGCGGCCGAGGTGGCTCTCACGCTGCGGTGGAGCTTCGAGGACCTGAAGGCCGAGCACGGTGAGGCCGGTGCCCGCCGGATCGTCGCCGAGATCCTTGCCCGGTGGCAGGCCAACGGCGGCGAGCCCGTGTCACTCGACGACGCGTGACTGCTTGGAATCATCATCTTTTGAAAGGGACGGAACGATGTGGGACATCGGGGCACTGTTGAGTGCGGCGCTGCTGGGCTTCTGCGCCGGGCTGTGGTCGTTCAAGGTGAAGTCGCGGTGGTGTCCGGACTGCGGGCGTACGACGTACCCGTTGGCGGATCGGCGTGGCGGGTAGTCGGCTGCTCCGTGCGCCCGAGCCGAGGCCGGGTGACGTGCTGGTCGTCGGTGGTGAGGCCAGCGTGCAGTTCGCTGGTGAGCGCAGACTGCGGTTCCGGGTCATCTCGGTGGACCCCAAGCCGACGTACGAGGGCTGGCTCTGGGTCACGGGTTACGTAATTGACAAATCCGGCGAAGCCGCCGAGCGGCGGGAGATATTCGTGCAACGTGACGGACTTTATCGTCTGCCCCGGCACGACGGGTCGTAACCCTGCCCGGCGGCCGAGTCGGACGGTGGTCAGGCGGCGCGGTTGTAGACCGTGATCGTCAGGTTGATCGAGCTGAAGACGGTGTATCCCATTCGGACGTCTTCGCGGTTGAACCGCACCGAGGCGAAGCGGTCCTCGTTGGTGATCGCGCAGGTGTACCTGGTCTCGGACAGGTCCTCGTCGAGTGTCAGTTGGTACTGCGCCGTCGCCTGCTGGCAGAGCTCCGGGCCGTCACCTGCGGCCTCCCGTAGCTCGGCGTTGTTGATCGCTTCGAGGCCGCTGATGCTGAACTGGAGATCGGCCCGGCCCGTCTCGTCAGAGCCCGTGACATCCCAGTCGGGAGCAAGCGAGTCGAGGTCGATCTCTGATGTCGCCGAGAGGGGGACGACGGTTTCTGCCCGGTGCACTGTCACCGATGTGCCGCCGGGCGCGGAATCCGGCCCGGCAGTGGTTGGCGACGAACCCGACGAACTGCTTCCGGTCGAGTCGGGTGCCGGCGCGCCGGCACCCGGTGCCGCGCCCGGCCGTACCGACCAACCGAAGACGCCGGCCCCGACCAGCGCCAACGCCAACGCACCGGTGAAACCAAGGCGAGGGCCGCCGGCCGTACGCCATCTGAAGGCGAGCGCGACCCCGCCGACGAGCAGGCTGCCCGCGATGAGCCGCAGCCCAGCGGTGGGATGCTCGGTGAAGAAGGACGCGACACCGGCGATCGAGCCGGCGACGGCTGCCGCCTGAATGAGTCGGTCGACCCAGTTGAAACACGCGGTCCTGCCGGCCCAGTGACCATCTCCCGTTGTCCTTGCTCCGGTGACTCTTAACGAACTCTCATCAAGTTCTCGTCAGGCTTCCACCCGCCTGGGGTGAGATTTGTCGGTCGAGATCGAAGCTGAGCAGGTCGTCTCTGTGAGCTGCTTCACCTTCTGACCGATCGGTCAGGGTTTCTGGGTTCGCTCCGGCATCCTTGGTCGCGGCAGGTGACCTGAGGAGAGGAGGTGGGCAAAGTGACACAGACCGGCCGGGGCGGCGCAGCGCGGCCCGAGCTACGCGAACAGATCCTCGACGTGGCCGCCCAGCGCTTCGCGGTGGTCGGCTTCCGGGGAGCCTCCCTTCAGGACATCGCCGCCGAGGTGGGCTGCGCCAAGGCGTCCCTGCTCTACCACTTCGACAGCAAGGACGCGATCCTCGCCGCCCTGATGAACCCGGCGGTCGCCAGCCTGGCCGAACTCGACCAGCAACTGGCCGGACTCGACGACGAGACCGCCCGCCGTACGGCGATCGACGGCTTCATCGAGCTGTGCCTGCGCTACCAGCGGCAGATCGCGGTGCTCTACGCCGAGATCCCGCAGATGCTGCACCAGCCCGCCTTCTGCGACCTGGAACAGATGATCGACCGGCTGCTCGACGCCCTCACCGGTCGGTCCGGGCGCCTGGAGGACCGGTTCGCCGCCCTGGTGGTGCTGGCCGGGGTCGCCGCCGCCAGCTCCAAGCATCTTGACCTCGACGCCGACCGGCTCCGCCCGCTGCTGGGCCAGGTGATCGACCGGACCCTCGGCGAACCGGGCCCGGCGCGTAACCGAGACCTGACGCCAGCTGAGGGCCCGAAGCCCGGCGCCAGCTGAAACCCGAAGTTCCGTAACGACCGACACGACAGAGGATGCCGCATGGCCACCCTGCTATACCGGCTCGGCCGGACCGCCTTTCGTAAACGACACCTGGTCGTTTCGATCTGGTTGATCGCCCTGGTCGGTCTCGGCGCCGCCGCGCTCGCCTTTCGCGGGCCGACCGCCAGCGACTTCAACATCCCCGGCACCGAATCCCAGGAGGCGCTGGAGCTGCTGCAGGAGCAGTTCCCGGAGGCCAGCGGGGCCGGCGGCACGATCGTGATCGCCGCGCCGGAGGGCGAGCAGCTCACCACCCCCGAAGGCCAGGCCGCCGTCCTGCAGGTGGTCGGGGAAGCCAACCAGATCCCCGGTGTGATCGCCGCGCTCGACCCGTTCCAGACCGGCAGCGTGTCACCCGACGGCCGGTTCGCCCTGGTCAACATCCAGTTCGCCGTGCCGAACGACGAGGTCAGCGACGAATCGCGCCAAGCGTACGAAGCGGTCGGTGGCCCGGCCCGCGACGCCGGCTTCCAGGTGGCCCACGGCGGCGAGGTGATGAGCACCGAGCCGCACGTCGGCTCCCAGGAGGCGATCGGCGTGGCGATCGCCCTGGTCGTCCTGATCATCACCTTCGGTTCGCTGGTCGCCGCCGGGATGACGATGCTGAACGCGCTGATCGGCGTCGGCGCCGGCATGGCCGGCCTGTTCGTGCTGAGCGGCGTCATCAACCTCACCTCCACCGCCCCGGTGCTGGCGCTGATGCTCGGTTTGGCCGTCGGCATCGACTACTCGCTGTTCATCACCTCCCGGCACCGGCAGCACCTGCTCGAAGGCCTGGAACCGGAGGAGGCGGCCGCCCGCGCCGTCGCCACCGCCGGCTCCGCGGTGGTGTTCGCCGGCGCCACCGTGGTCATCGCCCTCGCCGGGCTCTCCGTCGTCGGCATCCCGTTCCTCACCGTGATGGGTCTGGCCGCCGCCGGCACGGTCAGCGTCGCCGTCCTGGTCGCGATCACCCTGCAGCCGGCGCTGCTCGGCTACGCCGGCCGCCGGGTGCTGCCGCGCGGCAAGCGGGCAGTCGGCCCGGCCGAGGCACCGACCAGCCAGGAGAACCAGGACTCCTTCGGATTCCGCTGGGCCCGACTGATGGTGAAGCTGCGGATCCCGGTGATCGTGCTCGGCGTGGCCGGGCTCGGTGCCCTGGCGATCCCCGCCGCCGACATGCGGATCGCCCTGCCCGACGCCAGCACCGCGCCGCTGGGCAGCAGCGCACGAACCGCGTACGACCTGACCACCGAAGGATTCGGGCCCGGCTTCAACGGCCGGCTGATCATGGTGGTCTCCGGTGACTCGGCGGAGGCCACCACCACCGCCGCCGGTCAGATCACCGGTACGGTGCAGGCCCTCGACGGCGTACTGGTGGTCGCACCGCCGCAGCCCAGCCAGGACGGGCAGACCGCGATCCTGGCGGTCATCCCGGCGACCGGCCCCACCGAGGCCGCGACCGAGGAGCTCGTCGAGCGGATCCGTGTGGAGATTGCCGAACTCGGGTTGGCCCCGGACGACGACGGCACCGCAGCGGTGGCGTTGACCGGTGTCACCGCCGTCGGCATCGACGTCTCCGACAAGCTCGCCGACGCACTGCCCGTCTACCTGCTGCTGGTCGTCGGGCTGTCGATCCTGCTGCTGATGCTGGTGTTCCGGTCGATCCTGGTGCCGGTGAAGGCCGCCGCCGGGTTCCTGCTGACTGTCGGCGCGACGTTCGGCATCACCGTCGCGGTCTTCCAGTGGGGCTGGCTCGCCGATCTGGTCGGCCTGGACACCCCGGGCCCGCTGGTCAGCTTCCTGCCGATCCTGCTGATCGGCATCCTGTTCGGCCTGGCCATGGACTACGAGGTGTTCCTGGTGTCCCGGATGCGGGAGGACTTCGTCCACGGTGACACCGCCGTGCAGGCCACCATCAACGGGATGGGGCACGGTGCCCGGGTGGTCACCGCTGCCGCACTGATCATGAGCGCGGTCTTCGGCGGCTTCATCCTGGTCGACGACCCGGTGATCAAATCGATGGGCTTCGCGCTGGCGATCGGCGTGCTGATCGACGCGTTCGTGGTGCGGATGACCATCGTCCCGGCGGTGATGTCGCTGCTCGGCCGCGCCGCCTGGTGGCTGCCGGGCTTCCTCAGCCGGATCATGCCCAACGTGGACATCGAAGGCGAGCAGCTGCGGGCCAGGCTGGCCGCGCAGCGCGGCGCCGAGCTGGTCGGCAGTGGAGCCGACCTGTCCTGACCCGATTTCACCCGGCATCGGTGCGCTGGGCTGCGTACCGGTGCCGGGTGCGGCAGGATGCCAGGCATGAACCTGGACCGACCGATCGCACCTGATCCGTACGACCTGCTTCCGCCGGTCGACTCGTTCGCGTTGACCAGCACCGACCTCTCCGAGGGCGGGCCGCTGCCGACGGCGCACGTCTTCACCGGAGCCGGCGGTGCGAACCTCTCCCCGCAACTGTCCTGGTCGGGCTTTCCGGCATCGACCAAGGGGTTCGTGGTGACCTGCTTCGACCCGGACGCGCCGACCGGTTGCGGGTTCTGGCACTGGCTGCTGGTCAACCTGCCGGCGTCGGTGACCGAGCTGGCGCAGGGTGCCGGCGGTGACCCGGAGAAGGCGGCGCCGGGCGCGTTCGGCGTACGAAACGACTTCGGTAACGCCGGGTACGACGGCGCCGCACCGCCGGCCGGTGACCGGCCGCACCGGTACATCTTCGCGGTGCACGCCCTCGACGTCGAACGGCTCGACCTCGGCCCGACGGCGACCCCGGCGTACGTCGGCTTCAACCTGGCCTTCCACACCCTCGCCCGGGCGAGGCTGACGGCCACCTACCAGCAGCCGGCCTGACCACCCAGCAGTTGGCCGCTATCCGCGTGGCCGGGCCGACCGGCCGCGCGGCGCGCGGTCACGGGCGGATGCAGCAGCCGGGGCAGATTTTCGGGTCGGGCAGGGTGAACGCCAGGCAGCAGGTCCGTCGCTGCACGGTGACCGCCCCGTCCTCGCCGGGCACCAGCTCGATCAGGTCGCCGATGTCGAGCGCGTCGAGCAGCGTGCCGATCGTCTCGGCGGACGAGCCGGGCAGCGCGTCGGCCGCCTGCAGCACCGCGTAGGCGATGCCGGAGGAGAGGGAGCCGAGCAGCGTCCGCGGGCCGAGCTTCACCCGGCTGTGGATCTCGTCCAGCAGCGGGCTCATGTGCTGGTCGAGCAGGGAGATCCGCAGTACGCGGAGCAGCTCGGCCTCGTCGGCCACGACCAGCACCTCGGGCAGCCCGGCCGCCGCGATCGGGTCGTGCGGCAGCACCGCCACCGGGATCCCGGGGCGCAGGCCGACGTCGACCAGCGGTCCGTCGTCGTCCATCCGCAGCAGTACGTCGTCGGCGCGCATCAGCGGCACCCGGCGGGCCGACGCCCAGCCGAGCGCGACCGGCAGCGCCACCCAGTAGCTGTACGCCTTCCAGGCGAGGGCGGCGGCGGCGTGCCGCTTCGCCTGCCAGCGCCGGGCGGCCGAGTCGAGCAGCCGGGGCAGGTGGCCGCCGTGGATCAGCTCGGTGGCGGGCAGCCAGCCGGTCTGGTCGTCGACGAGCAGACCGGCGTGCAGGCCGGGCAGGTCGTCGGTGCCGAACGCGGTGCGCAGCGTGGCGGTGATCGGGGCCAGCGGAGCGGCGGCGCGGGCCCGGGGGTCGATGACGGCGGTCACGATGAGCAACCATCGGTCGGCGCGGTGGCAACCGGGCAGGTAACGGTGGCAACCGAGAAGGAGGTGGCGTTCCCGTGATCAACCGGGTCGCACGTGCCTCGCCTCAACGTTCTCACCTTTCGATCCTTCCGCCAGCTGCCGATGGTTCACCCTAGCTTGCTAAGGCTAGGCTAACCAGAGTATCGGCGAAACTTCCAGCCGGGGTGATGACACTCCGTGGCGGTGGGTGATGGGCGAATTTCGCAGAGTGCTCTGATCCGTGCTGTCAAGTGCTCTGTCGGCAACGCGCCAAATCCGACCGGGTGTCCGAGTCGGAAAGCAGACTGTGGATCCGGCCTGAGGGGACGCCTTGCGATGACCAGCTCGCCCATCGACCGCGCCGCCGACACGTTCGCGGCCGAGCTCGCCCAGTGGCGCCTGGACCGGGCAATGACCAAGAAGCAGTTGGCCGCCCGGATGGGCTTCGATCCGTCGTACATCAGCCACGTCGAAGGCCGCCGGCACCGCCCCACCGAGGACTTCGCCCGCCGGGCCGAAGCGGTGCTCGGCGCCGGCGGTGCGATCTGGCAGCGCTACCAGGAGTACGACGAACTGCGGCACAGCCGTACCAGCACCCCGCCGCGCGACCCGCCGGTGCCCGAACAGTGGATGCCACCCGGCACCGGCCTCATCGTCGAGCAGGAGGTGGCCACCCTCGCCTACCGGGACGGCTACTACCACTGCACGATCCGGCGGGCCCTCTACAACGCCGGCACCGAACCGGTCACCCGCTACCTGGTCCGGGTCGCCGTCGACCGGTACCCCGACGATCCGGACCGGTCCAACCGGCACCACCGGGAACACCCGCTCACCTTCGTCGAGCTGGACCTGCACGCCTTCTGCGGCACCCCCGGGCACCAGGAGCCGATGCAGTGGCGCAAGAAGCACGACCGGGACGCCTTCAAAGAGGTCTGGCTGCTCTTCGAGAACTCCGACGGCCGGTTCCCGCTGTACCCGGGGCAGCGCACCAGCATCGAGTACACCTACCGGGTCGGCCAGGAGAAGTGGGGACAGTGGTTCCAACGTGCCGTCCGGCTGCCCACCCGGCAGCTCACCGTACGACTGGATTTCCCGGAAGCGCTCGACCCCCAGGTCTGGGGGGTCGAGACGTCCCTGTCTGCGGAGGACGCCCCGCTGCGAACGCCGGTGCGCCGGCAGCGGGTGAACGGCCGGTCGGTGCTGGAGTGGTCGACCGACGCGCCGCTGCTCAACGCCCGGTACCGGCTGGAGTGGCGGTTCCGGTCCGTGCCGCCGACCCACACGGGCGGTCAGGCCGGGTCACCGGCCGGGACCGAGACGCGGCCGGAGCAGCGGGCCAGCGAACGGATGCGGGCCATCGGGATCGTGCAGCGCGGCGCCGAAATGCTCCGACAGCAGGTGCAGCCGTTCGAACTACCGGCCGACGAGGCGGTGGCGTTGGACACCGTCGCCCGGCTGCGGGCCATGCTGGCCCGACTCGACGAGCTGCACCCGTTCGGCAAGGGGGTGGGCCTGGCCGCGCCGCAGATCGGGTTGCCCTGGGCGGCGGCCCTGGTCCGGCCCCCGGAGCCGGGAGCCGAGCCGCTGACGCTGCTCAACCCGCGGGTTGTCGACGTTGCGGTGGAGACCGATGACCAGTACGAGGGCTGCCTGTCCTACTTCGACGTGCGTGGGCTGGTGCCGCGTCCGCTGCGGATCGACGTCGAACACTCCCGGTTCGACGGCGGCCGGGTGATCACGTCCTTCGACCGGGCGATGGCCCGGCTGGTCGCGCACGAGATCGACCACCTGGAGGGCCGGCTGTACGTCGATCGGATGGCACCGGGGACCAGCCTGGTGCCGGTCGAGGAGTACCGGGACAGCGGCCGGCCCTGGGTGTACTGACCGGGCAAAGCGATCACACCTCGCCGAAGCTGTCGTAGTGGATGTGCTCGGCCGGGACGTCGAGCTCGGCGAGCCGACGCAGACTGGACCGGACCATGCCGGCCGACCCGGCGACGAAGAAGTCGTGCTCGTACCACGGGCCGTAGCGGGCCAGCACGTCGGCGACCTCGCCGTGCTCCCCGGTCCAGCCCGGGTCGTCCGAGCAGCAGGGCACCACGTTCAGCCAGGGGTAGGCGGCGCAGAGCTGGCTCAGCTCGGCCAGGTCGTACAGGTCGTCGCGGGTCCGCCCGCCCAGGTAGACGTGCACCCAGCGGCTGCGGTTGTACCGGGTCAGCTCGTCGATCAGGGCCTTGACCGGGGCGAAACCGACCCCGCCGGCCAGGCAGACGATGTCGCGCGGCGAGTCCCGGTCCAGCACCATGGAGCCCATCGGGGCGGCCACCCGCAGCAGATCGCCGGGGCGGACCCGGCGGACCAGCGCGCTGGACACCCAGCCGGCAGCGGCCGCCCGGACATGGAACTCCAGAGTGTTGTCCGCCCGGGGCGCGTTCGCGATCGAGTAGCTGCGCCACAGCCTTGGCTGGTAGCGCGGCACCTCGACGCTGACGTACTGCCCCGGCTGGTACTCCAGTCGGTGCTGCAGCGGCCGGCAGGTCAGCACGGCGACGTCGGTGCCCCGGCGTTCGTGGTCGAGCACCTCGGCGTGCCAGAATGCCGGGTTCGGGTCGCTTTCGGCGCCGATGACCAGGTTGGTGATGAGCAGTTCCAGTGCGGCACCCCAGGCCTCGTCGTACTCGACGCTCCACCGGTCACCGGCGACGGTGCGCAGCGCCTCCAACAGCATGCCGCCGAACGCGGCGTAGTCCGCAGCTTGCACCTGGAACTTGCGGTGGGCCCGCCCGAGTGACTGCAGGTAGTCGGTGAACTGCTCCGGGTCGTCGATCGAGCCGACGGCAGAGACGATAGCCTCGATCAGGCAGCGCCGCTGGGTGTCCATCTGCACCGGGAAGAGCTGGCGAAGATCCGGCCGGTCCAGGAACAGTCGGGCGTAGAAGTAGCCCGCCACCTGGTCGCGCTCCTCCTCGACGAGCACCCAGCTCTCCTTCAACAGTTGCGCGAGATCGCTCATCGAGGCCTTCCCGTCACCGTGCCGCCACTGACTCCGTATCACTGAGTTCCAGGGTGAGCACTCTTCGTAGCGAGTCGACGTACCCGATGTGCGACATTGCCGTGCCGTACCCGCTCGGGCACAGTGGTCCGGTGACGGTCGACCTCGCCGGTACGCCACCACCGGCCAGCAGCAACCCGGACGCCCACCCGGCGGCCCCGCTGCCACCGCGCCTGCTGCGCGCCGAGGTGCTCCTGGTCCTGGGCGTGTCGCTCGGCCAGTCCGCCATCTACGCCCTGGTCACCATCACCGCGCGACTCACCGCCGACCGGCCGCTGGGGCAGCAGACCGCCACCATGAACGCCTCCCAGTCGGCCCGCCCCTGGCTGGACCTGACCTACCAACTGCTCGGGATCTTCTTCGCCCTCGTGCCGGTCCTGCTGGCGGTCCACCTGCTCAGCCGGGACCGGGCCGACGCCCGCGCCCGGCTCGGGCTCGACGCCCGGTCACCGCTGCGCGACCTGGCCTGGGGAGCCGCCCTGGCCGCCGCGATCGGGCTGCCCGGACTCGGGCTGTTCTGGATCGCCGCGCTGCTCGGGCTCAACGCCAGCCTGGTCCCGGCCGCGCTACCGCAACTGTGGTGGACGGTCCCGGTGCTGATCCTTGCCGCCGCGCAGAACGCCATCCTGGAAGAGGTGATCGTGGTCGGCTACCTGATGACCCGGCTACGGCAACTCGGCTGGCGGATCGGCGCGGTCATCGCCACCAGCTGCCTGCTGCGCGGCACCTACCACCTCTACCAGGGCTTCGGAGCGTTCCTCGGCAACGTGATCATGGGTGTGGTGCTGTCGCTGTTCTTCCTGCGTACCCGCCGGGTGATGCCGTTGATCATCGCGCACACCCTGCTGGACGTCTTCGCGTTCGTCGGCTACGCGCTGCTGCCCCGTGACTGGTTCAGCTGGCTGTGACCGGCGCAGCCGGCGTGACCGGCCGATAGCGCGCGCTGGCCCGCGCGGCCAGCCGCTCCAGCAGCAGCGTGTCACCCGACCAGGCGACCAGCGCCCGCCCACCGGGCAGCAACCGGGCCGGCAACCGCAGCAGCGCCCAACCGCCGCCGGTCAACCGGCTCACCGCCTCGGTGAACCGCTGCGCACCGCCGAGCAGCCGCAACGCCGGATCCTCGGCGTCGTCGGTCGTCGGCCGGCCCGCCGCGTCCAGCGCGGCGTGGGCCGCCGCGACGTCCGGCTGCATGCCGATCAGGGCCAGCAGCTCCGCAGCCCGGTCCCGGTCGGTCGGATCATGCCGGTACGCGGCCGCCACGTGCAGCGTGACAGCAGCCTGCGTCCAGCCGAGGGTCACCAGCTCCAAGGCCGGGCCGAGCAGCCCGCCGGCGGTGGCGACCGCCGCGCCGGCCCCGGCGAGCCGGGTGAACCGGCGCGCCGCCAGCCGGGCCAGTGCATCGTCGCTGGCCGCCGGGTAGTCGTCGCGTAGCCGGGCCGCCCAGTCCCGCGCCGCCGGCCCGATCCGTTCCACCGCGGCCAGGGCGAGCAGTTCCGGCGCGTACGCCGGACGCGCCAACAGCTGTCGCAGCGTACCGCCGGGGACCGGACCTGGCGGGGGAGTGCCGGCCGGATCCGGCGCCGGCGCGGCTTTCTTCGTCGGCGCGGTCTTCTTCGTCGGCGCGGTCTTCTTGGCGGCGGTCTTTCTTGGCGTGGTCTTCCTCGCCGCAGGCTTCTCCGCCGCCGTGGGCTCCGCTGCCGGAGTCGCCTTTTTCGCGGCGGCTTTCTTCGCGGCGGTCTTCTTCGCCGGCGTGGCCTTCTTGGCGGGGCTCTCGGCGCTGCCGGCTGCGCTCGACGGTGGCTGGAACAACACGGGAGCGATGGCGGCGGGCGGCGTGACGCCGGCCGTCGGTGTCCTGGCCCGTGGGGCGCGGGACCGCCTCGGCTCAGCGTCGGGCGATTGCTCCTCCATGCTCAGGCAGCCTAGCCCGAACCCGCCCGCAACACCCGCCTCGCCGGTTCCAGTGACCCCGGCTGACGGGGTTTGTGCCGGTAACGCCCGGGTACCCGGGCCCGGTGGCCAGATATGCCGCGGACATCACCGCGCTGGCGCGACCGCTGGTCGACGCCGACGACCTCGACCCGCTGATCGAACGGGCCGCCGACGCGCGGGTGGTGATGCTCGGCGAGGCGAGCCACGGTACACACGAGTTCTACGGCTGGCGGGCGGCCGTCACCCGCCGACTGGTCACCGAGCACGGCTTCTCCTTCATCGCCGTCGAAGGGGACTGGCCGGACTGCGACCGGGTCGACCGCAGCGTCCGGGGCCGGCTCGACGCCCCCCGCGACCCGCGCGACGCGCTGACCACCTTCGAACGTTGGCCCACCTGGATGTGGGCCAACGACGAGGTGGTCGACTTCTGCCGCTGGCTGCGCCGGCACAACGACTCGGTCAGCGAATCCGCCCGGGTCGGCTTCCACGGGCTCGACGTCTACTCGCTGTGGGAGTCGCTCCGCGAGATCCTCGTCTACCTGCGGGAACATCGACCGGACCAGGTGCCGGCGGCGCTCGACGCGTACCGCTGCTTCGAACCGTACGGCGAGGACCCGCAGGAGTACGCGACCGCCCTGCGGCTGGTGCCCGCCGGCTGCGAGGCGGAGGTGATCGACCTGCTGGTCCGGCTGCGGCGCGACGCCGCCGCCGACGGGGCATGCAGCTTCGGTGCCTGGCAGAACGCCGAGGTGGTGGCCGGGGGCGAACGCTACTACCGGGCACTGGTGTCCGGTGGCCGGCTGGCCTGGAACGTCCGGGACCGGCACATGGACGACACCCTCGCCCGGCTGCTCGACCGGTACGGTCCGGACGCCCGCGCGGTGGTGTGGGCGCACAACACGCACGTCGGCGACGCCCGGGCCACCGACATGGCCGAGCTCGGCGAGGTCAACATCGGGCAGCTGGCACGTGAGCGGTACGGCCGGGACCGGGTGGTCCTGGTCGGCTTCGGCACCTACCGGGGAACGGTGGTGGCCGGTGACACCTGGGGCGCACCGATGCGGCTGATGCCCGTACCGCCGGCCCGGCCGGGGTCGCTGGAAGCGATCCTTTCCGTCGCGGCCCCGGCCGAGTCGCTGTTCGTCTTCCCCACCGACGGCAGACCGGATCTGCTCACCGACGAGCTGGACCACCGGGCGATCGGGGTGGTCTACCAGCCGAACATGGAACGGCGCGGCAACTACGTGCCGACCGTGCTCGGCGACCGCTACGACGCGTTCCTCTGGTTCGACCGCAGCCGAGGGGTGCGCCCGCTGCGGACCCCGCATGTCGAGCTGCGTGAACCGGAGACCTTCCCGTCCGGCGTCTGAGCGTCACCCGGCACGCAGCCCGTCCAGCATCACTCGGTCCGCAGCCCGTCGGCGCGCATCAGCCGCCACAGCGCCGGCAGGCCGGCGGCGGCGACCAGCAGCACGACACCGGCACCCGCCGCGCTGGCCCCGGCCACCGTCCACCAGCTGACCACGAGGTCGCGGCCGACCATGCCGAGCAGCACCGCACCGAGCCCGACCCCGGCGGCCACCGCCAGGACCAGCCCGAGCAGCACGGGCACCAGATGCTGCCAGACGACCGCCCAGCCGAGCGCCCGCCGGGGTGCGCCGAACGCGTCCAGCATGGCCAGCAGCCGGCGCCGTTCGCGCAGCTGTTCCAGCATGGTGACCAGCATGCTGGCGGCGATCAGCAGCAGCGTGACGACGATGCCGACGACGAGTCCACGACGGACGCTGGTGAACCGCCGCGCCTCGGTCGTCGCGGACAGGGTGGACAGCAGGTCCATCGGTCCGGCGGTGGCGAGCAGGTTGCGGACGTGCTCGACCGCGTCCGGCTGGCCGGGGTCGATCTGCAGGTACGCCGTTGTCGGCAGCCGGCCGACCGCGTCGACGTCGATCGCGGCCGGCGTGGCGAAGATCCCGAACCGACCGATCCCGTACGGATCGACGCGCGACTGCGCCGGTCGGGCGTCGACGGGAATCGTCCACTCGTACCCACCGGGCGCGACCTGCACCCGCTCGCCAGCCCGGATCTGCTCGACCGGTGTCTCCACCAGCCGACCCTGCTCGTCGACGGTCACGGATCGCAGGTGTTCGGGAGGCGGTGCGACCCGGAAGACGGCACCGTCGGCACAGTCGGTCGCGACGATCAGCTCGGCGAGCACCCGGCAGTCGGCGATGACCAGCTCATCGGTGCGGTGTGCGACGCCGCCGGCACTCTCGCCGTCGCCGGAGCCGGCGAACACCGAGGTGGACCGGTATCCGGCGACCGAGTCGACCCCCGGCACCGCGCGCAGCCGGGTCAACAGCGCGTCGCCGGTCGACCGGTCCGGTACGCCGAGATGGGCGAGGTGGCTGGCCCGGTCCGGGTCGGCACCGGTCTGTCGGACGAAGTCGTCGTCGATCCCGGTGAACAGTGCCTGCAACGCGATCGTGCCGGCCACCGCGACCGCGACCCCGCACACCTGCCGGGCGTTGCCGCCGCCATCGACCTGCAGCCGGCGGATCGCCAACTGCCAGGCGACCGGCCCGCCGCGCATCCGCCGTACGGCGGCCTCGACCAGCCACGGCAGCAGCGTCACCACGCCGACCAGCAGCAGCACCGCGCCGACCGACCTGCACCGGGAGGTACGTCAGTGAACAGTCCCTTGCTCGCCGGCCGAGGAGTCGTCCGCTCGTACGGCGCCACCCCGGCGCTACGTGGCGTCAGCCTCGACGTCGCCGAAGGCGAGATCGTCGCCGTCACCGGGCCCAGCGGGTGCGGCAAGTCCACCCTGCTGCACTGCCTCGCCGGCATCCTGCGCCCGGACGCCGGTGAGATCCACTACCGCGACCAGCGCATCGACCTGCTCTCCGAGTCGGCCCGCGCCGTGCTGCGGCGTACCGAACTCGGGGTGCTGTTCCAGTTCGGTCAGCTCGTCCCCGAGCTGACCGCAGCGGAGAACGCCGCGCTTCCGCTGCTGCTCGCCGGCACGGGGCGGCGAGCAGCACGGACCGCGGCGCTCACCTGGCTGGACCGGCTCGGCGTCGCTGACCAGGCCGACACCGTGCCCGGCGAGATGTCCGGCGGCCAGCAGCAGCGGTGCGCGCTGGCCCGCGCGATGATCACTGAACCTCGGGTGCTGTTCGCCGACGAACCCACCGGCGCGTTGGACAGCCTCACCGGCGAGCAGGTCCTCGGCCAGCTGGTCCGGCTCGCCCGCGAGCAACGGACCTCCGTCGTGCTCGTCACCCACGACCCCCGGGTCGCCGGGTACGCCGACCGGGAGATCATGCTGCGCGACGGCGAGATCGACCCGGCCGGGCTCGGCCCAGTCGTCGCCCGGACGGCCCGGTCGTGATCCGTCCGGCCACCCTGCTGCGGCTCGGCCTCGTCGGCACCCGCACCGACACGGTACGGATCGTCCTCACCGCCGCCGCCGCGCTGCTCACCACCGTCACCTTCCTGGCCGCCGCCACGGTCATCGCCGTGCCGACCGTCCCGGACGGAAGATCCAACCGGTCCCCGCAGTACGGCCCGGCGCTGATCGCCGAGGCGGAGCTGCGGACCGGAGTCACCATCGCCCTGTTCCTCCTGGCGATCCCGGTCCTCGCCCTCGCCGGGCAGTGCGCCCGACTCGGTGCGCCCGCCCGTGACCAGCGGCTCGCCGCCATCCGGCTGGCCGGCGGCACCCCCGGCCAGGTCCGGGCGCTGGCCGCCACCGAAACCGGGCTGGCCGGTGCGCTCGGCTCCGTCACCGGGCTGGCCGTGTACCTGGCCGGCCGGCGACTGCTGCACCGCCCGGACGAGCACGGCCTGCTGCCACTGCCCACCGACGTACTGCCCCCGGTCTGGTCGCTGATCCTGATCGTGGCCGGCATCCCGCTGCTCGCAACCGCAGTCGCCGCCGCCCTGCTGCGTACGGTCGTCGTGTCCCCGCTCGGCGTACAGCGCCGGCGCAGGCAAGGGCGGCCCGGGTGGTGGCCCGGCCTGCTCATCCTCGGCGGCCTGGTGGTGACCTTCCTGTTCCGGCCGCTCGTCGACTGGGCTGCCGGCCGGGAAGCCCCACTGTGGGGCGTCGCGGCCATCGCGTTCACCGGGGCGCTGACCATCGCGATCGGCGTCGCCACCGGTACGGGCTGGATCTCGTACGCATGCGGGCGGATCCTGCGGCGAGTGGGCCCGCCGCCCCGCGACCCTGCTCGCCGCCCGACGGCTGACCGCCGACCCGTGGCACGGCGCACGGACCTTCGCCGGGCTGCTGGTCTGCGTCCTGTTCGGCGCCGGCACCGCCGGGTTCAGCGCCTACATGGCGGCCGAGTTCGGCAGCTGGGACCGGGTCCGCCGGATCCTCGCCGAACAGAGCGGCCAGCCGTACAGTCCGAGTGACAACAGTTTCTACTTCAACGCGGTCACCCTGGTGCACATCGCGGTCCTGGTAGGCCTGGCGATCGCAGCCGCCGGTCTGGCCGTCGCAGTCGTCGAAGGCATCGTGGAGCGCCGCCGTGCCAACGCGGCACTCGTCGCCACCGGCGTACCACGCGGGGTGCTGGCCCGCTCGGTCCTGGTCCAGACCCTCACCCCGCTGCTACCGGCGACCCTGGTGGCGCTGACCGCCGGCACGATGATGGCCAGGGCGCTCGGAACGGAGGTCTCCTCCGGCCCGCGTACGACCACGTTCTGCGATCCGGCGGATGCCTGTCGCACCCCCGAGGACTGGACGGAGTACGGCCGGACGATCGAACACCCGGGCATCACCGTGCCGGTGCAGGTACCCCTCGACGACTTGGCGCTGCTCGGCGTCGGTGCGATGGTGGCCGCCCTGGCCACGGTCGGCGTCGGACTGCTGTTCCTGCGCGGCGCCACCGACCTGACGGAACTCCGGCAGACCTGATCGGCTACCGGCAGATGACCTGGCCCGGTCAGGGCCGGCCGACCGGGCCGAGCAGTGCCGACTCCATCGACGTCGGATGCAGCATCACCCACTGCAGCCGGCCCTGACTGACCAGGCCGACCATCTCCGGATGGATCCGGGTCAACCAGCTCTGCGCCTCGGTGAACCCCAACGCCGACGCCACCAGTGCCGCTTCGGCGGCGGTCAACCGCTGCAGCACCACCAGGTCACTGCGGACCAGCGGATCGAGATCCCAACTGCCGACGTCGTTGCGGACCACCATCGTCGTCCGCCACGGCGCCCCCACCTCCGGCGTACCGCCCATCGCCGGGCCGACGTCCACCGCCAGCAGCTGGGGATGCGCCGGTGACGGCGGTGGTGGCGGCTGGGCACCGGGCGGCAGAAACGACGCCGACTCCCGACCCAGACCGCACTGGTGCAGAATCCCCTGCCAGTCCGGCTCGCGGGCGGTCTGGATGAACAGGTGCGCGCCGAGCGCCATCGCCCGCAGCGTGAGCAGCTGCGCGCAGCGCAGCCCGCCGACCAGCAGCAACCGGGTCGGTTCCGGGCGGAACAGCCGCACCGCGACCGGCCCGCCCTGCCGGTTGCGCCCGACGACCATGCCGTCGCCGCCGGCCCGCAACCGTACGTCGCCGAGTGCCTCCGGACCGGTGGTGTGCAGGCCGGCCGGCGGGATGATCGACAACGGACCCGTCACGGCAGAAACCCCCCGAGCGGCAGGGTGGCGGCCAGCCCACGGACATGCTCACCGTCGATCCGCTCGGTCAGCCCGCCGCGTTCGCGTACCGCCTCGGTCAGGGCCTGGTCGCCGACGGCCAGCGTCGTCACATCGGCGGCGGTGAGCCGGACCGCGGCCGACACCGTCACGTCCCCGGCGGCCGCCTCGGTCGGATGCCCCGGCTCCCGGGCGACGGCGACCGACACCACCGTGTCGACCATCGGCAGCTGCCGCAACACGTCGTCCAGCTGCCACGGCAGCTCCGGCCAGCGCAGCAGCCGGCGGCAGACCTGCGGGACCTCACCGCTCCACCACGCCTGCCAGGTCTCCTCGCCGGCGACCCGGTTGCTGGCGGTGCCATAGACGTTGCCGCTGTCCAGCCGGCTGGGCAGCTGCGCCAGGTAGCCGACAGCGGTCAGCAGATCGTCGCCGCCCAGCAGCCGGGCCGGCACCCGGTCCTGCTTCAGCTGGCGCTGGACCCGCCGGACCGACGACACCAGCGCCGGTGCCAGCTCCCGATCGGTGTAGCTGTCCGGCGTACGCATCACCTGGAGCACCAGCCAGGCCCGCCGACGGGCCGGCACGTCACCGCCGGTCAGTTCGCGGTAGGAGCGCTCCACCAGCCCTCGGCCGGTGTGCGCGCGCGGTGCCGCCGCGACCTGAACGAGCAACTGCACCGAGATCGGCGGGGCAGCCGGATCCGCCGCCGGCAGCAGCGCCGCCGGGGACGGCAGACTCAGCGCGGAGCCGACGAACAGCGAGCCGTCGGCAGGGTCGAGCTCTACGACGGCGCAGACGCCACCCCGGTGACTGATCGTCGCCATCGTCCGGCCGCTGACCGTGACATCGTCCACCATGGCGGTCGGCTCCACGAACCGCAGCAGGCCCGCCGCCCGGTTGTCGCCACCGGCCGGCAACCGTCGGGGCCGCAGCCGGTACCGCACCCACACCGCCATCCACTGGTACAGCCACCGCCCGCGCAGTCGGACCACCGTCGGTGCCAGCAGCACGGCCAGCGCCGCCGCCGACACCAGCGCCACGACCGGCCCCCGCTGGTACGCGGCGAGCAAAACCGTCGCCGCCAGCTGCCAGTAGACCAGCTGCCCGATGGCGAACGGGCCGGTGCCGGGGCGGACCCGCCGGGGCCGGATCCGGCTGCCCGACGTCGCTGCCGGGGTCGACGCCGCAGCTGCCGACCCGGCGATGCCGGGGATCATGTCCGAGGTCGGCTGGCCCGATCCTGATCCGGCCGGCGGCACCGGCACGGCGGCCCGCGCCGCCGCCGCCGAGCGGCCCGCGACCTGCCCGGTCGACAGTCCGGCAGCGTGGACCATCGGCAGCTCCGAGGTGGGGGCCGAGCCGGCCACACCCAGCGTCGGTGGTGCGGCTGCAGGTGGCGGTGCCGCTGCGGGCATCGGCGCGGCGTCGCGCTGTCGGGGCGGTGCCCACTGCTGCCAGCCGGCCGGTGCGCCCGACGACTGGTCGGCGGGAGGGCCGGGGTCGGTCGTCATCGCTCAGCGTCCGGTCGCCGTACGGACGTCGGCCTCGGTCACCGAACGCAGCTCGTCCAGGCTGGGCCGCTGGCCGGACTGGCGCAGCCGCTGCGCCTGCGCCTTGCGTACCCCCTCGAAGAGCTTGCGCGCCTCGCGGGCGTTGCCGAAGCTCTCGTCCCGCCGCACCGCCGAGAAGTGTCCGAGCAGGACCTCCGGCACCGCGGCGGCGAGCAGGTACTCGTCGTTCGCCGCCATCCGCTCGACGATCACCACCAACTGCTCCGGGGTGTAGTTGCCGAACTCGATCGTCCTGGCGAACCGGGACGCCAGGCCGGGGTTGGCGTCGAGGAACTGCCGCATCTCCCCGGTGTAGCCGGCGGCGATCACCGCGATCTCGTCGCGGTGATCCTCCATCAGCTTGACCAGGGTGTCGATCGCCTCCTGACCGAAGTCCCCACCACTGCCGAACGACCGGGACAGGGTGTACGCCTCGTCGACGAAGAGCACACCGCCCAGAGCCTGCTCGAAGACGGCGGCCGTCTTCTCCGCCGTGTGGCCCAGGTACTGCCCGACCAGGTCGCGCCGGGACACCTCGCGGAACGGCCCGCCGGACAGCACCCCCAGGGCGGCCAGCAGCTCACCGTAGATCCGGGCCACCGTCGTCTTACCGGTGCCCGGCGCGCCCGCGAAGATCAGATGGTGGCTGACCGCGCTGACCGGCAGCCCGGCGCCACGCCGCCACTCGTTCACCTGGATCTCGTCGATCAGCCCGCGTACCTCGTCCTTGACCGACTCCAGGCCGACCATCGCGTCGAGCTCGGCCAGCAACTCCTCGGTACGGGCGGTGTCCGGCCCGCCGGCCGACGCGGCGGCGGCCGCGCCGAACACCGCACGTCGGCTCGCCGTACCGGTGACGATGGTCGGCTCGGCCCCCTCGGCGATGTCGAACGCCGGCATCGCCGTGTTCTCGGTGCTGCACTCCTCGACACTGCCCGCACAGCCCCGACCGAAAGAGACCGCCGGCCCACGGGTGTCGCGGATCCGGCAGCGCCGCAGCGTCGGCGCGCTCTGGTGGGCGACCGCCACCCCGGCACCGCCGGTCCGAAAGATCTCGCACGTCTCCAGCACCGGACGGCCGTGCTGGTAGATGTAGACGCCCCGGTTGCCGCAGCCGCTGATCGTCGACGCCCGGATGGTCGGCGCGGCCCCGATCCGCACGATCACGCCGTCCTCGGCGAGGTCGGTAAACTCGCAACCGTCGACGGTGCCGTCCGAGTCCTCGACCACCAGGCCGTGCCGCGCCCCGGTGACCGTGCACCGGGTCAGCGTGAAACTCGACCGGTTGCCGATCACGACGCCGGCGCCGAACCCGGCCCGCAGTTGGCAGCCGGTCATCGTCAGCCGTGCCCGGTCGACCGCCACCGTCGGCGCGTCGCCGGCCAGCAGCACCAGGTCACGCAGTTCGAGGGTGCCGCCGTTGGCGGACACGGTCGGATAGTTGCCGGCGGAGGCGTCGACGGTCACCGAACCGGCACCCTGCGCGGCGACCACAGTGATCTGTCGATCGTTGACGAACACCGCCTCGTAGTAGGTGCCGGGGTCGACGGCCACCACCGACCCGTCGGACGCCGCCGCGAGCGCGTCACCGATCGACGGATAGGCGCCTGGCTGGTCCGGACTGACCAAGAGGGTGCGCGTCATCGCTCCGGGCTTCGTACACGGTGGGACAGGGGATTCCGACGATATCGCAGCACCACCAGACCTGGTGTCCGGTGAACGACCGCGTCTGAACGACCGCGTCTGAACGACCGCGTCGCCGCCGGGCCGCAGCAGGCAGCAACGACCGGCACCGGTTGTCTACGCTCTACGGCGGGATCCCGGGGCCTCCGGCCGGACCCGGAAGACCGGCGGAAAGGAGAGCGTGATGGCGGTACGCACGCTGCCGTTGACGGCAGCCGCTCTGCTGGTCGACGGCGAGGTCCACACCCACACCTCGGTCCGTGGCGACCATCTCCCGCAGCTGCACCCGCTGGTGCGGCGGATCCTGGACGAACTTCCGGTCGGTCAGCGGGAACGCTTCGTCGGCTGGTGCGCCGAGCCGGTGCTGATCTCCGACCGGCTGTACGCCGTACAGCAGCGCCAGCCCGGCCCCGAACTGTCCCCAGCTGCGGCCCGCGCGGCGCTGTGGGCGGCCAGGATCCGGGTCACCCTGATCCGCGAGCCCGACGATCCGGCCCACGGCACGGCGGTCGCCCCGTGCCGGTCCTGCCGCCAACTGCTCGACTGGTTCGGGATGGAGACGCTTTTGATGCCCGGCGACGACCGGTTCCCGACGGAGGTGCTGGCCGCCCTGACCTTAGCCGGCTGGCAGCCCTGCCGGCGCGACGAGCAGCGGGGCCGCGACTGGGCCCTGCGGGTCGCCGCGCACGTCGGCCCCGACGGGCGGCAGCACACCGTGGTCGGTCCCGCGATCGAGGCGTACGCCGAGTTCGGCGGCCTGTACGTCGAACCGGACGGCCCCGGCGAGGCGGTCGCGCCGAGCACCGTCCACCTCGATCCGCTGCGCGCCGTGCACACCGTCGCCACCCTCGCCGTACTCGCCGACACGCTGGGCGTACCGGTCAGCCCGCTCGGCGTCGAAGCGGACGGCACCGGCATCCTGGCCATCGACGCCCGACAGCGGGTGTTCGTGCTGGACCACGGCGGCGACTGGTTTCTCGGCCGGTCGGTGGAGCAGGCCGTCACCGCACTGATCCTCGGTCAACGGCCGCACCGGCTCGCCGAGGACGGCAGCTGGTGACCGCCGACCCGGAGCCAGGGCCGCAGCCACTGTCCGAGTCGGCCTCCGCAGGGTGGCGGCCGGCCACCGCTGCCGAGGCGGGCATGGCCGCCGCCGCCGACCTGGCGGGCTACCTGGCGGCGCTCGGCACCGGGCCGCTGCTGCTGCCGGTGTCGGCCGAGACCGCCGCCGGTCAGGCACCGTTCGCCTGGCCCACCGTCGAGCACGACGGCGCTCCACACGTACTGGCCTTCACCTCGCCGCAGGCCATCGCCGCCGGACTACCGGGCGAGTCGGTACGGTACGTGACGGTCACCCTGGCCGAGGTGGTCGCCACGATCCCCGACGACAGCTGGTGGCTGGCGGTCGACCCGGGACTGCCGATCGCCCACCGGATCACCGCCGGGCAGCTGCGGGAGCTGGCACCGTCACCCGATGCCGGCGACATCGCTCGGGCGCTGCGCGCCGCCGTCGCGGCCGAGGACCCGGACGCGGTGATGGCCGCCCTGCTACGGGTCGAGTTCACCGTACCGATGCCGCCGGACGCCGACCCCGACGCCGCCGCGACCGACCTGGCCGACCCCCGGTTCCCCTGGTGGTGTCTGCCCGACGAGGCGGGACAACCGTCGGTGCCGGTCTTCACCTCCCCGGCGATGCTGGCTGAGGTGTTCGACGTGCCGCCGCCGTCGGTCGTCGCCTCCAGCGTGCGACTCTTCGCGAACTGGCCGGACCCGCGCTGGCAGCTCGCCGTCAACCCGGGCACCGCGTCGGCGGTGAGCCTGCCCGGAGAGGCGGTCCGGCAGGTCAGCCGGTGGCTCGACGAACTGCGCCGGACCGTGACCGAGGGTGCCGACGCGGACCGTGCCGACGCGGATCGGGCCGGGGCGGACCCGGACGTTCCGGTCCGGATGCAGCTGGTCGTCCCGCACCGCCACCTGCACGCGTTCGTGGCGGACGGCTACGACCGGATGGCCGGCCCGGTGCACCGCTGGCACGGCCCCGGCCGGGACACCCCCGATCGGCTGTACGCCCGGTTGGGCCTGCTCGGGCCGGAATCGCCGTTCACCGCCGCCGACGAGTGGGTGCCGGTCGTACGGTGGGAACCCGGCCCGGACACCCCGGTGACCTGGCTCGACGAGCGGCCGCAGCAGCGGGCACTGGCCGTGCCGGACGGAGCCGAGCTGCACGTGCTGCACCAGGACGGCAGGGACGAGCTGCTGGCCCGGTTCGACCGGGGCGGCCGACGTTGGCTGCCGGTGGAGCCGCCGCCGGCCGCGAGCATCGGCTGAGCGGCGACTACTGCTTAGCCAGCCAGCGCCGCGCGGGCGGGGTGGCGAGCAGGATCACCGCCAGTCCGGCCAGCGCTCCGACGACCATCGGCAGCAGCATCGTCGGGTGGTATTCGATCTTGCCGAACAGCAGCAGGCCGCCCAGCACGACGAGGAGCAGCCCGGCGGTGAACCCGGCCGGGGCCCGCAGCATGTTCGGCCCGCCGACCCAGACGATCCGCATACCGGCCAGGGTCATGAAGACCAGCAGCAGGCAGAGGCCGAGGATCGCGAACGCGATGATCCACAGTAGGAACTTCGCGTCACCCTCGGCGCGGTAGGTGACGACCAGGAACGCGAGACCCGCGACCAGCCAGAGGGCAGCGGTGGGGATGGTCAGCAGTACGGCGGCGACGACGACCGCTGGCCGCCGGCCGGTGGCGGGGGTGGCGTCCGGCCCGGGTACGTTCACCGGCTCGGTGGACGCCATACCGAATCGTCCTCGGCGGTCGGTGGCTCGCCCCCGGTCGGCTGATCGGGCCCGGCCTGGGCCGCCGGCGCTGGTACCGGTGCACCGACGTCGGCCATCGGCGGTGGACCATCCCGGGAGCCGGCCGGACGTCCCGCCCGGCGCCGCAGCCACCGGATCAGCAGTACGATGCCGGTGACCACCGTGCCGAGGATGGTGAAGAAGATCAGCATGCCGATCAGTTCGTCGAGCCCGAATTCGTAGCCCGGCTCGGGCGGCAGGTAGGCGACGGGGTCGCTGGCGGTCGGCGACGGCCGTGGGCTAGCCCGGTCGTCCGGCTCGGTGGTGAGCGCCGCGTGGATGTCCAGGATGCCCCAGCCGAAGTCGAGGTCCTTGCCGGGCGGCCCGGCGTCGTACGCCGTACCGACCAGCCGTTGGAACAGTCTGCCCTGGTCCTCGTCCGGATACCGTGCCTTGAGCAGCGCGAACGCCCCCGACACCAACGCGGTGGCGGAGCTGGCGCCGTCCATCGTGTAGTAGCCGCCACCGACGGCAGCTTGCACGATGTCCTCGCCGGGTGCGGCGATGTGGGTCTGCTCGGCGCGGATCGACTCCGGGCTGAGCCCACCGTCACGTCCGCTGCTGGTCACCGCGATGGTCCACTCACTGCGGGCCGGCTGCCCGATCAGGATGTCGCGGCGGTTGCCGATGCCGGCGACGACGATGACGCCGCGCCGGTAGGCGCTTTCGACGGCCTGCTCCAGCGCCGGGTCGGATGACCCGGTGAGCGAGACGTTGATGATGTCGGCGCCGCTGTTGACCGCCCAGTTGATCCCGAGCGCGATGGACTCGGGGAGGATGATCTCAGTCTTCGGGCTGGAGAGCGTGATGGGCAGGATCTTGGCCTTCGGCGCCACCCCGAGCACTCCGTCGCGGCCGCCGGGCCCGTGCCCGTGCCCGGCGATCAGCGACGCCATCCCGGTGCCGTGGTTGCGCCGGTCGACGTGGCCCTTGCTGTCGCGGTCGTGAAGGTCGGCCCCGGGCAATACGTTGTCCCGCAGGTCGGGGTGGGAGGCGTCGACGCCGGTGTCGACCACCGCGACGGTCACCCCCTCGCCCTGGGTGATCCGGTGCGCCTCGGGCAGCCGCATCGCCTCGACGTGCCAGGACTGGTCCCGGGTCTCGTCGGCCTGCGCCGGCCCGGCGGGCAGCGGGACCGTGCCGAGCAGCCCGAGCAGCCCGGCTGCCACCAGGCCGATCGACCGCCGGGAAGCACGCATGGGCGGAGCACACCTCTCCGTCGGGTAGTCACCGGGCGACCCGGCGCTGTGCCCGGATGATACTGCTTCGGGTGCTTCGTCCGGCTCAGCTCGGCCGTGTGCCGGCCTCATCGCTGGCCCAGGCTCCGGCCCTGCTGCTGCGGCGGCTTCTCGTCGGGGGTGTCGATGGTGCCGGGAGCCGGCGGGTCGGTCTGCCACAGCTCGTCGTCACCGTCGCCGTACCCCCAGGTCTGCTGCCGGTCGTCGGCCTTGCGGCTGGTGCGACCGGTGCCCCTGGCTGGGCCGGCACCCCGTTGCCCGCCCAGCACCGGACCCGGGCCCTTGGCACCGCCGGGCTTCGTCGGCCCGGCCCGGCCGGACAGCCGGGGAGCAGCCGGGCCCGGCCGACCGGCGGAGCCGGGTGCGGGCGGCTGCGGTAGTCGGGCAGCGCCGGCAGTCGGGGCGGCGGGGCGGCTGCGTGGGCCGCCCAGGCTGGGGGGTGGGGCGGCGGGCCGGCCAGTGCCGCCGCCGGCCGGGCGGCCACCGGTGCTGCCGGGCAACTGTGGAGTCGTCGGTGGGGTGGGTCGGACCGGGGGGCGGCCGGTCGGCCCCGGCGGCCGGGAGCCACCCGGCGTCGGTCCGGTGCTGCCGGGCAGCGACGGGCGCTGCGGTGCCGGACCTCGGCTGGCCGGGTTGTTCGGCGGCGGACCACCGGCCCCGGGCAGCGCCGGCCGGGGCGGACCGGGCGGCCGGAGCGGAGGATTCGGGCGATTCGCACCCGGCAGCGGTTGCCCGGGTCGGCTGACCCCCGGTGCCCCCGGTCGTGGCCCGGGGGTGACGCCGGGTGGCACCACCGCCGGTGGCGGGCCCGGCGCCGGGCCGGCACCGGTCTGCGGCAGGTTGGGCACCGGGGGAGGCGCGGTCGGCGGGGCGACGGTGCCCCCAGCCAGGTGCAGCCCGTCCGGCACCGGCGGCGGTGGCGTGGGTGACGGTGCGCCCGGCGCACCACCCGGCGGCGCGCCGGGCGGCGGTGCCCCAGGGCCGCCGGGAAAAGCGACCGACGGGTGGACCACCGCCGCGTCGGTCGGGCCCCGGAAGGTGCTGCCCCGGGTGATGTGGCTCAGGTACACGTCGATGTACATGTCGGCCAACGGCTTGATGATGTCCCGGGCACGCTCGAAGTAGTCGTCCATCACGTCTTTGCGGGTCCGGCCGGTGGTGCCCGGGATCCAGTCGTACGCGTCGGACCACTGCAGGCCGTTGTCCGGGTCGGCCGCCTCCACGGTGTACTGCTCCCAGAGGCTGCGGAACTCCTGCTGGGTCGACTCGATCTTGCCGGCCAGCTGCTCCAGGCCACGGCGGTTACTGTCGGCGGCTTCCTTCCACTCGTCGAGCGAGTAGAGGGTGGCGCCCACCCGTTGCATGAAGTACTCACCGGCCGGTGACTGCCATTTGGCGGCCAGCGCCGTCGCGTACCGCTGCAGGTTGGTGCGGGTGCTGTCGAGCAGCACGCCGATCCGGTGCCACATGTCGGCGACGGCGATCACCCGCTCGTCGCTCTCGTTCTGGATCCAACTCCACATCGTCTCGATGCTGGTCGTCTCCTTGGCCCAGACGGTGGGTTCGTAGCGCTGGTTCGGATCCGAGTAGTCGTGGACGACGTAGTCGTTCACGGCGTTCACGTACGGGATCGACACCGGCTGCCAGCCGAAGTACTCGTCGGACATCCCCGCTCCTCGACGTCGCTATGCGCGCTGCTCAGTGCTCGGCCGACGGGCTGTCGAGCTCATCGTCGTGCATGTCCTCGTCGTCGGCGCGGATGTCGTAGGCACCGTCGCCCTCACCGATCGTCTCGGCCTCGTACAGCGACAGGTCCCGGTCGGCCGCCTCGGGGGCGTAGGAGGAGGTTTCCTCGTCCGGATCGACCACCAGACTCGGATCCTCGATGCCGCTCTCCGGATCCTGCCAGAGATCGTCGAGCGTCTCGCCGCCTTCTAGATTGGAGAACGCGGTGTAAATTGTCATCTGGTCGGCCGCGACCAGGGCGTCGCCGTCGAGGTACTCGGCGGAGATCGACTTGGCGGCGGTCGCCAGCGAGGCGAGGCCCTTCGCCACCTCGCCGAGCAGCAGGGTGGCCGCCTCGCGGTTCTCGTCGTGCCGGCCCTGGAAGAACCGGCCCTCGGACATCCCCGACCCGCCGAACGGCACCGGGATGGTGAGCATGTGGTTGATGCCGCTCGCCAGGCTCGGCTGGAAGTTGAGCCGCAGCTCGTCCATCACACACTGGGCGAAGTCGTCGAGCTGCTCGATGTCGACGTCGATCGTCTCGTTGACCAGCCAGCTGTCGTCCGCCATGATCCCTCCCCCGGGCCCCGCACGCGTACATCGGTATCCACAAAACTATCGCGTCACCGCACCTGCCGTGGACCGAGAGTCACGATGTGGACGGTAAATGGAGCAACTGGACCAGCCGGGTGCCTTCCCGTCTGGTGACCAGCCAGCCCCGTCCCGGCGGCAGCGGACCGGGCCGGACGTTGCCGAGCAGCACCCCCTCGTCACGGCTGCCGGACATCACCAGGCCCGGCGAGCTGAGCTCGCGCAGTCGCATCAGGATCGGCTCGTACAGTGCCCGGCTGGCGCCGCCACTGCGCCGGGCGATCACCAGGTGCAGCCCGATGTCGCGGGCCTGCGGCAGGAACTCCAGCAGCGGCAGCAGCGGGTTGCCGCCGCCACCGGCGACGAGGTCGTAGTCGTCGACCAGGATGTACAGGTCGGGGCCGCGCCACCAACTGCGGGTACGCAGCTGCTCCGGGGTCACGTCCGCCGGGGGCAGCCGGTCGCGCATCACGTTGACCACCTCGGTCAGCATGCCGGCGGTGACGTCCGCCGAGGTGCCGTACCCGATCTGGTGTTTCTCGCTGATGTCGCCGAGCAGGCTGCGCCGGTAGTCGACGACGATGAGCCGGGCCTGGGTCAGGTCGTTGCGGTCGGTGATGCCCCGGGCCAGTGCCCGCAGGAAGCTGCTCTTGCCGGACTCGCCGTCGCCGAAGACGATGAAGTGCGGATCGGTGCCCAGGTCCAGGTGCACCGGCTGCAGGTCGACCTCGGCGATGCCGATCGGCACGCCGGGGCGTCCGGTGTCCGGCACCGAGTCGTACGGCACCACCGCCGGCAGCAGCCGCACCGGTGGCGCACCCGGGCCCTGCCAGGCGGCGGCGACGTCGGTGACGAACCGCCGGGCACCGTCGGCGAGGGTCCCGGCGTCGGCGTCGCCGTCGGTGCGGGGCAGCGCGGCGAGGAACTGCATGCCGTCCGGGGTGATGCCCCGGCCGGGCGACTTGTCCGGCACGTTCATCGCCGCCCGCCGGTCCAGGTTGGAGTCGCTGGCGTCGGCGAGGCGCAGCTCCAGCCGGGTGCCGAAGACGTCGCGTACCGCCGGTCGCAGGTCCATCCACCGGCCGGCGCTGACCACCAGGTGTACGCCGAACGACAGCCCCCGGTTGGCGATGTCGTTGATCGCCGGCTCCAGGTCCTCGAACTCGGCGCGTACCGCCGCCCAGCCGTCGATCACCAGGAACACGTCGCCGAACGGGTCGTCGGTGTGCCCGCCGTGCCGGCGTTCCCGCCGGTAGGTGGCCATCGAGTCGATCCGGTTCTCGGCGAACCGGCGTTCCCGTTGGGCCATCAGCAGCCGCAGCTCGGCGATGGTCCGGCGGACCTGGCCGGCGTCCAGCCGGGTGGCGACCCCGCCGACCTGCGGCAGGTCACGCAGCGTGGTGAGCGCCCCGCTGCCCAGGTCGAGGCAGTAGACCTGCACCTCACGCGGGGTGTGGGTGAGGGCGAGCGACGACACGACCGTACGCAGCAGGGTGCTCTTGCCGCTCTGCGGCCCGCCGACGACGACGGTGTGCCCGGCGGAGCCGCCGAGTTCCAGCCAGAGCACGTCGCGGCGCTGCTCGAACGGCTTGTCGATGAGGCCGACGGCGGCCCGCAGCTCGCCCTGCAGCGTCGGGCTGGCGGCGGTGATGCCGCGTTCGGGGTCGGCGACCAGCGGGGAGAGCAGCTGGTCGAGGGTCATCGGGTCGCCGAGCGGCGGCAGCCACACCTGGTGGGCCGGTCTACCTCGGCCGGTGAGCCGGCTGACCAGGATGTCGAGCAGGCTTTCGCCGGTGGGGTCGGCCGGTTCGGGTGCCGGCTGCCGGGCGTCGGCCGGCAGCCGGGGTGCGACGTACTGGGTGGTGTACTCCTGGACCCGGTCGTCACCGTCGCCGGCGGCCACCGCCTCGGCGGTCTTGCTGCGGTACGTGCCGGAGACGTACGCGGCCCGGAACCGTACCAGCGGTTCGGTGCCGAACCGCAGGTAGCCGTGGCCGGGGGAGCGGGGCAGTTCGTACGCGTCGGTGGCGCCGAGCACCACCCGGCTCTCCATCGCGGAGAAGGTCCGCAGGCCGATCCGGTACGACAGGTGGGTGTCCAGCCCACGGAGCCGGCCCTCCTCCAGCCGTTGCGAGGCGAGCAGCAGATGCACGCTCAACGACCGGCCGACCCGTCCGATCTGCACGAACATGTCGATGAAGTCCGGCTTGGCGGTCAGCAGTTCGGAGAACTCGTCACAGATGATCAGCAGCGCCGGCATGGGTTCCAGCGGCGCCCCGGCCGCCCTGGCCTTCTCGTAGTCGCGCTGCGATGCGTAGTTGCCGGCCGAGCGGAGCAGCTCCTGCCGGCGGACCAGCTCGCCGTTGATCGCGTCGGTCATCCGGTCGACCAGCGGCAGCTCGTCGGAGAGGTTGGTGATCACCGCGCTGGTGTGCGGCAGCTTGTCCAGCCGGGTGAACGTCGCCCCGCCCTTGAAGTCGATCAGTACGAAGTTCAGCGTCTCCGACGAGTGGGTGGCGGCGAGCGCCAGCACCAGGGTGCGCAGCAGCTCCGACTTGCCGGAGCCGGTGGCGCCGATCAGCAGGCCGTGCGGGCCCATGCCGTCCTGCGCGGACTCCTTGAGGTCCAGCTCGACCGGGGTGCCGTCCGGGGTCAGCCCGAGCGGCACCCGCAGCCGGTCCCGGTTCGGCCGGGGCGTCCACGCCCGGTCCACGTCGAACTCGTACGGATCCCCCAGGTCGAGCAGGTCGGCCAGGTCCTGCTCCAGGTGCAGCGGCTGCTCGCCACGGGACGCGGCGGACAGCCGCAGCGGCGCCAGCTCCATCGCCAACGCCTCCGCCTCCGCGATCGTGCAGGTGTCGGCGGTGCCGATCGGCGCCCGGCCGTCCAGGGTGACGCTGGTCATCGACCCGTCGGCGGCGACCTCCAGCACCAGCCGGGCCCGGTCGAGCACCCGGGGCGGTGGCTCGGATAGGTCGACGATGGTCACCCCTTCCACACCGCCGTCGGTCATCAGATGATCGGAGCCGGCCGGGTCCCCACCGTCGAGCACCACCAGCAGGTGCGGTCCGGAGGTGGTGGCGGAGCCGCCGCCGGTGAGGTTGAACCGGGGCCGGTTGGTGAGCACGTCGTCGAGCATCGCCTCCAGGCCGGTCACGGTCGGCGACACCAGTCGCAGCGCGCCGGTCGCGTCGGTGCGGGTCGGGTGCAGGGCGTGCGGCAGCCACTTGACCCACTCCCAGTGCTCCCGCCGGGCCGGGGCCGGACAGACCGCCACCAGTATGTCGTCCGGCGCGTGGAACGCGGTGGCCTGGGCGATCACCGCCCGGACCAGGGCCCGGGCGGCGTCGGGGTCGCCGCGCAGATGCACCCGGGCGAAGCCGCGCAGCGCCATGTCCACGGGCAGCTGCGGCACGGTCGCGTAGCTGGTCAGGAACCGTCGCAGCGCCAACGCGCACATCGGCTCCAGTTTCTCCAGCGCGGTCGGCGGCGGTGGGACCAGCGGCGTCGCCAGCTCCTGCGGCCCGAGACCGACCCGTACGGTGGCGAAGTCGGGGTCGCCGCGTCGGCGCTCCCACAGCCGGGGGCCGACCGGCACCGACCACAGCGTCTGCGGGTCGGGGTGCCGGTAGAACGCGGCCTCCCGCTGCTGGCGTACGGTCCGTAGGACCCGGCGTCGCTGCCGCGACAGATGCGCCAGGTACTCGCGTCGCCGCTGCGCCATCTCCTGCCGGCTCGGCCCACCAGCCTGATTGGACAGTTGGGTGGCGAGCATGCCGAGCGCGGAGAGGCCGAACAGGCCACCGGCGACGTAGCTGAGTGTCGAACCGCCCCGGCCGGCGTACATCAACGCCATTGCGACAGAGCCGGCCAGCATCGGCAGCAGCATCATCAGCTGCCCCCAGGACCGTCCGGTCGGCGCCGGCACCTCGGGCGGCGCGTCGAGCAGGACCTCGCCGGACGGGTACTCCGGCTCGGGCCGGCGGGCCGGACGCCGTATCACCACCGTACCCACGGATCGATCCTCCCCGTCGTCGTCACACCCGGAAGCCGGGTCGCTACCGGCACCGATGGCACCGGCACATGGTAGGTAGCCTTCTCGAGTCAGGACAGCCCGCGCGGCTTGATGAGGAGTCAGCAGTGGTCACCCAGGCCGGAACCGGACTCGCCCGGATCGCCGTCGTGGCGCCGACCCGACGCATCGACCTCGCCCTGCCCGAACACCTGCCGCTGGTCGGGCTGCTCCCGGCGGTGCTGCGGCAGGCCGACGAGAACCCCTCCGACGGTACGGCCGACGGCGGCTGGGCGCTGCGCCGTACCAACGGATCCACCCTGGACCTCAACCGTACGCTCGCCGCGCAGCAGGTCCGCGACGGCGAGATGCTGCATCTGCTGCCCCGCCGCACCGAGTGGCCGGAGCTGGCCTACGACGACCTGATGGAGGCGATCGCCGCCGGTGCCCGCCGGCGCGGGCTGCCCTGGACGCCGGCCGCCACCCGGCTTACCGGCCTGCTTGCCGGGGCCGTTCTGCTGCTGCTCGCCCTGGTCGCGGTGGTGACCGCCGACGGCACCGGGGTGGCCGCCGGGGCGGCCCTGCTCGGCACCGCAGCCGTCCTCGTCGCGGTCGGCGTGCTGCTGTCCCGGGCGATGGCCGACTCGCTGGCCGGCGCGGCGCTCGCCGCCCTGGCCCTGCCGTACGCCTTCGCCGGCGGCGCGGTGTCGCTGGCCGGCGGCGAACCGGTCACCGGGCTGGGGGCACCGCACCTGCTGGTCGGTTCGGCGGCGCTGACCTTGACCGGGGTGCTCGGCATGCTCGGCGTCGGCGACGCCGGCCGGGTCTTCGTGGCGGCGCTCTTCACCGGAGTCAGCGGGACGACCGGGGCGCTGCTGGCCGTCGGGCCGCTGGACGGGCCGCGCGCCGCAGCGGTCCTGGTGGCCGCGGTGACCCTGCTGCTGCCGGCGCTGCCGCTGATCTCGGTCCGGGCGGGCAAGCTGCCGATGCCGGCGCTGCCGCGTACCGCTGAGGACCTGGTCCGCGACGATCCGCAGCCGGACCGGGCGGAGATCTACCGGGCGACGGCCCGCGCCGACGAGGTGCTGACCGGCCTGATGTTCGGTACCGCCGTGGTGGTCGCCGCCGGGTCTGCGGTGCTGACCTTCTCGGCGACGGCCGGCGCGGTGCTGCTGGTCGCGGTGGTGACGGCCGGTCAGCTGCTGCGGGCCCGGCTGGTCTCGACCGTCCGGCACCGGGTGCCGCTGCTGGCCGGCGGCCTGGTCGGTGTCGGCCTGCTGACCCTGATCGGTACGGGTGGGATGGCGGCGGGTACCCGGCTGGCCCTGCTGCCGGTGGTGCTGCTGGTGGTGGCGCTGGTGCTGGCGGCCGGGATGGTCTACAGCCGGCGCCCGCCGACGCCCCGGCTGGCCCGGCTCGGCGACGGGCTGGACGTGGTGCTGCAGTTGGCGGTGGTGCCGGTGGCCTGCGCCGTGCTCGGCCTGTACGGCTTCATGCGGGCGATCAACGGCTGACGGTTCCGGCTGGTCAGCCGGCTGTCAGTCGGCCGGCCCGGCGATCTGCTCCGGGCGCAGCGGCGGGAACGGGCCGCCCCGGACCAGCCGGATCAGGGCCGTGTCGACGTCGTCGGCGACGTACTGGTAGCCGGCCCAGTGCAGCAGCAGGACCCGACCGGCGGCGTCGACGACCAGCTCGGCGGGGCCGTCCGAGTTTCCGCCGAGCGGGAACACCGGATGGTCGTACTCGCCGGCGAAGACCCGGGCCTCCTCGGTGACCAGGCCGCTGCGTACCGGGTGGACGAAGGTCGGGAAGCCGGCGTCGGCGGTGCCGTCGGCGCCGAACTGGGCGATGGTCAGCCCGCCGAACTCGGTCAGCGCCGCGCGGGCGACCGGTGTCATGACCAGCCCGTCGAGCTCACCAGCCCATCGGCCGACCCACTGGTCGACCATCGCGGAGACGTCCCGGCCGGGGAACCAGCCGGCGGCTTCCAGCACCGGCCGGACGTCCGGCGGGAACCGGCGGTCGGCGGCCCGCGCGGCGGTGTACCGCTCGGCGACAACCGTCACCGGGACCGGCGGCCACTGGCTGACCTCGCCGGACTCCCGGTCGATCACGATCCGCGGCGACCCGGAGCCGGCCGGCGGCCCGGCCGTGCGACTACCCGCGTCGTCGGTGGGGATCAGCCAGGCGACGTATCCGTGCTCGAACTCGTGCAGGCCGATCCGTTCGTCGGTGCCGGCGCCGTGCTCGGTCGCCCATTGGCGGGCCAGGTCCAGCGCCTCGTCGCGACCGAGCATCGATGTTTCCTTCCGGGCTACGGGCGAGACCCCAAAGTACGCCGTCGTCACCGGACCCTATGGTAGGCAGCACGCCGCGTGGTGGTGCAGCCGCGCAGCGCTGACGGGTGGAAGGAAGCCAGGCATGCCGTCGCGGCGCGACCAGGTCCAGTCGTACCAGTTCTTCGTGCAGCGGATGACGTCCGCGCTGGTGGCCAGGGACCCGGATCCGGCGGTCGCCCCGTTCCAGCGGCTCGGCGGCGCGGGCCTCGGTGGGATCATGGTGGCGGTGCTGTGCCTCGGCGCGGTCGGGGTGTTCGGCTTCATCATCCCCGGTGGAGCGACCAGCTGGCAGGACGGCGCCTCGGTGATCCTGGAGAAAGAGACCGGCACCAGGTACCTCTACCGCGAGGGTCACCTGCACCCGGTGGTCAACTACGCCTCGGCGCTGCTGGCGCTGGAGTCCTTCGCCCCGGTGACCGACGTGTCACGCAACTCCCTGGCCGGTACGCCGCGTGGCCCTCGGATCGGCATCCCGGATGCACCGGACGCGCTGCCCGACGCGAAGCGGATCCTGACCGGCGGGTGGACACTGTGCTCCCAGGCCGTCCGGGACGAGTCCGGTGAGCTGGTGACCACCACGGTGCTGACCGTCGGCCAACCGCCGGTCGGTGGCCGGCCCACCGGCAACGGCGCGCTGCTGGTCCGCGACGCCGACACCGGGCACCTGCAGTTGATCTGGCGGGACCAGCGACACGAACTGGTCGACGAGGACATCGTCCTGGAAGGTTTGGCGCTGCGGTCCGAGCCGGTTGTGCTGGTCGGCGGGGCCTGGCTGAACGCGTTGCCGGCCGGGGAGCCGATCGGCAGCCGGCCGGTGCCCGGCCGGGGCGAGCCGTCGACCGCACTGCCGGACGCGGTCACCGGCTCGATCCACGTGGTCGAGAACCAGACCGGCGACCGGCAGTACTACCTTGCCGAACGGGACCGACTGGCGCCGCTGACCGAGTTGCAGGCCGAGGTGCTGCTCGCCGATCCCGGCACCCGGGACGCTTACGGCGGCGAGCCGCCGACCGCGCGGCCGGTCGCCGCCGCCACCGTGGTCGGCGCGCCCCGGGCGGCCGGGTCCGGGGAGACCGGCGCCCGGTCGCCGCAGCGCCGACCGGACATCCTGCGGCTGACCGATGGCCGGCAGAGCGTCTGCGCCGGCTATCCGCCCGGCAGTCACCAGCCGCAGGTGCTGGTCGACGCGCAGGTCGAGCCGCCGACGCAGGCGATCGTCACCCCGGCACGCACCGCCGACGGCGTACCGCTGGCGGACCGGGTGGTGATCGAGCCCGGCCACGGCGCGTTGGTCGAGTCGATGCCCGCCCCGGACGCCCCGGCCGGCACCCTGACCCTGGTGACCGACCTCGGCATCCGCTATCCGCTGGCGGACCGGGCGGTCGCCGCGATGCTCGGCTACCCCGAGGTGGAGCCGGTGCGGCTACCCGCCAGCCTGGTGGTACGGCTGCCGGGCGGGCCGGCGCTGGACCCGGCGGCAGCCCGACGGCCAGCATGAACGACTACTGTGGATCGGCAAAAGTCGGCCAGGTGGCGTCGGTCGATCGGTATCGGTCTGGCGCCACTGGACACAAGGAACTACCGTTTCCGATGACAGATGGTGCGTCGGCGCACCATGCGGCACCGCCCCTCGGATTGCGGGGCATCCCACCAGAGGACGGGGTGAAGATCACCATGACCGGGATGAACACCAATACCGGGCTGATGGTTCAGACTGAGAAGGACGTCGATGACGTCGCGAACCGGCTGACCGGCAACCTGAACCAGTTGATGGACCAGCTCATGCCGCTCTATGACCAGTGGAAGGGTATCGGTGCCGGCTCGTTCCAGCAGGTGCGTCAGGCGTTCGACGAGGACATGGCGCGGCTGAACCTGGCGTTGCGGTCGATCGCCGAAGCGGTCGGTTCGGCCGGTAAGGACTACGAAGTCAGCGACGAAGAGATCAAATCCGAGATGGATTCGGCGGGCGCGACCGCCGGCCAGATCACCGCGGCGCTGAAGCTCTGACCGGAGGGATCGAGATGGACATCCGCTACGATTTCGCCGCGCTGAACAACGCCGCCGACAATTGCGGTACCGCGGCCAAGAACATGATCCAAGAGCTCGACGGCCTCAAGACCGGCATCCAGCCGCTGGTGGCGACCTGGGAGGGCGACGCACAGACCGCGTACCTGACCCGGCAGGCCGAGTGGGAATCGGCCGCCACCGACCTCAAGGACCTGCTCAACCGGATCGAGAAGGCGCTGCGCGAAGCGGCCATACGGATGCAGGCACGCGAGGCAGCCAACCGGGCCAAGTTCGAGTAGACCGACTCGGTCACCGACCGGCCGGTCCGGACACCACGAAGTACGCCTCCTGCGGATCGGTGCGCGTACCGGCTTGCGATGCCGCGCCGCTGCGGCCGACCATCCGCCGGGTCGGCTGCCAGCGGCGGCGTCGGCCACCCGGCAGCGCCGCCACGGCCACCGCGACCAGCAGGATCAGCAACGCCGTACCGGCGGCCACCGCCACGGCAATCTCGGTCAGCCGCTGCCAGCGAGCCGCCCGCTGCGCCGCGACGGCATCCGGCACGACCGTCGGCAGCGCCGGCGCGGCGACCGGCTCGCCCGCCGTCAACCGCTCGGTCACCGCCCGGTACGGGTTCACCACCCCGTGGCCGTAGCCCGCCGACCGGCCGCCGGGTGCCGGATCCGCCGTCGCCGTCAGCCGCCGGGCCACGTCGGCCGCCGACAGCTCCGGCTCGGCGGCCCGCAGCAGCGCCGCCGCCGCGCTCACCACCGGGGCGGCGTAGCTGGTGCCGGCGACCACCGCGTGTCCGGACACCCGGCTCGCCGCCACCACCGCCCCACCCGGCGCCACCAGGTCCACGTAGTCACCGACCTGGGAGTCCGCCAGCCGTACGCCGTTCTCGTCGATGGCCCCGACGCCGATCACCCCGTCGAACGCCGCCGGGTACGGCGTCGGATCCGGCGACGCGCCCTGCTGGTGGCTGTTGCCGGCTGCGGCCACCAGCACCACGTCGGCCTGCACGGCGCGTTCGACCGCGGCCCGTACCGCCGGGTCCGCGCGGTACATGATCAGCGACATGTTGATCACCTTCGCGCTGCTGGCCACCGCGAGGTCGATCGCCTCGGCCAACCGGTCCGCCGGTGAGGCAGAGCCGTCCTGCCGCGCCTGGATCCGCTCGGTGACCCGGATCGGCATGATCGTCACCCCTGGGGCGATGCCATGGAAGCCGACGCCGTCCACCCTGGTGGCGGCGATCAGGCTGGCCACGGCGGTGCCGTGCGAGGCGCAGTCCACCGTGCCGTCGGCCTCGACACCGGTCAGGTCGGCGCCGGCAGTCACCTGACCGGACAGTTGCGGATGGTCGGCGTCGACACCGGAGTCGATCACCGCGACCCGTACCCCCGACCCGTCGGTCACCGGCCAGCTGCGCTCGGGCGCCAACCAGCGCTGATGCCAGGAGATCTGACGGATCACCGGGCCGGGGTCGGCCGGGCTGCGGCAACTGCCCGGAGCGGCAGACGCCGGTGCCGCCGCGACAACCGGCAGCACGCTCGGCGCGACGGTCAGCAGTACGCCCAGCGCGACGGCCGGCAGCAGGGTCGGTGACCGCATCAGCTGACCTCCAGACCTCCCGTACCGCCCGGCATCCTATCCAGCGGCGGCGACCAGCGGGCTCGTGCGGCTGGCACACATTCAGTATCGTCGTCATGACGGCTCACCGTCGGTGCCCGGCAGCGCCCGGTGTGACGCGGCGACGGGGAGGGACACGATGGACGTGCACGGCCTGCGTGCCCGTGCCGACGAGTTGATGGCACAGTTCGACCGGATGCGGTCCGGCGCCGCCGACCTGCAACAGCAACTGCGGGCGGTGTCGGCCACCGTCACCTCAGACGACGGGCTCGTCACTGTGACGGTCGGGCCGAGAGGGCAGGTGACCAAGGTGGAGCTCGACCCCCGGATCTACCGCCGGCCGGACGCGGCGCAGCTGTCCACCACGGTCACTGAGACCATTCGGGCCGCCACCGCCCAGGCGATGGCCGAAGTCGAGCGGATCTGCCGGCCGATGGTGCCCGACGCACAGTTCCAGGCACACATGGACTTCGACCTCGAAGGCATCTTCCGCCAGCTCGACACCGACCTGCCCGGGGGTGACCGGCAATGACCGAGCCGCAGCAGACCTTCCTCAACCCGGATCTGGCCCGCCCGGCCGGCAACGCGCTGGGCGCGGCGGCCGAGACACTGGCCGCCGAGTGGGCCCGCGTCACCGGCACCATCCGGGCGCTCAACGAGTCCAGGCCATGGGGCGACGACGAGGCCGGCCGGACGTTCAACGAGCACTATCTGGACGGTGGTGACGAGGCCCCGGCGAAGGTGACCCTGGACGCCGGGGACGACCTCGTCGCAGCCTTCGAGGACACCGGCCTCCGGATCGTCTCCTCGGTCGACGGCACGGTCGACGACGATGGCGCGGTCGGCGACAGCTTCGGCGGCGGCAGGTAGCCCGGTCGCACTCGGAGGGCCCACGACGTGGCGATCATCAATCCGCGGGAGTGGTTCGGCGAGTACGGGTGGGTCTGGGACGCCGTCACCTGGGTGAGCGCCGGCGAGGCGTGGCCGACCGGCGACGAGGACCAGATGCGCGAGCTCGCCGCCGCCTGGCGCGAGCTCGAAGAGGTGGTACGGGTCGCACTGGCCGACGCTGACCCGGCCGCGCTGCGGGTCATCGAGAGCTGGGGCGGCGACGCGGGTGCCAAGTTCGCCAACTTCTGGCAGCAGGTCGGGGTCGGCCCCAACACCGGGCTGCCGGTCCTGCAGAAGGCCGCCGCCGCCTTCGCGAACGGCTGTGACACCGCGGCCACCGAGATCGAGTACGCCAAGCTGACCATCCTCATCGCGGTGGCCATCACGGTGATCGCGGTGTTCGTGGCGTTGCTGATGGCCTGGCTGGGCGGCGTCTCCGCGGGTGCCATCCCCGGCATCCTCGCCGCCGGCCGGCAGGCGGTCACCGTCGCGTTCCGTCGATTGCTGGCCCAGCTCGGCCGGCAGATGCTCACCCAGGCCGGGATGCGGGCCGCGTTGCAGAGCTCGGCCCGGATCGCCACCACGCACGTCACCCGCGCCGGTGCCCAGCGGCTCGGCACCCAGTTGGGCATCGAGTTGGCTCAGGAGATCGGCGAAGAGCTGATCATCGACATCGGTGCCCAGGCGTTCCAGGTCGCCCAGGGCAACCGCGACAACTGGGACGGCCGGCGGACCCTCACCGCCGGGGTCGGCGGCGCGTTCGGTGGCATGCTCGGCTTCGGCGGCAACCGGCTGCTGCGTAACACGGTCGCACCCCGGGTGCCGGTGTCGTTCCGGCCGCCGGCAATGGACTTCCGAGGCGCTGGCGTCGTCCGCTGGGGCGGCCGGTCGGTCACCGCCGGCATGCAGAACGCGGTGATCTCCCCGGCGGCCAGCGTTGCCGCGAACCTCGCCGTCAACCAGCAGTGGACCAGCCCCGGCTGGCAGGGGGCGCTCGGTGGATTCACCAGCGGTGCCGGTCGGGGCGGTGCAACCATGGCGGCGGCGTCAGCCGGCAGCACGGCTGCCGGCTGGGCCAACCGGTTGGGCGGTGTCGCGCCGCCGACCGGCGTGCCCGGCACCGTCGACCTGGCCGGCATTGCTCAGTTGACGAGCGTGGACGCCGCCGGGATCGACCTTGGCGCGCTCGGGTCCGACCCGGCCAGCGGTACGGGTACCGCCGTCCCGGCTCCGGTCACGGCTGACCCGACGCCGCAGACCGTACCGGATTCCGGGGCCGGCTCCATCTCGCTGGCCCCGACCACGCAGGACGCCCCGACGACCCAGGCGGCCCCGACGGTCGTCGACCAACCCGGCATCCAGCCGACTGTTGGTGCCGAGCCTCCACCGGTGGTCACCTCGGGTCAGCCGTCGGTGGTCGGCGTGGGCGACACCGCCAGCCCGGCGAACGCGCCGTCGACCGACGCGCCGTCGACCAGCACCGCCTCGCCGGACATCACGTCGCCGGACATCACGTCGCCGGACATCACCTCGCCGGACATCACGTCGCCGGACATCACCTCGCCGGACGTCACGGCGTCGGACGGCGTAGGGCCGACTCGGGCGGACGACGGGCCGCCGGTACAGGTCGCCGCCGGTGCTCCGGCCGGGGTCGGTACGTCGGCGCAGGCGGCGGCTCCGGCCGTGACCGCCGCCGGCCCGCAGAGCTCCCCGTCCACACCGGGTTCGACGTCCACACCGGCTGCGACGTCCACACCGGCTGCGTCGTCCACACCGGCTGCGACGTCGACACCCGGGCCGGTCCAGACCGGAGCCCAGACGACTGCCCAGGCAACAGCGGCGTCGACGGCCGGTGGCAACACCACGGCTGCTCCCCAGAGCTCGTTGACCGGCACCACCTCGGCACCGGTCCGGCCACCGGCACCGGTTGCCGGACCTGCCGCCGGACCCTCCGCCGGGTCGGTCAGCTTCGGGCCGGCTGTCGCCGCACCGGCCGCACCGGCCGCACCGGCCGCACCGGCCGCACCGGCCGTACCGGCTCAGCCCGGCCAGTCGGTCGGCATCCCGCCCGGGACCACCACCACGGCGCCGCCGCCGGCCGCGACCACCGGCGGGCCGGACCAGCCGTCCGGCCCGGCGCCCCGGCAACCATCCTCCGGCACCACCGTCGACCCGCAGACCCTGCAGCGGTCGGCCGGCCCTACCGGCACCGGTACGCACAGTTGGCAGCTGGACCCGGTCCAGTTCGACGGCGATCCGAACAGCGCGGACGCTGACCAGGCGCTCATCGACGCGTCCCGGGCCCTGGCCGACGCCGTTACGGGTGCGGTGACCCGGCACCAGCAGCAGGCCACTCCCGGCGAACAGATCTCGATGGGTAAACGGCCGGGCGTGGTCGGCGCGTTGATGACCCGCAGCGGGCAGCTCAACACACACAGCAGCATGACCGCCGACCAGAGCACCGACCCGGCCACCCAGCCGACGCCGCACCCGCTGGTCGAGACAGTGCTCGCCGAGGTCGCTCAGCAGGTCAGCCGGGTCGGCAGCGGGCACGGGCGGTGCGCCGAGGTCGCCCTGGTGTCCGATGTGGTCTACCAGTTGGAACGGCAGTGGCAGGATGCCGGCCGGATCGGCGATTTCGACGCGTACGCCCGATCGGAGCTGGCCGGGGCGCGGATCGTCACCCACCAGTTCCGCCGCGCCCAGGACGTCGACGTGGTGTACGAACGCGGCGACTACCGACCACCCTGCCGGTCGTGCGGGCCGATGTTGGAAATACTCGGCGTCACCCCGGTGGTGGACACCGAACGGATGCCCGGCCCGGCCGTACCGCCGGATTCCGGCGCGTTGGGCGACGGCCGGGCGCTGCCGGAAACCAGACCAACCGGCGACGGGCAGGGTCTGGTGCCGCCGGACCCCGCCGACCAGCAGGCGTTGACCGACGAGGTGCCGGTCGGGCCGGACGGCCACCCGGCCCGGCACCCCGACCCGCGCGGCGGCCGCTGGCCGGAGCTGGTCAACGATGGCGGCCCGGCCAACCCCGGTCGCGGCACCAACTGCGCCGACGTCGGCCTGTCCGTCCTCGCCACCTGGTACGGCGACCCACAGGTCGCGGCGGCGACCGGTGCGTCGGTGACCGCCGAGCCGGACAGCACCCGACGTCAGGAACAGTGGCTGGGTGCGTCCTTCGCGCCTGCCGGCCGTGGGCCGGCCGGCTTGGACGCGGTCGCCGACCAGCTGCGGCGTGCCGGCCCCGGATCCGCCGCGCTGATCATCACCAGCTGGACCGCCGCGGCCGGCGGCGGAGCGCACACCTGGAACGCCGTCAACCACGACGGGCAGATCATCTGGATCGATGCGCAGAGCCGGCAGGTTTCCGACACCGCGCCGATCTACGGCAGCGAGGTCGACGGGGTCTGGTCGATCGTCCTCGACGCCGACGGCAATCCGGTGCCGGCCGACGGCCCGCAGACGACTGCGGTGTCGACGACCGGGGCGACCAGTGAAGCGGAGTACCTGGATGCGTTGACCGAGCCCGACCGGGCCACGCTGCTCGCCGAGCTGGCCGCCGCCCAGGTCGATGCCGACACGATCCTTGCCGAACTGGGGGCGATCGGCGACCGGCTCAACACCGATCTTGGCCTGGCTGGCACCGACGCGCTGACCCCGCTGGGCAGCGAGTACCGGGTCAAAGGGGCCGAGTCGCTGGCCCGCAAGTTCAGCACCGACTTCGAGCCGAAGGGCTATTCCCTCCCGGAGGCGCTCGCCGAGATCAACGACGTGGTGCGGTTCTCCGTACGGGCACCGGAGACCGACGCGTACGGGCCGGCGGTCGCGGGAGTGCTCGACGCGTTGACCGCCAGCGGCCACCAGGTGACCGACGTCAAAAGCTTCTGGCACACCGGTAACCGGTTCTTCGGGCTGAACTGCACCCTCGTCACGCCCACCGGCCGAACATTCGAGGTGCAGTTCCCCACCGCCACCAGCTGGGCGATCGGCAAGGAGACACACGGCCCGTACGAAGTGATGCGCGACCCGGCGCGGACCCCGGCCGACCGGATGCACGCCTTCCTCGACATCCTCGCCGTCAACAAGGCGCACGACATCGCCGGCCGGATGCCGGGTGGCATGCCGGTGCTGACCGAGCGGTACGGCCCCCCGAAGGACACCAGCTTCGCCAAGTGGATCGGCAAACAGGACCAGGCCGGCCTGCGGCAGGACTACGTCGACTGGCTGGCCGCCGACCCGAGTCGCAGCTTCCGGCAGGAGTTGGCTGCGCGAGGATTGGACCCATCCGACCTGCCCGGATTCGATCCCGATGCGATAGGAAGCACAGATGCCGACCCTGACCTTTCGCTACCACCTGCTGTATCGGACGGACGACCAGACCCAGCCGCCGGTCAACCTGATAGCGGTGGCGGCCGGCACCGGGCCGACGCAGGCGGTGATCTGGGACCGTCCGACGTCGAGGTGGGGCTTCCGACCGGACGTGGCGGCGTCGATCCTGTACGCCGACCCGGAGCGCCACAGCGTCCGGGCAGTGGACCGGGCGACGGCGGAGTCGGCGACCCATCACTTCACGACGGTCCCGTTGCCGAGCGAGCCGGAGCTGACCCGGATTTGCCAGGAGGCCAGCCGATAACTAGCGGCCCTGCTGCGGATACGACGAGCTATCTCGATCGGCTGTCCGAAGCCGAGCGGCAGGAGCTGGAGCATGGCGTGGCGGCTGCGGGGGAGAGCGCGCAGGCGATCCAGGCAACGCTGGACGACGTCCTCGTCGGGCTACAAATGATGGGTGACCTGACCGGTGTGCAGGAACTCAGGCTGCTCGGGACCGAGTATCGGGTCAAGGATCCGGAGTCGCTGGCCAAAAAATTCGTGACAGAGCACCGCCCTGTTGGCGATGACATACCAGCCGCGCTCGCCGTGATCAACGACGTCGTCCGCTTCTCCGTGCAGAGCCCCGCTGGGCCCGCCTACGGTACCGCGGTCGACCGTGTCCTCAGCGGCCTTGAGTCGGCTCATCATCAAGTGGTGACCGGCAAGGTCTTCTGGCATCTCGGCAACAGATTCTACGGCCTCAACGTCACTCTTCGATCGTCTGAGGGTCAGCTGTACGAGATTCAGTTTCCGACCGAGGCGAGCTGGCGAGTCGGAAAAGCGACTCACGGATTGTATGAGGTGCTGCGGGACAGGGACTCTCATTCGGCTGATCGCGTCAACGCTTTCCTCGACATCCTCGCGCTGAACAAGGCTGCCGGACTGGCCGACAGGCTACCCGGTGGCCTCGATGTTCTGGCAGACCGGTTCGGGCCGGCGCAGTTCAATGGACTTGCGGCGTGGCTAGGCAAGCTCGACTCAGGTACGGCTCCGGACAACACTGTTCGGCAGGGCTATGGCGAGTGGCTCACTACAACTCAACAGACTCTCGTCGACGTGCTTACGGCTCGGGGACTTGATTACACTGACGTGCCCGGATTCGGGCTGGACCGGAGAGGTGATGTGGGTGGCGGACTTGGAGTTCCAGTACTTCCTGCTGTACCACCCGACACGTCCGTCGGACCACCCGGCGAACGTGATCGCCCTAGCGAACCATCCGGGCCCGACGATGGCGGTGACCTGGGATCGACAGACCGCCAAGTGGAGTTGCCAGCCGGACGTCGCGATAGCAGTGCTGTTCGTGAACCAGGAGCGCAACAACTTTCGAGGAGTGGACCGGGCGACGGCGGAGTCGGTGACGCATCACTTCACGACGGTCCCGTTGCCGAGCGAAACGGAGTTGACCCGGATCTGTCAGGAGGCCAGCGGGACCTGACGGCTTCTCTCGTCGCAAGCGACCCTTCGTCCGATTCAGCCGGGAGTTTAGAGCCGATCCCCTACCTGGACAGCCTTTCGACTAGCGACCGGGAGCTCCTGGCCACGGCTCTGCTTGCTGCTCGCCAAGACGCCGATATTGTACTTGCAGACCTGGTTGAGGCGGCTGCCGAGGCCGGCGCGGAGATTGGACTCGTCGGGCCGGAGATGCTTACGCCAGTAGGTCTCGAGCATCGGGTGAAGCATGCTGAGTCATTGGCGCGGAAGTTCAAGGTGGAATTTGAGCCTATCGGGCTTGATCTGCAAGGGGCGCTCGGCAAGGTCGGTGATCTAGTTCGATTTTCGCTCCTGGCGCCAGAGCGACATTATGGCTCGGCGGTCAATGAGACGTTGGATGGCCTGGTTGGCCGGGGATACGAGGTTCAACAGGTCAAGTCCTACTGGAATCCGGGGAACAGGTTCTATGGGCTGAACAGCGTTCTTGTATCTCCCAGTGGTCGCGTATTCGAGATCCAGTTTCCGACAAAGCGAAGCTGGCTAGTTGGTAAGCAGACCCACGGTTGGTACGAGGTCGTCCGAGATCCTGTTCGGTCGTCCGAGAGCAGGGTTGAAGCGTTTCTGAATATTTTAATAATGAACAAATCGACTGGGCTGTCGTCGCAACTTCCGGTCGGCCTGAAACTGATTTCTGAAACTTACGGAAATTCGATCCAAAATGGATTTGCAAAATGGATAAGTGATTCTAGGCGGCGCAACGTTGCCAGTGATTTCGCGATATGGTTGAATGAGCAAGGAATCACCTTTTCGGAGTTTGCTGGCCGTCTCGGTCTCGATCAGGTGGACTTCGTGGGACTTGCCGATCAGATAGCGCAAGGGAGGGTTTCGGCTGACTATGACATTCATCTACTATCTGATGTACCCGCCAGGGGAGCTGGATGGGACTCCGGCGAACGTGCTCGCGCTGGCTCAGGGGCGCGGACCGGTGCAGGCCGTGATCTGGGATCGCCCGACGCAGAGGTGGAACTTCCGTCCGGACGTAGCAGCGGCGTTTCTCTATTCGACGCCGGACCTGGAGCAGACCAGGCTCGTCGATCGGGTGATGGCGGAGTCGGTGACGCATCACTTCACGGCGGTGCCGTTGCCGAGCGAGGCGGAGTTGACCCGGATCTGCCGGGAGGCCAGCCCGACCTGACCGGCACCCGGCCGGTGTCCGGTGAGGGCCGCGATACCGCGTCAACAAGCCTGGCGTCGGCGAATGCCGCAGGTGAGTCGTCGACATTGCCGGAGCAGGGAGGGGTAGTCGATGACCGAGGACGAGGCCAGAGCACTGATCAGCAGACTGCTGGGCAGCAGGAACCCGATCGAGATGTATCCGTTCGAGTTCGGCTGGCTGGTCCGGGAGGAGTTGTCGACCCAGGAACGGCAAGCCGGGATGCACATCGGTCAGGGGAGCTTCATCGTGGACCTGACGGGCGTGGTGACCGCCCAGCCGAGCCTGCCGGCGACGGTGGTGGTCGAGGAGTACGCGGCAGAGCGTCGGCAGGGCCCGATCTCGGGTCGGCAGGTGTGGCCGGAGCCGGGCCCGCCACCGGAGTAGCCGACCGGGCCGTACCCGTGGCGGGCGGCGATGCGCCGCTGGCCGGCTCGCGTCCGGTTGGTCCGTTGAATTTGGCGCCGTTGGAGGATGTGGTTTTTCAGGCTGATCTTGAGGCGGTGTTGTGGTCGGGTGGTGGGTTTGTGGTGGGTGCGGATCCGTCGTCGCATCCGTTTGGTGGGTTGGTGAATGATGGTGGTCCGGGGCGGTCGGGTCGTGGCAACAATTGTATGGATTGTTCGTTGGCGGGGTTGTCGACGTTTCTGGGTCGGCCGATGGTGTCGCTACCACGCTGGCCGGACATCCTGCCGGACGGCGCCGTCGACCGGCAGACCGGCGAGGCGGCCGGTGTCGACCGCGCCGAGGAGTGGTTGGGCGGGGAGTGGGTCGGTCCGCCGGCTGACCTGCCCGGTGTGCCGCAGAAGCGGGCGGTGGCGGTCGCCCGTCAGTACGCGCAGTTGCAGCAGCGGGTGGCGGCGGCCGGGCCGGGCAGCGCCGCCCTGGTTGTCGCCGACTGGCTCAGTGTGGACGAGCGTACCGGGCAGGTGCAGGTCGACGCTGACGGCAACGCCCTGGCTGACGGCTCGCACGCGTTCCTGATCGTCTACCCGCATGGGGCCGATCGCCCGGTGTGGTGGGATCCGCAGGACGGCCAGACGTGGCCGGTGCCGCCGACGCACGTCGTCGCCGCCACTCACACGTTGTGGTCGATGGACGCGCCGGCAGCAGGTGGAGGGACCAACAGTGACTCGGGACGACGCGCAGGAGCTGATCCAGCGGCTGGTCGGGACGCCGAACCGGATGGCGCTGCACGAGTTCGAGTTCGGCTGGCTGGCGCAGGAGATCCTGAGTCCACAGGAACGCGGCACGGGGATGCGGGTCGGCCTGGGGAGCTACATCATCGACCGGGACGGGACGGTGACGGTGCACGGGAGTCTGCCCGTACCGGTGACGATCAGCCGGTACGTGGCGGAGCGTCGGCAGGGGCGGATCTCGGGTCGGCAGGTGTGGCCGGAGCCGGACTCGCCGGAAAGGGAGTAGCTGGCGGAGCCGCCGGAGTAACTGACGGAACCTCCGGTGTAGTCGCCGACACCGATGAATTGTCGGGTCCGCGTCCGGTTGGTCCGTTGAATTTGGCGCCGTTGGAGGATGTGGTTTTTCAGGCTGATCTTGAGGCGGTGTTGTGGTCGGGTGGTGGGTTTGTGGTGGGTGCGGATCCGTCGTCGCATCCGTTTGGTGGGTTGGTGAATGATGGTGGTCCGGGGCGGTCGGGTCGTGGCAACAATTGTATGGATTGTTCGTTGGCGGGGTTGTCGACGTTTCTGGGTCGGCCGATGGTGTCGCTACCGCGCTGGCCGGACCGGGCAGGCGACGGGACGATCGACCGGGTCACGGGTGAGGCCGACGGGATCAGCCGGGCCGAGGAGTGGTTGGGCGGGGAGTGGGTCGGTCCGCCGGCGGACCTGCCGGGGGCACCGGCGGACCGGGTGGCGGCGGTCGCCGAGCAGTACGCGCAGCTGCAGCAGCGGGTAGCGGCGGCCGGCCCAGGTAGTGCAGCCCTGGTCGTCGCCGATTGGCTGAGCTTCGACCAGGACACCGGACGGCTGCACCTGGACGCCGACGGAAACGCGCAGGCAGCCGGCTCGCACGCGTTCCTGATCGTCTACCCGTACGGGGCCGACGGGCCGGTGTGGTGGGATCCGCAGTACGGCGGAACCGCGACGCAGCCGCCCGCCGAGTACCTGGCGGCGACGCACACCTTGTGGTCGATGGACGCGCCGACGGCACGGGGAGGGACCAACAGTGACTCGGGACGACGCGCAGGAGCTGATCCAGCGGCTGGTCGGGACGCCGAACCGGATGGCTCTCCACGAGTTCGAGTTCGGCTGGGTGGCGAGGGAGATCCTCTCGGAGACGGAACGCACCCAGGGGCTGGGTCTGGGCCAGGGGAACTGGGTGATCGACCACGACGGGACGGTGACGGCCCACCGGAGCATGCCGCCTTCGATCATCATGCAGGAGTACGCGGCGGCCCGCCGGGCGGGCCGGACGACCGGCCGCCAGGTGTGGCCGCTGACGGACGAGCCGGAGCCGAACCACTAGCCGCCGCCGGGCCGGACGGGTCGCTCAGCGCCGCGCCGGACGGACTGGTCAGCGCCGCCGCCGGGACGACCTTCGGGGGCGCGCTGCACGACGCCGACCCGGTCGCGGTCACCGCGGCGGTACGCGACGCGCTCGACACCGGACTGCTGCCGGCCGGTGCGGTCGCCGACCCGGACGCCGGCACGGTCACCCTCGACACCTCAGCCGGGCCGGTGACCGTCACGCTCGCCGTGACCTCGCTGCCGCCCGACACGACGGTGGCCCCCGTCGCCACCATCGCGACGCACGCCGACGGGGCGACCGTACGGGTATCCGACCGGGCCTCCACGGACCATGTCCGGCGGGCCGTCGCCGCCGCACTGGCCGAAGTAGACGCCATCGCCCAGGAGCGGGCCGACGGGTTGCGTACCGATGCGACGACGGCGCTCGCCGAAGGGTCCCGGCCCGAGGGTGACGGGCAGCGGCACCTGACCGCGCGGGACATCGGGCGGCTGGCCGAGCTGCGTACCGTCGCCGACCAGTTGGCGCAGGCCGGCACCGGCCGGCACGCCGACCCGGCCCAGGTAGCCCAGCTGCACGCCGAAGCGGTCGGCCTGCTGATCAGCAGTGGGCTGTTGGAGCCGTACCCGGGGCACCGGGTGCACAGCCTGGTGCCGAACGTACCGGTGGTCGGGACGGCCGCCACGGACGCCCGGTTCGCTGCCGTCCGTACCCAGTTGGGGCCGGCCTTCGCGGACCTCGCCGGGCTGCTCACGGCCGCCCGCGACCGACCCGGCCTGGCCGACGAGATCCGGGTCGTCCAGGCCGACGTACGGGCGGCGGCCCGCCAGTGGGCCGCGCAGGCGACCGCCGCCCGCGACCGGGCGGACCTGGCGTTGACCGACCGGGTCGACGCCGCGCTCGACGCCGACCCGCAGCACGTCTTCGACCGGCTGGTCATCGGCGGCGGCTGGGCGGCCACGGCCGACTTCGCCACCCTCGACGCGCCGCCGGACACCGGGGACGGCCTGCCGCCGGTGCTGGCGGTGTCGCAGGGCCACGACCCGTGGGCGGATCGGCAGCAGCTGCTGATGGGGCAGGTCCCCACCGAGTTGGAGATCCCCGGCCTGCCGTTCCAGCCGGCGGACTTCGCCGACGAAGGCACCCAGTTTGCCCTCTCCAGTGACTTCGCTGCGGCGGTCGGCGCGGCCCGCGCGTACACCGGGATGCCCAGCTACCAGGGCACCGCGACCGCGATTACCCCCCGCCCGACCAGCGCCGACGCTGCGGCCGGTTGGCCGGATGGCGCGAACTACCGGGTGACGATCGGCGAGCGCGGTTTCTACGCCGCCACCGTGGACATCGCCGCCGGTCCGGGCCCGGCGCGGGTGCCGGCCGCGCCGGCGTCGACAACCGGCCGGTACGTCGACCCGGCGACCGGCTACCAGGTCGACCTCTCCGGTCCGGTGCCGGTGTTCCGGGACCCGACCGGCGTGGCCGTCGACCCGGCGACGCTGCCCGCCCCGGTCCGTACGGTCCTCGGCGGCACCGACACCGACATCCTGACCGGCACGGGTACCAGCCAGGATGACCCGCCGCTGCTGGCTGACACCGCCGGCCGGCTCACCGATCTGCTGGTGGTCGATCCGGACAGCGGGTACGCCGTCGACCGGACGTCCGGCACGCCGTACGGGCCGGACGGCTCCCCGGTCGACCCGGCGGCGCTGCCGGCCGGTGCCGCCCAGCGGCTCGGCTTCGACGCCGATGGCCGGTTTACCGACCCTCGGCCAGCGCGCCCCCGGGTCGACTTCGGTGGGCAGAACCTGGCCGACGCGTACCAGCCAGGTGACCGGGTGCTGGTGTTCGGCGCGGGTGCCTCCGGGGCCTGGGACATCGAGCAGGCCGCCGCGTCACCGGCGGCCACCATCGACTGGTCGGCCCGCGCGGTCGGGCTGCCGCCGGCCGACCGCACCGGTGACCCGGCCCGGGACGCCGAGTTGCGGTTCCAGCGCAGCTTCTCCGGCGGCTACAACCGCCGCAACACGTTGCCCGAGGTCGGCGCGTACGACGTGGCCGCCACCGATAGCCGGATCAGCCAGTCGCTGCGCGAGATCGTCTCCGCCCGGCACACTGTGGACGGTACGTTCCTGGTCGACTTCACTGACGGCACCCGCCACGAGTACGACCGGATGGTCCTCTCCATCGGCCAGGCCCCCGAATACCCGGGCGGGGTCGCCGCCCTCGCCAGCACACTGGAGTTGCGCCCGCTGCACGGGCCGGCGACCACCCGTGGCGGCAGCCACGACATTCTCGGCCTGTCCGACGCCTCCGGCCAGCTGCGGATCCTTGGTGCCGCCGCGGTGGCCCGCCCGCTCATTCTGTCGCTCGGCGAGTTCCGGCAATCGGTGGAGTCCGAGCTGGGCAAACTGGCCGCAGCGCTGCCCGACGACTCACGCAACATCCCGCCAAGTATCCGGTTCCACGCCCAGCGGATCGCCGAGGCGAACCGGAGCTCGCCACCACCCCGGTCACACCTGGCCGAAGTCGACGTACCCACCCCGCCAGGCGATGTCGGGGTCGAGCCAGGGCAGCGGCCCGTGCTCGGCGGTGATCCGCTCGGCGATCTCCGGAACGTAGACGTCGATCGGGTCCTGCCCACCGACGGCGTCGAAGCCGGCACCGTAGGGGACGAGTTTGGCGCGGTTGCGCGCGAAGTAGACGAACCGCAGGTCGGGCAGGACCCGGGGGGCGAGTTCGGCGAACAGTTCGGCACCCACCGGGGTGATGCCGCAGTTGACCAGGCCCAACCAGCGGAGTTGGCGCAGGTACGGGGAGGCCAGCAGGGTGCGCAGTCCGTCGTCGCCGATCGGGTTGTTGTTCAGTCCGAGGCTGGTGAGTCGGGCCAGCAGCGGGCTCGCGGCGATCGGGCCGATCAGGTCCGGATCGACGTGGGTGAGCCAGACGTGGCGGACCGGAACCCGGCGGTAGATCTCCGCGCCCCGGTCGAGGAAATCGGCCCCCGGCAGCTTGACGAACTCGGCGAATCCGCGCCGGACGAGCCAGTTGGTGACCAGACCGGCGACGGGCGCGCCGAGTCGGGGAGTCAGCCGGTGGCTGAGCGCGGCGGCCCGATCGGACAATTCAGGATCGACCGGGGTGCCGGCGACGACGGCCAGGTCGCAGGCGATCTCGGCGCGGATCAGCTCGGCGTGGTCGGGGTCGGTGGGTTCGATGGCGTCGGCGTAGCGCAGCCGCAGGTCCATGTCGTCGGGGTTGGCGAGGATGGCGGCGTACAGGGTGTCGCTGACGGTGGGCCGGGCGTCGCTGGCGTCGGACATGACCGCAGCGTATCGACGCCACCCACGACGACCAGTGAGGTGCCGGGCGATGACGGAGGACGACGCGCAGCAACTGATCGAACGGCTGGTCGGGACGGCGAATCCGATCGAGCTGCATCCGTTCGAGTTCGGCTGGCTGGCGAAGGAGACACCGTCGACCGAACAGCGGGCGACGGGGGCGCACGTCGGGATGGGCTGCTACATCATCGACCAGTCGGGGACGGTGACGGTGCACGGCAGCCTGCCGATACCGGTGGTCATGAAGCAGTACGCGGCGGCGAGGCGGCAGGGCCGGATCAGCGGGCACCAGATCTGGCCGCGAGTCGCGACGGTGGACCAGCCGATCCCCGGCTGACCCGGATCCGGGCGCTGACGGCCCGCTACACCGCCGCCGACCCGCCGACCCGGGTGGCGCTGCGCGCCGAGATCGGCGTACTCGTCGACCAGCTCGGCCTGACCGGCGGCACCCCGCAGGCGTACGCGCGGTGGGCGCAGCTGCCGCCGGACCTGGCGAACCTGCTGCTGCGGCTCACCTCGCCGGCGCTCGCCCCGGAGACCGTCCTGGCTGTGCTCGGCGCGGACCCGGCGACGCTGACCGAGCCGCAACGCGCCCAGCAGCGCGACTACCGGGCCCGGCTGGTCCACAACGGGTACGTTCCGTACGCGCCGCAGCTCACCGAGCAGCTGCACCGGCTCGCCGTCGACGCCGAGCAGGGCCAACGGAGCCTGCCGACGCTGCCGGCCTCCGCCGGTCAGGTGATCGGGCTGCGCGCCGATCAGCTCGCCCAACTGCAGGCCGTCGATCCGGAGCTGGCTGCGCGGATCGCCCGCGACGGGGTGTACGTCGACCTGACCGGCCAGGTCGACATCGGCCCGTACGTGTTGGCGAACGCGCCGCATGTCGACGTTGGCGGCGTACACCCGGGTTTCGACCTGGCGACCGACGCCGGCCGGCGGGCGCTGCTGGCCGAGGACGTCCGCCGGGCATACGCGACGATCACCGCGACGTACGGGTCGAGCCCGGCGATCACCCAGCTGCTCGGCAGCCACAGCTTCCACTACCTGGCGCAGACCCGCACCATGGTGCTGGTCTCGGACGCTCTGACCCGGGCGATCCTCAACCTGGCGCCGAGCGCGCCGGTCGAGCAAGCGCCGGAAGCAGCACCGCTCGCCGTCGACCCGACCGAGATCCACGTGTACGCCGACCACCCCACCCTGCCGGAGCCGGATCCCGGGGAGGTGGCACCGGAGTACGGCCGTCCGGTGGATCCGAACTCGGGTGCCGCAGCGCCCCTGTGGAATGGGCTGCCCAGGCGGGAGCAGGTCGCGCAGGGAGCTCTCGGTGACTGCGGCATGCTCGCCTCGATCGGCGCGATCGCCGGGCACAGCCCGCAGACGATCGGTAATTTGTTCCGTCCCAACCCGGACGGCACGGTCGACGTCCTGCTGCACGAAAGCAGCCTCCCTGGCGACCGGACCACTCCGACCGGCCGACGACTGCGGATCACGGTGACTCCGGACGTCCCGGTGCACGCCATCATGCCGGGGCAGGCCGCCTACGCCGACCAGGCGCAGGTCGGATCGGCATGGGCGAGCATGCTCGAGAAGGCGCTGGCGGCGGTCGACCGGACCTGGACCGAGTCCCGGCAGGTCGCCTGGCAGCAGCAGTGGCAGAGCTGGCAGGGCTGGTCAGACCAAAACCAGGCCGCGCCGCGCGGTTACGCCCGGATGAACCCGGGCAGCACTTCCGATCTGTGGGCGGAGGTGCTGACCCAGCTCACCGGCGAGCCGGCCCGCGCCGACCGGTTTCCCACGCACCCGGGCAGCGAGCCTACGGTCGAGGCGACGCTGGCCCAGTTGTTGGCGCGGCGGATTCCGGTGATCGTCAGCACCATGCCAACGGACCGCTATCAGCATCTGCCGAATGGAGCGCCGCCGTACGGACTGCACGCGGGACACGCGTACGAGGTGGTGGCGGCACGGGACGGGCACATCTGGCTGCGCAATCCCTGGAATCATGGCCATCCGCAGCCGATCCCGGTGCAGGCATTTCTCGACCTGATGAGTAGGGACTACGCCCACCTGGATCGCGCGCCGGTGGTGCCGCCGCTCCCGCCGGTGCCGCCCGTCGCGAAGCAGGCCAGCTCGGCAGGCGGGTCGACGGCGGAAGCCGGCGTCGGCGCGTCGGCGGGCGTGGCGACCAATGCGCTGACCGCTGCCGGGCCGGGCCGGACGGTGACTGAGCGGAGCGGCGCCTACTTTGTCTACTACGCGGACCGGGGCACGGCCGGTGAGCTGGCTCAGTTGCTGGCCGTCGAGGTGGGACCGGACGGTTCGCGCTCGATAGCCTGGGACAACGGTTCTGCAACGCCCGGCGCCGGTACGGTTTCGGCACCGGCCCACGCAGGGGGTCGGTGGCCGGTGAACCGGGCGGAGGCGGAGCAGGTGGCCCGCAGCGAGTTGGGCTTCGAGTTGCCGGACGAGCCGACGCTGCATGGAATGCTCGGTGGCTGAGTTCTCGACGGGAAGGACAGGATTGTGCCGTCGCACCCTGATGTGCTGGTAGTTCGGAACAACACACAGGTGAACATGGGTACGTTCAGCCTCGGTGCGGCCGGGGCGAATCCGCGTCGGCCGGTGACCGCGCAGGTGGTGGTGGCCTTTCCCGGGTCTGCCGATTCAACGACGTACCTGTTGCGGCTGGGGGAGACGTTCCCGATCGGTGCCGAGACCTGGTACTTCGCTGGGGCGCATTTCGAGAACGCTGGTCGGTGGCGGGTCACGGTGCGGCGGCTGGCACCGGGTGAGGCGCCGCCGGTGGTGGACGAGTCGACGGCGGTGACCGGCTGGCGGCCGGCGCAGCGGCAGCCGTTCGGCCCGCTCGATGAGGGTCAGTTGCAGGCACTGGAGCAGGCGTTGGGGCGCCCGCTGCCCTGGGCTTACCGGGATTGGCTGTCTCAGACGAACGGAATGCAGCCGGTGGAGCCGCAGTGGGTGCCGGGTGCGCCGTTCACGCTGTTCCCGGGGCGTCCGCTGCTGGGTGTGCACCCGGAGTATCCGTCGTTCGACCTGTTGACCGCCGAGCGGGAGTGGCGGGTCGGGAAGTTGTCGACGGACTTCGTTGTCATCGCGGTCCCGATGGAGGGTCTGCTGCTGCTTCGGCTGAAGGAACCCCGCCCGGGCAGCGTCGGCTTCCTGCCGAAGGACCTGCTGGCCGGCCCGGGTACGGCGGATGCAATCGCCTGGCGGGAGCGACAGGTGATCACTACCAGCATGGGCTGGTCGTTCGGCGACTTCCTTGGCCGGCTCACCCCGCTCGACGCGCCGGGCGTAGCGTGAAGATCACTTGACGAGGATTCGGGCTGGCGTCGGCGTGTCGTCCGAATTTTCGTCAAGTGATCTTGAGGACTCCCGTCCTAGGTGGCGGTGATTGGTCGGTTTTGGGTGACTACCAGCTTTTATCCGGCATTCACTAGTTTGGTGCTGATCGATTCCCTATCCCTGGCTGGCGATTGAGATCTGTGCATTGACTGCGTGTGGCGAGATCCGTACGATCAGCTGAATACGCCACCACTTTTCCTAGCAAGGGGATGAAGTGAAGAATTCCACTAGCGTCAGGAAAGACACGGCTGTCGCGCCCACGCTGCTCACTCCGAGCCGGGTCGAGAAGATGCTCGCGCGTCGCCAGGCGGTCCAGGTGGTCAAGTTCCGCACGACCTGCACGGACTGCCTGCCCAACTACTAGCGCACCGCCGTCGGGCGCTCGGCGTCGCCGTGCGGTGCGAACGCCGGCGTCGCCGAGCCCGCGAGGAGCACCGTGCCGTGACCTTCCAATTGTCGGCGGACGATGTCCTTAGTGCGTTGAGCGTCTGTTGCGGTGAGCCGCTCGAGGATCCGGCCGAGGCGGTCGCGGCACTGCGCCAAGGACAGCCGTCCCTGACCGCCACCCTGTACTCCGCGTGGGCTGCGGACGGCGTCACCCTCGACCCGGGGATTGCCAACGATCTCGAGTTGGCCACCTCGCGGGTCACGTTTTATCGCACCGTGGCGGCCGAGCTCGCCGCACGCGTCAGCGACCTCACCCCGATCAAAGGGCTGGAGGTAGCCGACCGCTACCCGGCCGGTCTTGGTCGCACCATGAACGATCTCGACTACGTCGCCGGCACCGAGGCCGCTCTGTGGCGAGCGGCAGGTCTACTCATCGACGATGGCTGGGACCTGCACACCGGCACGTTCGCCTGTTTCAACGACCGTCTGCACATGATGGTGAGTCTGCGGCGCCCGCACGAATCCCGCTTCGTCCTGCCGTACGGGGTGGAGATCGCCACCTGGTGGTCGCTGGGTGACCTGGCCGGTGTGCCACCGCTGACCGCCATGCCGCAACCGTGGCGGGCACCGGCGGTGAAGAACACCCTGATGCTCCTGTTCGAGCGCTTCGAGCAACGCTTCCGGGCCCGGGACCTGATCGACGCCAGCCTGCTGGTGGCCTCGGCCTCCGAGGAAGAGCTGATCACACTCACCCGCGCGCTGACCGCACTCGGGTTGTGGCCGGAGTACGCCGAACTCGCCGCGCTCGTTGCGCGGACGAGCCTGCCACCACTGCGACCGCCGCCCCGGCGCAACCAACTGGACACCCGCGCCCGCCGGGCGATCCGCAGTGCAGCCGTGCTGCGCCGTCCCCTCACTGGCATGGCCCGCCACCTGCAGCGTCGCAACATCAAAGGTGCCTCCGCCCGGATCGAGCAGCGGTCCTGGGCGGCGGCCGCCGAGCGGCTCTCCGCCGGTGCGTCCGTCCGGGCCGGGGTGCTGGCCTTCGGCCTGCCACTGGACGACGCCCCGCGAGGTGACGCCCCCACCGCCACACTGCACGAGCGCGGTCGGCTGGCCTGGGTGGACAGCCCGGTCGGCAGGTTCCTGTTGACGATCGGCGACGAGGTCGACGAAGACACCGTGGCGGAACTGTCCGGCCCGGTGCCCAGTCCGGCGACCACCGGAGCGAACCCGTGACCGCCGCCGCCGAGATCGTCGGGCGGGCGTTGGACGACGACATCCGGGTGCTGACCCGTCACCGGCCGGGTGCCGAGATCACCACCGTGTCGGTGTGGATCCTCGCCGGATCCCGCGACGAAACCTCACCTGGCACCGCCCACCTGTTCGAACACCTGGTCATGCAGGCGGTGCCGCCCGGCCGGAAGATGCGGGTCATCGACGAGATCGAGTCGTACGGTGGCGAGGGCAACGCGACCACCGCCCGCGACTACGTCGTCCTGTACGCGCGGGTACCGACAGTGGACGCGCTGGCCGTACTGGACCTGCTCGCCGAGGCCGCGACGGCCACCGAATTCGACCCGGTCCTCGTCGAGGCCGAACGTCGGGTGGTCATCGAGGAGCTGCGCCTGGCTGAAGCCGACCCCACCGACATCGTCCACGACGTGTTCTTCGCCGCCGTGTACGGCGACCACCCGATGGGCCGGCCGGTCGGCGGCAGCCCCGCCGACGCGCTCCGGCTCACCGCCGCCGAGGTCACCGCCTGGTCCCGCCGCCACGTGCGGGCCGGACGAGTCGCCGTCGTGGTCACCGGCGGTGTCACCCCCGCCGCCGTGACCGCTGCGACGGCGCGAAGCGCCCTCGCCGGCCTGTCCGTTACACACCAGAGCGCCCGCGCCGACCGGCCCGCGCTCCCCATCCCGTTGCCGGCAATGGCTCCCGGCGTACGGTCCCGGCGGCTGGATCATCCGCTGCCCGGCGACACCGCGGCCGTGGTGCTCGGCGGACCCGCGTTCTCCTTGGCTGACCCGCGGCTCGCCGCCGCCGAGGTGGTGATGGAACTGTTCGCCGGGGGCAACACATCCGTCCTCGTCGAGCAGTTGCGTACCAGTCTGGGGCTGTCCTACGACATCTGGGGCGACCTCAGCGGTTACCACGACACCGGCGTCTGGCGGATCGCGATCACCACCGCTGTCGAGCACCGTGACGAGGTGGCCCGGCTCGCCGTCGACCTCGCACGGTCGGCGGTGGCGGACGGCTGGAGCGACGCCCGCGTGGCGGTGGCCCGCCGACGTGCTGCCGGTCTGGTCCGGCTCGATGCCGAGACTTCCCTCGACGAGACTCTCCTGTTGGGCCGGCACGCTCTGCTGGGCGGCAGCGTCGACTGGTCGGTGGCCGAATACGCCGACCGGATCGCGGCGGCCTCCCCACAGCAGGTCCACGACGCCGCCGTGTCCATGGCGGACCAACTGGTGGTGGCCACCACCGGCGGGTGACAGCCCGCAGCGGCCCACCCGGCAGACCAACTACCAATGGAGGGAGGTAAAGGTGAACCGGAACATGAAGTTCGGCCGCAGGCCGCGGGTGAAGAAGAAGACGACAACGACCCGCAAGTGACCATTCCTTGCCGGCCGCGCAACCGCTCGCTGATCCGCCGACCGACGGATTGTCCGCGCTCGACCCGGGAAGGAGGCCAGGATGAACCGCCAAGCTGTCCACACACGGCGCCCGGTCGTGAAAAAGAAGAAGCGGTGACCTGAAACAGACGACGGGTGCGGCAGCCGGCGGGTCCGGGGCCGCACCCGGCACCATGCCCGGAGCACATCCGGACCAGGCCAGGACCACACCCGACGCCATACCGCCGCGAAGGAGCCTCCGCGTGAGTGAAGCAGTCGACTGGGAACATACGGTCTTCATGCTGCTCGCCCCCGATGCCCTCGCCCGCCACCTCGGCGGGCAGATCGTGGACCGGGTGGTCGACCAGGGATTCCAGCCAATGGCGTGGCGGGTGCTGTGGCACCGGCCGGCCAACCTGGACGCGTTCCACGAACGCAACATCACCCAGGTGTGGAAGGCGTACCTCTACCGTCTCGTCGACCAGCTCTTCGACTTCGGCCCGACGGTGGCGCTTCTGGTCCGCGACGTCCGGCCCGATCCGCGACACCCCAGCCACGCCCGGCTGCGCCTGGCCAAAGGGGCGAGCGATCCTGCTGACGCGAGCCCTGGCACGATCCGTGCCGACCTCGGCTCCATAAACGTCATGCTGGCCCTGATGCACAGCTCCGACACCCCTGCCGACTCCCAACGGGAGAGCGCGGTCTTCACCGACAGCCAGTTCGGCGTCGGGTCCGGCGTCGGCGGGCGCGGCGGGTACGACGGCGGCGACCCGGCCGACCTGCGTACCCTGCTCGATCTGCTCAGCCGGAGCGCTCCCGCCGAGCGCCGGGGATATCCGCAGGTCCTGGCCGGTCTGCGCGCCCGGGTCCTTGCCCTGGCCTGGCCAGGGCTGTCCGACTCCGCCCGCCGCAGCGCGGCCGACCTGCTGGCCGGTGACCTCAGCGGTCTCGCCGCCGCCGGGGCCGGCGAGAAGGCCGCCGGGCTGCTGGCCAGCGGGCATCCCCTCGCGCCGATACTGACCGCCGAGTTCACCCCCGACCAGCCCGGCCCCGACCCGGCCCGGGTGCAGGACCTCCTCGCTGTCCACGGCGCCCGGCTCGACCCGTGGGAACGCCTCGTGCTTGCCACCTCACGCCGGTTTGCGCCGCGCCGGTGACGCCGACGCCGGGATCAGGACGTTCGCTGTCCAGGGATGAGGACGGTCGTCGACGCGGCGGCCCGCGCCGTGGCCATCAGCTCAGGATCGGTCGAGTGCAGCCAGGCCGTCAGCGGCGTACCGACGCATCCCCGGTCCTGTTTGGCCCGCGCCGCGCCCTGTCCGTAGCCGATCCGGCGGACACCCTGCGCCGAGGCGATCGGGACCGCCCCGTAGAACGCCGTGCCGAAGTACGCGAACCTCGACCGGCGATCGGTGTAGTCGTAGCCGAGGGCCAGGCACTGCCACTCGTCACCGAACGGTGCGAACAGCGCGAACCCGACGACGGCGTCCCCGGCATCGGCGAGGACCACCTGGGCGCGGCCGCCGGCGACATCCTGCAACAGCGATTCCAGCCGGCCGCGCTCGGCCGCCTCGTCGCAGCGGCCCCGGTACTTGCTGACCAACTGGCCGCGCAGTCGGGCCAGCACCGGTACGACCGGGGGGATGGCATCGCCGTGCAGATGACGCAGCCGTACGCCGTTGGCGGTGAGCCGGGCCAGCTCGCGCCCTGCTTCCGCTGCCCGTTTGCGGGGCAGCGACGCCAGGTAGGCGTCGAAACCGCCGTCGCGCACCGGAAGCTCCCAGGTCAGTGACAGTGGCATCGCCACGAACCCGGCTGCGGACAGAGCACCGGTCAGCGCCGTCGCCTCCGGTCTGGTGTAGAGGAACGCCACCGTCGCGATGCCGGCGTCCGCGGCCCAGTCCAGGATGCCGTCGACGGCTGCAGCGAGCGCGGCCGGGCTGTTCGCCGCCGGTCCGACGGGGAGGCATTCGTAGCCGGGCAGCATCACCAGCAGGTTCGGCGTCCAGCGGGACGGCTCGGGCGCGGCCCGCCTCGACAACTCGGCTCGCGCGGCACGTGACGCGTCGGTCAGCGGCAGCGCGGGAGCCGCACTGACCAGTACATGGTGCAGGTCGAACACTTCACCGGGCCGGGGGACGGGCTGCACGGTGGCGTGCAGGGCCAGGCACGCCGCGTCGCCCTGTTCGACAACGAAGGTGAGCGTACGCCCGCCGAGCCGGCCCGCCATCGCACGCAGCCAGCCCGGTGTGGTCAGCATCGGCCCGTCGGCGGCCAACCGCTCCCACTGCGGGGCGATGCCCGAATGGACGCGTAGCCGGTAGCTCACAGCCGCATCACGTAGGCGTCGAGCCGGCGGGCGGTCAGCCCGTGCCGACGTTTGAAGACGTCGTTGCTGCGCCCGCCCTCCAGGATCGGGCGGCCCAGCCGCAGCGCCAGCCGGACCGACTCGGCGAACAGCGCCGCGTACGGGCTGGCGTTGCCGTCGACACGGTATTCGACACCGCAGGTCCAGGTGTGGAAACGGCGCTGGTCGGTCAGGCACACCCCGGCCGCGACCAGCGTGCCCCGTTGACGGATGCGGAGCACGTGCGCGGCCGGGCCGAGGGCGGTGACGAACCGGGTGAACGTCTCGGTTGGGTAGAAACCGGCGTTGCCGAAGCGGGCGGCGGTCCGGTCGCACAGCTCGGCGATCTCGACCAGGTCCGCGCCGTCCGGTGTGGTCACATCGCAGACGAAACCGGCGTCGGCCGCCCGGCGCTCGTTGCGGCGCAGGTTGGCCCGGGGCCGGGGAGCCAGTCGGGCAAGGTAGTCCTCGTACGAGGTGAGGCCGGTCAGGTCGGTGGAGTAGCGGTCCACCAGGTGCCGACCGGTCAGCCCGGCGGCGGTGAGTGCGGTCGCCGTCGGGCCTGACGAGTCCACATTGACCAGCCCGTACCAGCGGGCCCCCCAGTTGCCGGCGAGCCGGCGCAGGGTGTCCAGCAGTTCGGTGACCACGTCGGTCCGGGCGACCGCGCCGAGCAGTTGGGTGTCGTAGCAGTGCCAGACGTGGCTGAGCAGCGCGCTGTCCCGTTCGATGCCGGGATGCAGGCGCCGGAGCCCGCCGATCGGGTCGGCGAGGCGGTGCAGCGCGACCGGCAGGACGGCCACCGGTCGCCCGGCCGGTTCCCGGGCCATCAGGTAGCCGAGCCGATCCAGTGGCGCGAGCGGCGCGTCGTGGTACGCCGACAGGTAACCGTCCTGATAGAAGATCGGCGTGTCACCGCTGCCAGCGACCGCTTCCCACCCGGCCCGCGCCGCCGCCCGGGGGTCGTCGTAGTGGTCGACGACTATGGAACGGCCCATGATCGCACTGTACCGGACACCGGCGGGCATCTATGGTTGCACAATGGCGTCAGTCTATTACCACACGAAGGTCGGCACGACCGAGGAATTGGCTGCGACGGCGGGGCAGCCTCTGGTCGACGTGTTACGCCGCAACGGCATCCCGGTCAACTCCGTGTTGAGCTGGCGCGATGGGCAGGTGGTGTCGGAGGACACCACGGTTGTCGGCGCCGACGACATCATCGAAGTCCGGCAGGTCCGGCATTACGATCTGAATGTGATGCGCCGCCCGAAACGGCAGGTCTACGGTGTACCCAACCCGGTCTACACCAAGAGCATCGTTTTCGACGACAAGGGCGCCATCGAGGTCCGGGGCGAGCAGTTCGACGCTCCCGCCTTCATCCAGTACGTCGAGGAAGCCTTCGTCGACAGTGTCCTGTCCCGGGAGGTGATGCGCGACGGTGACCACGTGATCGTCGGGCTGTCCGGCGGGCGGGACAGCGTCGCCTACCTGACCCTGCTGGAGCGGACCAGGGACCGGCTGCCGCCACTGAACATGACGGCCGTGACCATCACCGGCCTGCCCGACTGGGAGGAGCCGGCGACCTTCGCCGCCGCCCGTGCCTCCGGCGAACGGCTCGGGATCGAGCAGGTCATCGTCACCGCGGCGGACGTGGAGCGGGTGTTCCGGCTACGCGGCACGTTCGTCGACTCGATGAACGAGATCGTCAGCGACGAGGGCAGCCACCTGACGATGGTCATCGGCCACCAGGTGCTGCGGCGGATGCTGGAGGAGGAGGCACACGCGCGCGGCGCCGGGGTGGTGGCGTTCGGCTTCAACGCCGACGACCTGCTGGCCAGCATGGTGACCTGGATGACCAGCGGATTCCGGATGGGTGGCATCCCGACCCGGCAGATCGGCGGCCTGCGGTACATCTTCCCGCTGTACCGGATCACCAAGAAGGAACTGACGCTCTACCTGGAGTTGGTCGCGCCGGAACTGAACCGGCAGGGCACCCCGGGGCGGTTCACCACCGGGCCCGACGAGCGGTCCCTGGCGTACGGAATGACCGACCATCTGCTCGATTTGTGGCCGGGCATCGACTACTACATGTTCTCCGCGTTCGAGAACATGCAGCGCTACATGTTCCCCTTCATGGAGGCGGCCTGCCGCGTCTGCGGCGGGGTCTACCTGCAGCAGGAAGGTGTCGCCAACGCACCGGACCTCTGCGACGTCTGCGACTTCTTCGCCCGTCGCGAGCTCACCACCGTGTCCTGACCGGCATGCCGCCGACCCCGTGGTACGAGCGCTACTTCACGGCCGACTACTGGACGTTCGCCGACGACGAGTACACGGCCGAACGCACCGCCGCCGAGGTCGCCTACCTGGCGGACGTCCTGGCCACCCACGCACCCGGCCGGCGGGTGGTCGACCTGGGCTGCGGGGTCGGCCGGCACGCCGTCGGTCTGGCGCGTAGGGGCTTCGACGTCATCGGGGTGGACGTGTCCGGGTACGCGCTGCAGCGGGCCGCGAGCGCCGCCGCCGCCGCCGATGTCACCCTCGACCTGCGCCGGGTGGACCTGCTCGGCGCGCAGCCACCCGGGTGGGGGCTGCCCGACGTCGATGCGGCCATCTGCGTACAGGCGTTCGGCTGGGGGTCCGACGCCGACCAGCTCCGGCTGCTGCGCACGGTTCGCCGCCTGCTGCCCGCCGACGGTCTGCTGATCCTCGACCACTCCAATGTGCTCGCTATTGCCCGGCACTACCGGGACGAGGCACACGCGGACATCGGCGGCACCGCGTTCCACTTCCAGCGCCGCTACGACCCGGCCACCGGACGCAGCAGCGGCCGGGTCATCGTCCGCCGGCCGGACGGCACCACCGCCGTCCTCCCCGACGACGTCCGCCTCTACCACCCGACCGAGGTGGGCACCCTGCTGACCCGTGCCGGGTTCGCCGTGGCCCGGACCGACGCGGACTTCACCGCAGGTGCCACGCTGACCATGGACACCCGCTACGTCCAGTACGTCGCCCGACCGGCACCGGTGGTGGCCTCGGCGCTCGACGGCCACCGCGCGCCAGCGCCACCAGGCCCGTTGCCGAGCCCGCCACCGGGCCCGTTGCCCGGCGACGGCCCCGCCCCGGTGCCGCTCGACCTGCGCGCCGCCCCCGACGAGGCCGAACCGGTCGAACTCGCGCTGGCCGCCGCGTGGGCGTCGCTGCCCGCCGGGCCGGCCGCGATCCAGCGGGCCCGCCGCTACGACCTCGCCGACCCGTACGCCTCGCAGCGGCTCGCGCCGATCGTCGCCGCGTACCTGCGCTGGCCGCCGGGCCGGCAGCTGCCGCCGGACCGGGTCACCGCTGGCGCCGGTGCCACCGGCCTGCTGCACGCGCTGGCCCGGCTGGGCGACGGCGGCACCGTCCTGGTCGACCTGGCCGGCCATCCGGAACTGCCCGGCGCCACCGGTGGCCAGGTCCGGGCCACGTCGCTGCGCGACCCGGCGGACGCGGTGGCCGCCGTGACCCACCACCGGCCGGTGCTGACCGTCGTCGACCGGCCCGGCCTGCTCGGCCCGATGTGGACCGGGGACCAGCTGCGCCGGGTCGCGCAGGCCTGCGCAACGGTCGGCAGCGTGCTGGTCGTCGACGAGACGCTCGGTGCCTACCTGCCGCCCGACCGGAGCGCCGCCCCGCTCACCGACGAACTGCCCGGCACCGTCGTCATCCGCAGCATGTCCAAGGGGTTCTGTGCAGGCGGGCTGCGGGTCGGGTACGCCGTCGCCGCCCCGGACCTGGCCGATGTGGTCCGGCAGGTGGCGCCGCCGCTGGCGGTCAGCGCACTCGCCCTGGACCTGGCCGCCGCGCTGCTCACCCAGCAGGATCCGCTGGCCGCACTGCGGGACCGGATCGCACAGGTGAAGCCGTACGTCGAGGAGCAGTTGATCGCCGCCGGTCTCACCCCGCTGCCGACCGACCCCCGGCTGCCGTGGCTGGTCCTGCCCGGCGACGATGAGGTACGCCGGATCCTGGCCGCCCGAGGAGTGCTCGCCAAGCAGGTGCCGTCGCTGGCACCCGGTGGCCCACCGGGCGCGCTGCTGCGGCTGTCGGTCCCGCTGTCCGAGGCCCGCCTGGCCGCCTTCACCACCGCGTTCGCAGCCACTTCCACCGCCGCCCCGACGGACCGCCGATGAGACTGCCCCAGCTGGTCGCGGCGGTGCACGACGGCATCGACGTCGACGCTGCCATGGTCGACGTCGCCGAGGTCGCCCGGCACGACCGCTACCAGGCCTCGGCCGGGATCCACGCCGCGGCCGGGTACGTCGCACAGCGGGCGGCGGACGCCGGCCTGCGCGACGTCACCGTGCACACCTTCCCGGCAGACGGGGCCCGGCGGTGGTGGACCTACCAGGCCCCGATGTCGTGGACCCCGGTGCGGGCCAGCCTCCGGCACGGCGGCGAGACGCTGATTGACTACCCGGCACAGCCGTACACCCTCGCGGCGTACTCGGCACCGATCCCCGCCGGCGGCGTCGCCGCACCACTGCTGCGCTGGTCGGCGATGTGCGCCGGCACCGACCCGACCGGCGCGCTCGTGCTGCTGGACGACGTCCGCGTACCGTTTCCGGAATGCGCCCGGCGGGCGGCGGCCGGCGGCGCCGTCGCGGTCGCCGCAGACCCGCTCAGCGCCCGGACCGACCGGCTCGCCGACCAGGTCGGCCGGCTGGAACTGCTGCCCGGCACGGCGTTGGCCGGCTTCAGCCTCACCGCCGCGCAGCTCGCCAGGCTCAGCGCGGCCGCCGACCGTGGCAAGGCGGTCACCGTCGAGGTGGCGGTGGCCGGGTCGACGGCCACCATGCCGGTGGTGACCGGCGTGCTGCCGGGCGACGGCAGCGGCGACGAGTTCCTGCTCTCGGCGCACCTGTGCCACCCCCGGCCCAGCGCCAACGACAACGCCTCCGGCGTCGCCGCGCTGCTCGCGACCGCCCGGCTGCTCGGTGCCCGGCCAGTCGGCGGACCGGATCTGCGTTTCCTGTGGGCACCGGAGTTCGTCGGTGTCGCCGCGTACCTGCACGATCTTGTGGGCGGCGGTGCCGTGGCGCGGCCCAGCCTGGCGGTCAACGTGGACATGGCCGGGCAGGACCCGTACCGCTGCGGCAGCTCGCTGGTGATCGAGCGGGGGCCGGACGACGTACCGTCGTTTCTGCCGGCTCTGGCCGGACGCTGCGCCGAACTGGTGCCGGCACGGGCCCGGTCCTACAGCGGCGCGGTGCCGTGCGATCCGGGGCAGGTGGTCACCGCGCCGTTCTCCGGGGGTTCCGACCATGCGCTCGTCTCGGATGCGCCGACCGGGTGCCCGACGGTGTCCTTCGGGCACTGGCCGGACCGGGCCAACCACACCTCGGCGGACACGCTCGACATGGTCGACCCGGCTGAGCTGCGTCGCACCGTCACGGTGGCGGCGTCGACCGTGGCGGCGGTACGCGGGCGCGCGGACCCGGCGTTGGCCGCCGACGTCGCCGACGCGTGTGCCGGCTGGGCCGCCGGGCACATCCTGGCGGCGCTGCCCGGCCGGCAGCGTCCGCCGGCACCGTATCCGTACCGTGACGACGGCAGCCCGGTGCTGGACCCGGCCGGCGACGCCGCGTCGGTCCGGCGGGTGGCCCACCGCAGCGAGATCGCCGGCAGGTGTGTCAGCACGCTGACGTACGCCGGGGTGCCGGTCGGGGAGATCGTCCGTACGGCGCGCTGGCTGGCCGACGTGTCCGCCACCGCTGCCGACCGCGCGCTGTGCGTCGAGCCGTCGGCCGACGACGAGGCGTCGGGTACGGTGCTGGCCCGCGCCGCGCTCGGCCCGGTCAATCCCCGGACGCTGGCCGCCACCGACGCTGACCGCGCCTGGCTCGCCGAACGCCTGGCTGAGGATCGGGGCGGCAGCCACGCCCGCGTACTCACGCTGTTGCGAGCAGTCGACGGCCGGCGTGGCCGCCGCAGCGCGGCGTGGTGGGCGGCGCTGGCCGGCGAACTCCCTGTCTCGGTGGCGTTCGCCGACCGGGTCTTCGACATGCTGCACCGGGCCGGCTGGGTCGTCCCGGTGCCCGATCCTGAGGATCTCGACGCGGCTGAGGAGATCGATGCGACCCGTCATCCTGCGTGACCGCAACATGCGGCTGCTCCTTGCCGGTCAGGCGTTCAACATGTTCGGCAGCACGATGATGGTCATCGTGTTGGCGATCTGGATGAAGGACCTCACCGGATCCACCAGCGCCGCCGGCCTGGTCTTCCTGCTCATGGCGATCGCCGTGCTGCTGTCGCCGTTGACCGGCCTGCTGGTGGACCGCCTGCCGCGCCGGTGGCTGATGACGGTCAACGACGGGGCGATGGCGGTCCTGATCCTGGCACTGCTGACAGTGGACAGCGCGGCCGACGTCTGGCTGGTGTACGTCGTCACCTTCCTGTACGGCTGCTCCGGGCAGATCTACCGGGCCTCCCGTGGCGGACTGCTGCACTCGATGCTGCCCGACGACAGCCTCGGCAACGCCAACGGCGTACTCAGCAGCCTCAGTCAGGGGATGCGGGTGATCGGGCCGGTCGTCGGCGCCGCGCTCTACACCACCAGCGGTATAGAGGCGGTCATCCTGGTGGACGTCGCGACGTTCGCCCTGTCCGTCGCGTCGCTGGTGCTGCTGCGCCGGCCCCGGGATCTGGTCCGGTCGGCCGCCGCCACGCAGCGGGGCTCGCTGGCGACCGAGGTCGTCGCCGGGGCCCGGCACGTGGCCCGCCATCCGGTCATCCGGCGGATCGTCGTCGCCAGCGCGGTCGCGTTCGGCGGTGCCGGCATGATCAACGTGGCTCTGTTCTCGCTCGTCAGCGATGGGCTGCAGCGTCCGACCGCCATCATCGGGATCCTCGGGGGCGTCCAGGGTGCCGGCAGCGTCGTCGCCGGTCTCCTGGTCGGTCCCGCGATGCGCCGCTACGGCGAGTACACCGTGGCCTGCGCCGGCTTCCTGCTCAACGGGGTCGGCCTGGCGGCGGCCAGCACCGCCACCCTGACCGGAGTCGCAGCCGGGGCGGTCCTGGTCGGGTTGGGGTTGCCGCTGATTCTCGTCGCCGAGGTGACCCTGGTGCAGCGGCGCACCTCCGCCGAGCTGCAGGGCCGCGCGATCGTCGCGTCTGAGGCGATCATCAATACGCCGTACGCCGTATGCATCGGTGTCGGCACCCTGGTCGTCGGCACAGTCGGCTACCGGCCGATCTACTTCGCGGTCGCTGCAGTCTTCATCCTGGTGGGGGCCGCGCTGTTGCCGTTCCGGGCCCAGACGAGCCCGCAGCGGCCGGCTGACGTCTCGCCCGTCGGCATCGCCTCATAGCAGCCCCGTGTCCTAGCCGCCGCGTGTCCTGGCGGCACGGCAGTCTCAGCGGCCCCGCCAGATCGCCAGCGGCACCACCGTCTCGTCAGGAGAGTCGGCGCCGTGCTCCCAGCTCAGGCTGGTGTCCGGCACGGGGAAGCGTTCGTCTGCGGCGATCGCGATCACCGGGCCTACCCGGTCCCGCAGTGCTTCGTCGGTGGCCACGATCCGAGCCGAGGAGCCGAGTGCCGCAGCGAGTCGGCCGCCAAACTCGCCTTCGTCGCCGGGGGCCGGGTACAGCCACCGGACCCGGCCCGCCCCGCCGGCCGGGAGCAGCCGCCGTGCCGGATCGTCCAGAGCGGCCCAGGCCCGCACCAGGTCCTCGTCCGGGGTGCACCGGACCTGGCCGTGGTCCGAGTGGCCGATGACCGTCCAGCCGGCCTGCGCCCACCGGGCTGCCCGGCTGCCCAGCTCGGCCATCGCCGCCACGGCTCGTTCGTCGTAGCCGTGGCGGTGCAGGTAGTCGTCCAGGTTGACGTAGGTCCACAGGAGCATCGGTTGCCGCCGCCGCACGTCGCCGGCCTGCCCGCCGATCTGCTCGTCGACTTCTTTCATCGCGGCGTCGACCAGCAACGCCGGGTCGCGGGCCTGCCGGGCGAGCGTCTCCGACGGTGCAGCCGGGACGACGGTCGCGCCCCGGAGCAGCGCCTGCGCCCATGGGCCGGGTAGGTGGGCGATCTCCCGGGCCACCGCGCGGCACTGCACGCCGTCGCCTGCAGCCCGGTCGAAGATGGTCGGGTGCTCGATCACGAGTCTGGGGTCGCCGCCCGGGTCGGCCGGCCCCTGCGCCAACACCCGGCCGGTGACGGCGTACACCAGAGTGCCACGGCCGGGCACGCGATAGACCATCCCCGGTACGCCGTGCTGCGCCGGCCCGACTCCGGTTATGGCGGTCAGCCACGCAGTCGTCGACGTGCTCGGAAACGTGCTGGCCAACTTGGTCAACTCGGCGGTCCGCCAGCCTGCCGCCAGCGCCGCGTCATATGACAACCCGTCAACGGCAAGCATGATCACCCCACGGCGCGCCCGCGACAGTTCGTCGCAGACGACGTCGGGAATGTCCGCCAAGGAGGTGTACGTGGCCGACGGCACAGATCTTCTCCTCCTCCCCGGCATTGTGGATCATCGGCGCCACCGCCGCCGCCAGGCTGGCCGGCACCGACGCCACCATGTGAGGCTGAGATACCTTTCGACCGGGGCGGATTCAACCGGTCGTCGCAACAGTGGGTGTTCATGCTGCTGACGGGGCTGATAGTAGCTCGGCGAGGGCCTCGGCCGGGGTGCGGACACCGAGTGTCTTACGGGGGCGCCCGTTCAACTCGGCGGCGACAGCGGCGAGATGCTCGGCACTGTGGACAGAAAGGTCGGTGCCCTTCGGGAAGTACTGCCGCAGCAACCCGTTGGTGTTCTCGTTGCTACCCCGCTGCCACGGCGAGTGCGGATCGCAGAAGTAGATGTCGATCCCGGCAGCGATCGACACCTCGACGTGGCGGGCCAACTCCCGGCCCTGGTCCCACGTCACCGACCGCCGCAACTGCTCGGGCATTGTCCGGATCGCCGCGATCAACGCATCCCGCACCTGCACCGCGTCGCGCCCGTCGGGCAGGTGCAGCAGCATGCAGAACCGGGTCGACCGCTCCACCAACGTCCCGATCGCCGACGCCTGATTCCGGCCGATGATCAGGTCGCCCTCCCAGTGGCCGGGCACCGCCCGGTCGGCGACCTCCGCCGGCCGGTCCCGGATGTTGACCATGTCCGACAACCGGCCCCGCCGCTCACGCTCACGCCGACGCGGCCGCCGCAACGCCCGCCCCGTGCGCAGACACGCCGCCAGTTCCCGCCGCAACGCGCCCCGGCCCTGCACGTACAACGACTGGTAGATCGTCTCCGGTGAGATCCGCATGCTCTCATCGTCGGGGAACGCGGCCACCAGCCGCAGACTGATCTGCTCCGGTGACCACCGCAACGTCAACCAGTGCTGCACCACCATGTGTAGCCGCTCGTCGGCGGCCAGCTTCGCGACCTTCGGCCGTCTTGCCCGTTGCCTGGTCATCTTCTCGGCAGGTCCGGCCCGGTAGGGGCCCCGCCAACCCTTGTTGCGGGTGACCTCCCGACAGATCGTCGACGGCGAGCGACCCAACCGGGTCGCGATCGACCGCTGCGACTCGCCCCGCGCCAAGGCCAGGGCGATCTCCTCCCGCTCATCGAACGACAGGTAGCGGCCCGACGCCGCTCGAGGTCCGTTGCTCTTCACCCCACCAGCCTGGGCGAACCACCGCAGCTCAGTGGGATGGGTGACCCCGGCGTGTCGTCCCGCCTCCTCGTTCGACATCCCCAGCCGGACGGCGTCCCAGAACGCGACCCGCCGGAACCGGGGCAGTGATCTAGACATCGCAACTCCCTTGATCAACTCAGGTGTTGCGACGACCCCTTGAACCCGAGCCGGTCGAAAGGTATCTCAGCCTCACATGATCTTGATGATCCCGGCTCGGCGGGTGTAGGGGGAGGGGGCCGGTCAGGGTGAGCCGTGCGGGAGGACCCGGTAGCCGAGTTGCTGGCCGTAGGTCATCAACGGGCGCAGGGTGGGGACCAGTTCGGTCGCCTCGGTGGACCAGTGGTGTCCCCGGTTGCCGTCGAGTCGGCGGTGACGGGCCGATGTCGTCTGCCGTTGTTGGTGCAGCTCGCGTCGCAGGTGGTGCAGCCGGTGGGAGGCTGTGGACCGGCCGGAGCGCCAGTCGAGCCAGCGTAGCCACCAGTCACGTAGCATTTCGGTGATCATTTCTCTCCCTTGATCAATTGGTCGATGGTCGGGTTTCTGCGCGCCGGGGCAGTCGGTAGAGTCCGTGGCGCTGGACGAATATCTCCCGCCGTTCGGCGGCGTTGCCGTACCGGTCGATGACGTATCCGGCCAGCCAGATCCACCCGTCGTAGGTCCATTTGCGGTCGACGGCGATGACCCGGAGTCGGATGGCGCGGTCGTCGGCGAACTGGACGCTGGCTTGCCGGCCGATGATCAGCACGTCGCCGGGTTTCGGCTCCGGCGTGGCGAGCAGCCGGCTACTCACCGGGCCGATCCGCTATCGGGTAGGTCGTACGCCCGCAGTCCGGGCACCACCTGGACTTGACCTTGAATGACCACAGCCCGGCGCAGAAGCCCAGCAGCGCCGCGCCGACGACTGCCCCGATTCCTAGCATGGCCGCATCCTCCTGTCGCAGGTGTCGATGGCTTCGAGATCGAAGATGAGCGCGTCTGCCGCGTGTAGTTCCTCGATCAGGTCGTCGAAGAGGTCGCTGTGGTGTGCAGAGAGGGTTTCGTGGGCGGGGACGATGACGTGGTGGGCGTCCTCGACGAGGAGGTCATGCATCAGGCGGTCGAACGCTGCTCGACTGGTCGCGCGTTCGATGAAGACAGCGGTCAGGTCGTAGCCGTGGCTGTCGGCGAACTGCTGCATGCGTCGCTCGGCTTGGTCCACGATGGCGTTGCTCGTGTTGGCGTGCGGCGGCAGTAGGCGGATGTAGCCGTACAGCGGCAGTCTCATGGGTCTAGTTCCTCCTGCAGGGTATGGACCTGGACGCCGGTGTCTTCCAGCGCGTCGAGAAGGTGGCGCTGGACCACCGGGTGCGTGGAGAGGTGCGCAAGGCTGGGCGTGATCACGCGCCGGGCGTCGGAGCGGCCGATCTCTTCGATCAGTGCGGTGAGGGCGGGGCGGTTCAGCGCGGTGTCGTACTCATGGAAGAGCCCCGCTAAGCAGTAGCCCTCCTGCTCGGCCCAGAACTTGAGGGCGAGTTCCATCTGCCGGATGTCGCCGTCGAGGGCGTCGAGGTCCACCCGCAGGTAGCCGTACATCAGCGGCTTCACCATGGAATGCCCCCTTCGAGTCGAGCGGGACCGACGACATGTGCCTGCTCGGGCGACCCCTCGCCGGCTGCTGGGCGGTGCGGCACGCCCAGGTACCGAAGACGAGTAGAGCACTGCGTGTATCGATCTACAAGACTTCATTTAGGGCACCCAGAAGTACGTCATAGAGAGCGAAGCATGCATTGCAAAACAGGCGTACGGGTGCTTTCATCTTGAGTGACAGGGTCGCCTCACCGTGAGGCGAGGAGCGGAGGATGAGACGTGGCGGAAGGAGCGACAGGGTCAACGGTGCCGAGACGGCAACTGGGTCGCTGCCTGCGTGATCTCCGGATGCAGGCCCGGTTCACGGTCAGAGCCGCCGCCTCCGCTCTGGAGTGGAGCGAAGCGAAGATCTGGCGGATCGAGACCGGGCAGACGTCCATGCGGTCACTCGACGTCGAGCAGATGTGCCGCGTCTACGGCGCGTTGGCCGAGACGACGACATCGCTCATGGCTCTCGCCAAGGAGACCAAGAGCAAGGGCTGGTGGCTGTCTTACGCAGACATAATCAACGAGGGCTTCGACGTTTACATCGGCCTGGAGGAGTCCTGCAGTCAGTTGCGGTGGTACGAAGCTGAGCTCGTGCCAGGACTACTGCAAACTGCGGACTACGCCCGCACGCTGATCGAGGCCGACAACCCCGGCACGGAGCCGCGCGAGATCGGCCGACGGGTTCAACTCCGAATCGCTCGGCAAACGCTGCTCACCAGACCGGTCGCGGCACCGGAGCTGAGGGTGGTGCTCAACGAGTCGATCCTCCGGCGGCCGGTGGGCGGGCGGGAGGTCATGAGCGCCCAGCTGGAACGGCTGATCGCCGTGAGCGAGATGCCGAACGTGGCACTCAGGGTGCTGCCGTTCGCGGTCGGGATGCACGCCGGCATCATGTCGGGTCCGTTCGTCGTGCTGGAGTTTCCCACCAACGGCAACGGCCAGGCGACGGAACCGCCCACGGTCTACGTCGACGGGTTCACCGGTGCTCTGTTCCTGGACAAGCCGCATGAGATCGACCGGTACGAGGGAGCATTCAGCAACATCTGGGACGCCTCGCTGGATGAGCGGGCGTCGAGGCAGGCAATCAGGGACGCGATGAAGGAGATGGGCAAGTGATCACTGGCGACGTTTCAGCGGCTCGTTGGTTCACGTCGAGCCGGAGCAACGGACAGAACAACTGCGTCGAAGTGGCCGACAACCTTCCGGGACGGGTCCTGGTCCGGGACACCAAGAACCGCGACGGCGGCACCCTGGCCTTCGGCCCGTCCGCGTGGCGCTCGTTCATCGAGGTGGCGAAGCGCCACCACTGACGGCCTGACGGCTATCTCGGCGAGACAGCCGGAGAGCGCCGACCCTGCCTCGGTAGGGTCGGCGCTCCTGCATCGCGCGCCGGACGCGGTGAGTCAGGGCCGCCTGATCGCCGGCCGGGTTGGTCGGTTCGCTCTGCGCTGCGAAGGCTCCGTCATGCCGTCCGTGAGCGCGGACCCTTCGCGGAGCTGTTTACGCAGCTCAAGTACTGTTCGAGAGTGGACGTCGGTGGCGTTTGGGCTGTCGTCGTGCTCTCTCCAGGCGGACCCTTCGCGGACCGCTCGCTCCGCCGCAGGTCAGGAGGGGTAAAATCGGTACCCTGTCGCAGCTCTCTCGGGAGCTGCCCTTCATTGAGGCCCGGTCAGCTTGCGGATGTCGACCTGGCGGCGGCGGCCGGGTCGCAGCTCTCTCGGGAGCTGCCCTTCATTGAGACGGTGTGCATCGAGACTCCGTCTCTCTGGCACCTCACTGCCCAGGAGTGGACGTCGATCGGTGGAGATGATCCAGTGAGCAGCGCACCCAGTTGGCGTACCAGCACCTACTCCGAAGCCGGCTCGTGCGTCGAGGTGGCCGACAACCTGCCCGGTCGGGTCCTGGTTCGGGACACCAAGGACCGTAGCGGCCCGATGCTGATCTTCGGCCCGTCCGCCTGGCGCTCCTTCGTCGAGCTCGCCAAGCAGCACCACTGATCCAACATCCCAGCAGCGGGCCGAGCTCCAGAGGCTCGGCTCCCCAAGTTGGCCGGTGCCTCCGCTGGTGTCAGTCCAGTTGGGTCACGACGCGGCCGTCGGCGTCGCGGCCGACGACGGCGGTGATGTCGGAGAGGTTCATCCCGTCGCGCTCATGCTCGCTACGGGGAAGCCAGGCCGCGTACGCGCCGATCTGGCGACTTCGGGTGGCGGGGAGCCGGTGTACGGCGGCCGTGGCGGTCTGGCCGAACATGGTCACGGACACGCTGGTCACGGCACCGCGTACGGACCCGACCAGGATGATCTTCCGCTGCTGCGGGTCAAGCGGGGCGACGTACGGCATCGGCTTGGTGGGCAGCAGCGGCGGACCGACCGTGTCCAAAGCCTCCGGCGCCGGATCGCAGAAGACGAACTCGTTCTCCTTGCCCTCCCTGCGCTTCTCGTCGACGCGGGCAACGCGCACGCAGAACGAGTCTTCAGCGAGCCAGGCGGCGGTCTGCCAACCCGGTACGCGGGCATCCAACACCACGGGCTGTCCGACGGTTGGGGTCGGCGGGGGCGCCTCGGGGGCGAGAGCAGTGACAGCGCAGCCTTGCACGGCGAGTAGCCCGCCTACGACGGCCATGGTGATGGAGGGACGCATGCCGACAGTGTCGCCTGCATGCCACGGCGATGGGCGTCGCCGGGGTGGGTTCCCGGCCAGCCTGTTGTAGCCGGGAGCCGTCGAGGTGAGGCTTACGCACGTTAAAACGCGAACTTAAGGTATCTCAGCCTCACCTCGGCGCGGTGCTGAGTTGCCGGCGACCCCGCCCGAGCTGTGGCCAGGGTCAATCAGGTCGTGAATCTCCCCGCCGCCGTCGCGTAGCTCTTCGACCGCTTCGGCCAACCGCCGAGCATTGGCGAGGCTGGCCATCAGATATACCGTCTCTTCCAGCGACCCGTGCCCATGCCCCGAGTCGGCCACAGCGGCCTCGCGGCCAGGCAGGCCCGCCGTGGCAGGCAGTTCCTGCTTACCGGACTCGACGGCCTGCTCGCCACCGGATCGCTCGATGTGGGCCGCGCGAATGTCGCGCCAGCGTCCGCAACTAGTCATTGCTGCCCTTGGTTGGCTTCAGATCTCCGCCGCCTCGGCGGCCATCCTTACTATGTCTCGGTAGTCCTCTTCGGTGTCAGTGTGAGGGCTGCTGAGAATGCGACCAACCTTTTGCCTACCGACACGCTGCCTCCAGTTGGGCGGGGTGATGCAGAAAATGTGTCGTGAGTTGACTCTAAGTCATCTTGGGGCGTGTTGTTGAGTTCATAGTGAATCAACATTCATGCTCACGATCGTCCTGATCGTTTTCGAGAGAAGAGACCGGCCGCCGACCAGCAGAGCCCGGTGGTTGAGCCGAGCTGCGCCAGCCTTCCACTACTCAGGATCAGCGTCGTTTGACCTGCAGAGGGGCGGTGTAGGTGTCGCGGAGGGCGGTGAGGCGGTCGCGGCGGAACCGGCCCGGTTCGCGTCGTCGCATCCGTCGTCCCGTGTCGCTGGTGATGGTGTCGGCCGGCACCTCGTCGGCGTCGGCCGGGATGAACTTCATCGCCTCGTCGAGCGCGGCGACGGCCCGGGACAGGGCAGCCGCGGCCCGCCGCCGCTGTGCTGGATCGAGCGTGACCGGGTCGGCAGCAGCAGGCCCGGCAGCAGCAGGCCCGGCAGCAGCAGGCCCGGGAGCGGCAGGCCCGGCGGTGGCGAAGTCGGCGGGGACCAGGGCGGCGTACCGGTCGGCGACGGCAATCCACTCGCCGGGGTCGATGAGCTGCGACGGCTCCGGGCCACCGTACGAAAAAGCAGCGCCTGCCGGCGGGTGCACCGGCTCGGCGGGCAGCCGGAACAGGAACTCCCGTGCGGTGCCGCAGCCGGCACAGCTGCCCTGGTAGCGGGTGGCCAGGTCGCCGTCGGTGAGCGCGACCACCTCGACCTGCGGCTCGAACCGTGCTTCACCGCAGCCGCACGGATGCAGCTCGACGTAGAGGCGTGCTTCGGCGCTGCTGCGCGCCGCTGGCAGGACGACGCTCACAACACGCCGCCGACCGCCGCCGGCACCCCGCCATGAGCACCAACACCAGCACCAGCACCAGCGACGACACCAGCACCGGCGGCGACACCGACGCCAGCACCAGCGGACGGCGTGCCGGTCGGAGCGGTGTCGGGCCGGACACCCGGGCGGACGTGGTACCGCAGCCAGTTGGCCATCAGCCGCCGAGAGGTCGCGACGATCTGCGCCTCACGGGCGTACAGGGTGGCGGTGAAGGCGTCGAGGTCGGCGTCGTCCGGGCCGATCCAGCCTTCGCGGACCAGCGCGCCGCGTCGGCTGCGGGCCAGCGCCGAAATGATGCTCGCGGTGATCTCGGGGTGGGCCTGGATCGTCCGTACGGTCGGGCCGATGGCCAGCGTCTCGTTGCGGTAGACCCGGCTGTACGCCAGCTCGACGACCGCCCCCTCGACGGCCCGCGCCGGCACCTGCTCGACCACATCGACGTGCGAGGTGAACAGGTCGAACTCGTCGGGCAGCCCGGTGAACAGCGGGTCGAGCCGACCGGCCGGGGTCAGCCGTACCGTGTCGACGCCGAACCGGCGGCCGTGCCCGCCGATCGCCGCCCGGCCGCCGATCGACTCCGCGCGGGCCTGGTGTGACCAGCAGATGTGCAGCTCCGGTACGCCGGCGGCAGCGGCGGCGCGGAAGAACTCCTTGGTCCGGGTGATCCACGGCAGGTGTTCGTACGCGGAGTGCCCGGAGCCGCCGCCGATGACCGCGTCGGCTTCGATGGTGTCGGGCAGCGGCTGCCCGTCGGCGACGTCGACGGTGACGATCTGCGTCGGGTCCAGCCCGGTCGCCTCGGCGATCCACTGCGGATAGCTGGGGAGGCCGAGGGCGGTCAGTGCGGCGCGTTCCTGGGTATTGACGAAGAGCAGTCGGATCCGGTCCCGGATTTGGTGGGGCGCGCGCGTGTGGTGGGGCACCTGCCGGAGACTACCGCCCAGGTGGAGATCATCGGCCGATCGGTCGAGGGAAAGCGCTTACTCGACCCTGTCGGGTGACAGCACATTCACTGATACTGGTCGACGTGGTGACCGAACTGTCGACCCTGGGCCGCCGTACGGTGTCGTTCGTCGCGCCGGATCCGGCGCGCACCGCCCCGATCACCTGGGGCCAGCGGGCATTGTGGATGGCGCTCCGGCGGCACGGCACCAGCCAGACCATGTTCGCCCTCAAACGGCACGTCGCCGTGCCCCGCCGGGCACGCTCCGACCCGGAGCGGGTGTACGCGGCGATCGCCGCCCTGATGGTGCGGCACACCGCGCTGCGCACCCGGCTGGAGCTGGCCGGCGACGAGCCCCGTCAACTGGTCGCCGACCGGGGTGACCTACCGGTGCTGGTGGTGCCGGCCGAATCCGGCGGCAACTCCGGCGACGCGGCGGGCGGCGGGTCGGCGGATCCGGCGGCGGTCGCCCAGCGGGTCGCCGACGAGCTGGCGGCGGAGCCGTTCGCGCACGCCGACGACTGGCCCCAGCGCGTCGCGGTGGTGACCCGCGACGGCGTACCGCATCAGGTGGTGGTGGTGTTCAGCCACACCACGGTCGACTTCCGGGCGGCCGAGCTGGTGCTGCGCGACCTGCGGCTGCTGCTGGCCCGGAGCCGGATCGACGACGCACCCGGTCTGCAGTCGGCGGACGTCGCCGACCTGGAGCAGCGGGAGAGCCACCGGCGGCGGTCGGCGCGGGCGGCGGCGTACTGGGTGGAGGTGACCCGCCGGCTGTCGCGCGACACCCGGATGCCGCAGCGGGAGCCGGCCACCCCGCGTTTCCGGCGGGGTGTCCTGACCTCGGCGGCGGCGGACACCGCGACCAGGATGCTCGCCGTACGGCATCGGACGACCACCTCGACGGTGCTGCTCGCGGCGGCGGCGCTGGTGGTCGGCGAATGCTCCGGCAACGACCTGGTCGGCATGCACACGATGGTCAACAACCGGATGCTGGACGGCTACCCGGAGGCGATCGCCAAGCTGAACCAGTTGGCCCTGGTGCCGGTCGACCTGACCGGCGACCGCCGGATGGCGTCCCTGCTGCCCCGGGTGTGGCGGGCGGCGCTCGACGGGTACCGGCACGCCTACTACGACCCGCAGGCGCTCAGCGACGCGTTCGGCGCGGCCGGCCTGCCGTACGCAACCGGGGTGAACCCGCACTGCTACCTCAACGACATCCGGCTGTCGGCGGACAGCGACCTGTTCGGCCGCGACATCGACGAGGCGGCGGTACGTGGCGCGTCGGCCGGCACCACGTTCCGGCTCGCCCAGCGGATCGAGCGGTTTACCTGGCGTACCCGGATCGAGATCGTCGACCGGCCGGACGGGTTGGGGCTGGCGCTCACCGCCGACACCACCTACTTCTCGACCGACGACATCGAGCGGTTCCTACGGGCGCTGGAGGCCCACCTCATCGACGGCGCGTTCGCGGAATAGTTGACGCAGCAACTATGTTTGGCCGGGTAGTCCGAGGGAATTCCAACCGGCCCTCGCCGCGAGGAGGAGCAGACCATGCAGTTCGGCGTCTTCAGCGTCGGTGACGTCACCGTCGACCCGACCAACGGTCGGGAGCCGACCGAGCGCGAGCGGATCAAGGCCATGGTCGCCATCGCGCTCAAGGCCGAAGAGGTCGGCCTGGACGTCTTCGCCACCGGCGAGCACCACAACCCGCCGTTCGTGCCGTCGTCGCCGACCACCATGCTCGGCTACATCGCGGCCCGGACCGAGCGGCTGCTGCTGTCCACCGCGACCACGCTGATCACCACCAACGACCCGGTGAAGATCGCCGAGGACTACGCGATGCTGCAGCACCTGGCCGACGGCCGGGTCGACCTGATGATGGGGCGCGGCAACACCGGCCCCGTCTACCCGTGGTTCGGCCAGGACATCCGCAACGGTATCCCGCTGACCATCGAGAACTACGACCTGCTGCGCCGGCTGTGGCGCGAGGACGTCGTCAACTGGCAGGGCAAGTTCCGTACCCCGCTGCAGAGCTTCACCTCGACGCCGCGCCCGCTCGACGGCGTACCGCCGTTCGTCTGGCACGGCTCGATCCGCAGCCCGGAGGTCGCCGAGCAGGCCGCCTACTACGGCGACGGCTTCTTCGCCAACCACATCTTCTGGCCGAAGGAGCACACCCAGCGGATGGTCGGCCTCTACCGGGAACGCTTCGCCCACTACGGCCACGGCTCCGCCGACCAGGCGATCGTCGGCCTCGGCGGGCAGGTGTTCATGCGCCGCAACTCGCAGGACGCGGTGCGCGAGTTCCGGCCGTACTTCGACAACGCCCCGGTCTACGGGCACGGTCCGTCGTTGGAGGACTTCAGCTCGCAGACTCCGCTCACCGTCGGCAGCCCGCAGCAGGTCATCGACCGTACGCTGACCTTCCGCGAGTACGTCGGCGACTACCAGCGGCAGCTGTTCCTGATCGACCACGCCGGACTGCCGTTGAAGACGGTGCTGGAGCAGTTGGACATGCTCGGCGAGGAGGTCGTGCCGGTGCTGCGGCGCGAGTTCGCAGTGGGCCGGCCGGCACACGTGCCGGACGCACCCACCCACGCCTCCCTGGTCGCCGCCGCGGACGGCAGCACAGCAGACAGTACGGCTGACGCGGACTCGGCCGCGCCGGCTTCGGTGTGACGGCGATGACCACGAGCACCAGCCGCCGTCGGCTGGCGGTCGTCACCGCCGGAGTACGCCAGCCGTCGACCAGCCGGCTGCTCGCCGACCAGCTCGCCGCGGCGGTCCGCGACGAGCTGGCCGGCCTCGGCGGGCAGCTGGAGACGACGGTGATCGAGGTACGCGACCATGCCCACGAGGTGGTCGACAACACGCTGACCGGTTTCCCGGCACCGACGTTGAAGCAGGCGTTGGACGCGGTGGCGGCCGCCGACGGACTGGTCGCGGTCAGTCCGGTGTTCAACGCCGCGTACAGCGGGCTGTTCAAGGCCTTCTTCGACGTACTGCCGGAGGGTGCGCTGCTCGACAAGCCGGTCCTGATCGGTGCCACCGGCGGCACCGCCCGGCATTCGCTCACGTTGGAGCATGCCCTGCGGCCGATGTTCGCCTACCTGCGTGCGGTGGTGCTGCCGACCGCCGTCTTCGCCGGCCCCGAGGACTGGGCCGGGGAGAAGGTCGGCGACCAGGCCGCAGACGGCGGTGACCAGGTCTGGGCGCTGCGCGGGCGGATCTCCCGCGCCGGGCGGGAGCTGGCCGCCGAGATGCACCGCCGGGAGCCGGTACGGGTGGCCGACCCGTTCGCGTTGACCACCGACTTCGAGCAGCTGCGGAGTAGTTCGAAGCGCGGGTGAAATCTCGGACGCAATCTGGTCCCGGTGGCGGAATCGGGGTAGCAGACCTCGCGGACTGTCGATAGAGTCCGGCTCTGTCCCGTCCACAGGAGAATCATGATGCTGAACGCAGCCGGCTGGCGCCGGCTCGGAGCCGGCGCCCTGCTCGCCGGTGCCCTCGTCGTTGCCGCGGCCGCTCCGGCCGCCGCCCAGAACCCGGGGCCGGACCTGTTCGTCTCGTTCGACCGGGAGCCGGTCGCCGAGGTGGACAACTCCGGCGTCACCCTCGGCATGTACGTCTACAACTACGGCGATGCGCCGGCGAGCGACGTGACCATCGTCGTCGACGCCACCGGCGTCGACGACGCGGTTCAGCTGGCTGCGGCCTACCACCCCGGCTGCGAGATCGCCGACCGGGTCGTCAGCTGCGCGTACGGTGCCCTCGCCGCCGGATTGACCGACCACATCTACCCGGTGCGGCTGGTCAGCCGGGCCGGTGCCACGCCGGGTGACGCCGGCACCATGACCGTCACCATCAGCTCGGCCGAGCAGGACGCCAACCCGGCCAACAACACCGAGACCTTCCCGGTGACCGTACTGGCCTCCGGCCCCGACCTGGTCGCCATGGTCGACGACATCAACAGCGCAGCGGATCCGGTCGGGCCGGGCGACACCGCCCCGCTGTACGCCGCAGTGCTCAACGAGGGTGACAGCACCGCCGACAGCTACACGATCGGGCTGGACCTGCCGACCGGAGTCGGCTTCGTCGACGAGTACACCGACTGTGACTACACCTCCTACTGGCCGAACGACCCGAAGACGGAGGGGTACGCGTACGGCCCGAGTCGGGTCAGCTGCGCACTGACCATCCCGCTGGCGCCGGGGGAGACCCTGTTCCTCGTCGACGAGCAGGGCGAGTCGCTGTTCGACCTGTACTTCGGCAACAACCTGGCCGGTCCGGGCGAGACGAGCGGGTCGTTCGAGGCGCGGCTGGTCGCTGAGGACCCGGCGCAGGCGCAGGCACGGGCGTCGACGGCCGGCGGGAAGTCGATCAACGAGGCGCTGGCGAAGGCCCAGGCGTCGGCCGGCCGCTCGGCGGCGTCGCTCCTCGAAAAGATCGACACCGAGGAGATCGACACCGAGGACAACGTCGACTACTTCGCCGTACACACCAAGCCGAACACGTTCGACATCGCGGTGACGGCCGAGCCGGTGACCGGCGAGCCGGGCGAGACCGTCGACCTGACCTTCACCGTCGTCAACAACGGGCCGTCCGACGGCGGCGGTCCGGGCGTGACCGTCACCGCGCCGTCGGGCACCGTCCTGCTGCCGTCCGACTGGTGCTACACCGAGGGTGAGCCGGGCACCCGGCTGCCCGAGTCACCGGCGCTGCGGTGCAACTTCGAGAGCCTCTTCCCGGCCACCGCGTCCGGCGGCGGGCGCATCACCCACACCCTCCAACTCAAGATCAAATCGACGCCGGGTACGGACGGAACGGTCGTCGCCGACAGTGGCGGGCCGTCGACCGAATCCGACCCGTCGAACAACACCGTCGCCATCGTCTTCACCGGTGCGGGCGACGATCCCGACGACGAACCGGGTGGCGGCGGGGCCGGCGACGGCGACTACCTGCCGATCACCGGCGCGCCGGTCGGCACGGCCGCCGGTGTCGGCACGGTCGCGGTGGCGCTCGGCGTCGCACTGCTGCTGCTGACCGTACGGCGGCAGACGGGCTCGAGGCCGGGTCGTCCGCCAGCGGGAGCCGGCTCTCGCACCTGAGCACGATGCGTCACACCGGCTAGGCCGTCAACATGTAAATATGTCTAGCCTTTTTAGGACACTCCGGGTCGCCGCCACCAGCGTGACGTTGGTGGCGGCGATCGCCGTCGTGCCAGCGTCCGCCGCCGCGCGACCCAGCCCGTCAACCGGCCCGTCCGCCGGTGGACACGCGTCGGGCGGCTCGTCCGGCGGCGCTATCGACCGCGCCGAGCTGCAGTCCGTACTCGACGACGTGCCGGAAGCCGGCGTACCCGGCGTCCTGGCCGCCGTCCGCGACGGCCGACACGAGTGGCAGGCCGCCGCCGGCCACGCGTACGCCACCAAACCCCGCCCGATGCAGCCGTGGATGCGGCATCGGATCGGCAGCATCACCAAGACGTTCGTCGCCACCACGGTGCTCCAACTGGTCGACGAAGGCCGGCTCGGGCTCGACGACCCGATCGGGCAGTGGCTGCCCGAGACGGTGCCCGGCGAGGTCGGCGAGCAGGTCACGGTACGGATGCTGCTCAACCACACCAGCGGCATCGGCAACTACACGAATGCGATGCTCACCTCGTACGCCGCGATCGACCAGATGCAGGTCACCACGTACCCGCCGGCGGACCTGGTCGCGACGGGCCTGGCGATGCCGCGCACCAACCCGCCCGGCGCGATGTTCAGCTACTCCAACACCAACTACATCCTCGCCGGCCTGCTGATCGAGGCGGTCACCGGCAACGACCCCACCACCGAGGTGCAGCGGCGGATCCTGCGGCCGCTGCGGCTGACCGGCACCTACTTCCCCGGCGTCGACCCGACGATCCGCGGCCCGCACGGTGGCGCCTACTTCGCGTCGTACGGTGTGCGTGACCTCGGCGAGTTCAACATGAGCTGGGCGTGGACCGCCGGCGAGATGATCGCCACCACCGCCGACCTGAACACGTTCTACCGGGCGCTGCTCGGCGGTGAACTGCTCGACGCGGACACCCTCGACGAGATGCTCACCACGGTCCCGTTCGACCCGTCCGCACCGCAGTTCGGCGGCTACGGGCTCGGCATCTACTCGGCGCCGCTGCCGTGCGGCGAGTTCTGGGGACACGACGGTGCGGTGCTCGGTCACCTGACGATCTCGCTGCACAGCCGGGACGGTGCGCGCCAGCTGTCCACCGGCATCAACCTCAGTCACTACGACATCGGGTTCCCGGACGCGCACCCGGTCGACATCGCCTGGCAGACGCTGCTGCTGACCGCGCTCTGCCCGACCGACGCGTCGGCGAGCCGGTCCACCGGTGCGGCCCAGCTGCCGCCCAGCGTGACCCGGCTGCCCGGCAACGCGGGGCCGGTACCGGTCGGATAGCCGTACGGCGACCGCTGGCCGTGGTCCCGGTTGCGCCGTCCGGCGCGCCGGGACCACGCGGCGGCCCTGCGCCGCTTCCGCGCTCACTTGCTGACTTCAAGTCAGCGATGCGGCAGGAGGGTCAGTACCTGGGTGCGGTCGAGCAACGAGTCCTCGGCGGCGCCCGCGTTGAGCTGGTGGTAGCTGACGACCGGTTCGAGCCGGTCGAAGGCGCAGTGGCCCCTGCCCGGGTCACCCACCAGCACCTGCACGCCCCGGTCGGCGAGCCGGCTGAGGAACGGCAGCACCCGGGTGGCGAGTTCGGCGTTGTACAACGCGTCGCCGGCCAGCACCAGGTCCACCTCGGTCACGGTGCCGTCGAGCAGGTCGTCGACGGTGGTGGTGAGCCGGGCGTCGTTGACCACGGCGTTGAGCGCTATCGCCGTCGCGGCGTACGGATCGATGTCGTTGGCGGTGACCGTCGCCGCACCCGCCATTGCCGCCGCGATGGCGACCAGCCCGGAGCCGGAGGCGACATCGAGCACCCGCCGCCTGGCGACCAGGCCGGGGTTGTCCAGCAGGTAGCGGGCCAGTGCCTGACCGCCGGCCCACGCCGAGGCCCAGTACGGCGGCGGTAGCCGCCGGCCGGCGGCAGCCTCCAACCGGGCCCAGAGCAGCGTCGGATCGTCGGCGAGGAACAGCTGGATCTCCGCCGCGAGCGGCACCCTGGTCAGTCGGAGCTGGTCAGCTCCGCCGCTGTCGGTGCCGGCGGCGTCGTCGAAGAGTTGCCGTTGGAGGGGATCCGGTGCCAGCCCGCCCTGGGACGACGCCGTCAACGGTCGCGTCCCAAGGGACGGGGACAACCTCAGATCACCCGGATGTTGGCCGCCTGCAGGCCCTTCTGGCCCTGCTCGACGTCGAACTCCACCCGCTGGTTTTCTTCGAGGGTACGGAAACCGCTGGACGCGATCGCGGTGAAGTGGGCGAAGACGTCAGCTTCCCCGCTGTCCTGGGTGATGAAGCCGAAACCCTTGTCAGCGTTGAACCACTTCACGGTGCCGATTGCCATGTCTGCTCCTAGCCGGTGACGGGTCCGCGACATGCGGACCTCTGCTGCCGCACTCATCAATCTCCGTCCGGAGAGACCGGCAGAATCTGCCAATGCCCGGCTGCTGCCGGCTGCGATCAGGCAGGCGGCATGAAGAAATCAACTGCAACGCGGCAAACCTAGCATGTCGAGGGGTACGAGTGCCCCGCCCTCGCCGGTGCCGGCGGCGTACCGCCGGCACCGGCGCCCCCCCGGGTCACTGTCAACCGGCGGCCGGAACCAGTCCGACGTGGGCGGCGACCCCGGCCGCGCTCGCCGGGAACCGCTCCAGCAGGTCGGCCACCGCCAGATCCCCGCCGGCCCGGCCGGCCCCAGTGGCCGATGGCGCGGCGGCTGCGGCACCGACCGGGTCGGCCGCGCAGTCCAGCAGGTCCGCCACCGCCACAGCGGCCAGCGGGAACTCGGCCAGCAGCTGCGGTGCCGGCCCGGACATCGCGTACCGGGCAGCCTCCGCCGCCGATCCCGCGACGTCGCCCGGCGAGCCGGTCCGCGTGGCGGTCGGGGCGGCTGCGGCCCACGGCGGGGCCCAGGAATCCAGCGCCGGCAGCGAGGCCGGGAAGGTTCGGCCGGCCTCTCGGACCAGGATCGGCACCAACTCGCCGGCCTGCTCGCGCAGCGTGGTGATCAGCATCGGCAGCCAGGGCAGCAGCACCGGGTCGGGCAGATGACCGAACGCCGCCGACAGCACCTCCACCACGAACGGTGTCAACGTCGGCACCGGCTCCAACGCCTGCACGAACCCGCTCAGGTAGTGCGGGAACGTCCCGACGGTGAGCGGGCTGGCCAGCAGATCGGCGCACCGCTCGCGCAGCTCGGCCAGCGGCAGCTGACCGAGCTGGGACTGCGCCGCCCAGTGCAACGCGATCTTCGCCGGTACTTCCGGATGCGACTGGCGGACCGCCAGCTCCAGCTGGGTCCGGTCGCAGCCCAACGCCATGGCGACGCTCTCCATGGTCATCAGGAAGCCCAGCATTGCCGCCACCTGCCGCAGCCCGGTCTCGTCGTCGACGAACGCGGTCGGCAGCAGGGTGCAGTAATGGGCGTACCCGGTGCTGACGAAGTCCTGGCACCAGGCCGGCAGCTCCGGCTCACCGCTGGTGCGGTAGTACGCCAGCAGCTGCCGGATCCGCTGCAACACCTCCGGTGCCCCGTCGGCGGTGCGTTCGGCGGCGAGTAACTGCACGGCCCGGGCACCGAGCTCGTCGGTGAGCCGCCGGTTGCTCAGGAACAGCAGTGAGTCCTCGACCGCCGCGAGGGCGTGTGCCGCCGTGGCCTGCGGATCCCAGGCCGCGCGGCGCAGCCGCTGTTCGAGCACCTGCTCGATGGTCACGCCCTCGTAGCCGAGCTCGATGATCGACCGCTGGTGGCGACCGATCGCGACGTCCCAGCTCTCCTGGACCGACTTTTCGCCGAGCCGCCGCTCGCCCATGATCGGCCGGACCACCTCCGGTGGCAGCAGCCGTCGCAGCATCCACAGCAGATCGGAGCAGGGTCGCAGCTCCGGCTGCCCGTGCAGGTCCAGCAGTGCCCGCTGGACGGTACGCCGCTTCGGGTCCAACCCGATGGGTGCCAGCCGGTCGTAGACGTCCCGGGCCAGCGGCGGCATCGCGTCGTAGCCGACCCGACCGATCCGGTCACCGCCGAACATGATCTCGCAGAGCCGGCGGACGTCGCGCCGGCCCGGCACCACGTCCTTCTCGATGCAGGTGACCGCGGCGTCGGCGAAGTCGTACGGGGTGGGCCGGCGCCGGTTGCGCATCCCGGCCAGCAGCACCGCCGTCTCGAAGATGGCGATCGCGTCGGCGGTGCTGGCCAGGTAGCCGTTGCGCCGGGCCAGCCGGACGATGTCGACCGACCAGCCGCGCAACTCGGCCTCGTCGAGCTCGCCGGGCCGGCTCGGGGCGGCCAGGAAGCCGCTGAGCCGGTCGTCACCAGGGACCGCGGCCCCCGCCGTACCGCCGCCGTTGCCGGTCGCTGGCCGCGCCGCCTTCTTCGGCTTGCGGGCCGAACTCTTGCGCCCGCCCTGCTGCCCGGCCAGCCGGTACGGGGTGACCCTGCTGCCGGTCAGCGCCTTCTGCCAGGTGCTGGCGGCGATCGACACCGTGCCGCCGGCCAGCCCGAACTGTGCCTCGATCGCCGAGTGGCTGGACGGGATCAGCCCGTACCGCCACTTGGTGCCGGTCGGCGCGGTGATCTCGAACGGCGCGGTCGACCGGACGCCGAACTGCTCGACCCGGCTGGCGGCGTGGAACGCGCCGCAGACGTACAGGCAGTCGGCCGGGTTGGCACCGTAGGCGGCAAGGTGTTCGCGTATCCGGGTCCACATGTAGCGTTCCCGGTCCTCGTCGCGGTCGAGTCGCGCCGCGTCGCTCGGCCGCAGCCGCCGGAACAGACTGCCGATCATGACCATGACCTGCCGGTACGTGTCGTGGTCGGCGCCGATCAGCGGCTGCTCGACGTACTGGTCCCACCATTCCGACCAGTGCCGCACCTTGCCGTGGTGCAGCAGGTACGCCTCCAACTCGGCGAACCCGGGGCGTAGGTCGCCGATGCCGACACCGACGGCGTCGCCGTGCAGCGCCTTCTCGTCGTCCTCGCCGTCTGCCTGGCCCTGCTGCTGGCCCTGCCCGCTCTGCTGCGCCGGTTCGTCGTCGCCGTCCGCAGCGGCGGCCGGGTCCGTCCGGTCGTCGGACTGCCACTGGAAGACGTGGTCGGTGGAGCGGTCCACCAGCAGCAGCTCCACCCCCGGCGTCTCCAGCGCGTACGCGATCGCCTGGTACTCGGCGGACGCCTCGGTGATCGGCGCGATCACGCTCAACGGACCGGCCCCGGCGGGGAAGCCGTCCAGGTCGCTGGCGAAGGCCTGCAACGCCACCGGCAGCTCGCAGTTGCGCAGCTCGATCAGCAGCGGCTGCAGGTCCTCGCACAGCTCCACATAGATCACCTTGGGCTGTTTGTCGCGCAGCCGGCGGACCATCGCCAGCGCCGACGACGGGGAGTGATGGCAGACCGGAAAGATCTCCAGCTCCTCGCCGAGCGCGTGGTCGACGTCGTCGACCAGGCCGGCGAGGATGTCGGTCAGCGCGTCGGGCGAGTCGGCGAACGCCGTCGCGGCGTCCGCCAACTGCTCCCGCAGTGCCCCGAACCGGCTGTCCGACGGCGCACCCGTGATCGGCGCACCCGTGATCGGCGCACCCGTGACGGGCTCGCTCATGACGGGCTCGCTCATGACAGGGTCGCGATGCTCTGCCGGCCGCCTTCGAGGAAGGCCGGCCACTCGCCACCGTCGGCCTTGCTGCGCGGCTCGATCACCCCGTGCCAGAACTTGTTCAGGATCGCCAGGTCCTCCGGGCTGCGCCGGGCCAGCGAACCGACCATCGAGCTGGCCAGGGTCTCGGCGCGCAGCGTCCGGTCACCGAAGAACTGACTGTGCAGGATCGCGTCCTCCAGCACACCGATCTGCTCGGCGGTGGACAGCGCAGACTCCAGCTTCTCGTCGTCGCTGGTCGCCGAAGCGGCGGCCTTGCGCAGGTCGGCGAAGCTCTGCAACAGCACGTCCAGCAGGGTGGGTGGCACCTCCAGCTCGATCTGGTGGCGACGCAGCAGCTCGGTGGTGCGGAACCGGACGATCTCCGCTTCGCTGCGCCGGTTGGTGATCACCGGGATCCGGACGAAGTTGAACCGCCGCTTGAGCGCCGACGACAGGTCGTTGACGCCCCGGTCGCGGCTGTTCGCGGTGGCGATGATGGAGAACCCGGGCTGGGCGAAGACGATGTTGTCCGAGTCCAGCTCCGGGATGGAGACGTACTTCTCGGACAGGATCGAGATCAGTGCGTCCTGCACGTCGCTGGTGGAGCGGGTCAGCTCCTCGAACCGGCCGATGACGCCCTGCTCCATCGCGGTCATGATCGGCGACGGGATCATCGACTGCCGGGACTGGCCCTTGGCGATGACCATCGACACGTTCCACGAGTACTTGATGTGGTCCTCGGTGGTGCCGGCGGTGCCCTGCACCACCAGGGTCGAGTTGCGGCAGATCGCGGCCGCGAGCAGTTCGGCCAGCCAGCTCTTGCCCGTGCCCGGGTCGCCGATCAGCAGCAGCCCCCGGTCGGAGGCGAGGGTGACGATGCTGCGTTCGACGAAGCTGCGGTCACCGAACCACTTCTGCGGGACCTCGCGGTCGAGGCCGTCGGCGCGTTCGGAACCGAGGATGAACAGACGCACCATCTTGGGGCTCAGCCGCCACGAGTACGGCTTCGGGCTGTCGTCGATCGATTCGAGCCAGTCGAGCTCCTCGGCGTACTTGATTTCGGCGGGGGCGCGCAGCATCTCTGCGGTCATGGTGCGGTTTCTCCTAGATTGAGGCTCGGGGGATCGGTACGGCGAGTCGAAAGGGTGAGCGGGCGAAGAGTCAGGTCAGGTGAGGAAGTTCTTGAGCTCGACGACGAGTTTGCGGACGTGCCCGGACAGCACCGGGGTGCCCTGGTCCTTGAGCCGTTTCCGAAACCACGGGTTGACGCTCTGCTGGCCGCCGCTGGAGACCGAGCCGACCGGGATCAGCCTGGCTCCGCTGCGGTGCACCGCCTGCAGCCCGTCGAAGACCTCCTGCGACTTCCACTCGTAGAAGTCGGAGATCCACACCAGGACCGTGTTGCGCGGGTCGGCGATCTTCGGCCGGGCCAGCTCCAACGCGGCCATGCCGTCGGTGCCGCCGCCCAGCTGGGTGCGCAGCAGCACCTCGAACGGGTCGTGCACCCACGGCGTCAGGTCCAGCGCCCGGGTGTCGTACGCGACCAGGTGCACGTCGACCTTGGGCAGTCCGGCGAAGATCGAGGCCAGGATGGTGCAGTTGACCATCGCGTCGACCATCGAGCCGGACTGGTCGACGACGACGATCATGCGGGCCGGGGTGGTCCGCTTCGCGGTCTGCTTGTAGTAGAGCCGGTCGACGTAGAGCCGCTCGTCGGCCGGACTCCAGTTCGGCAGGTTCTTCCAGATGGTGCGGTTGAGGTCGAGGTTGCGGAACACCCGCTTCGGCGGGACCGACCGGTCGATGGTGCCGACGCTGGTCTGCTGCACCTGGGTCTTGAGCACCTCGGCGACCTCGTCGACGAACCGCCGGATCAGCGCCTTGGCGTTGGCCAGCGCCACCCCGGACAGGTTCGACTTGTCCCGTAGCAGCTGCTCGATCAGCGACATGCTCGGGGTGAGCTGGCTGGCCAGCGCCGGATCGGCCAGCACTTCGCGCAGCCGCATCCGCCGTACCAGGTCGGCTTCGATGGTGCCGAGCACCCCGTCGCGGCGCCCCGGTGTGGCCCCGCAGGCCTGCTGGTACCAGCCGGCGTCGGCCTGCCAGCCGGCCAGCTGACCGGCCGACACGTCACCGCTGCCGGTGGCGAAGACGTTGAGTAGCAGCTTCGACGCCAGCGCGGCGCGGCGTACCTCGTCGGCCCCGACCTGCACCGACGACTCGCCGGCGGCCTGGTCGTCCTCCGAGCCGCACGCAGCCGGCTGCTCGCCGATGCTCTCGTCCTCAGCCTGCGGCACGAGCAGGCCGGGCAGCTCGTCGGCCAGCTCGGGGAAACGCTGAACGACGGTGTCGATGGAGACCGACGGGTCGAGCAGCGCGGCCGGCAGCCCCAGCTCGTCGACCACCGCCATGCTGGTGCGTTCCAGCGCGGCCTGCTCCTGCCCGTCGAACAGCCGGGCCAGCAGCCGCCAGTAGAGCACCTGGCGCCGGTTCTCGTGATAGTTGATCATCGAATCGGTCATTTCCGCAGCAACCGTCCCGCCCGCTCCCGGAGCATCGCGATACTGTCGCCGGAGCGGGCCACCGCCTTGGCGATCTTGGCGTCGGTCGGCCCCTGCGCCCAGTCGCCGGTGTGCAGGTCGACCTGCTTGCGCTTCACCGTCGTCTGCATGCCGATCGGCTGCACCGACCAGCCGGGGCCGGCCGCCGCGTCACCGTCCCAGCGCAGCAGCCCGATGCAGGCCGACGACTTGGCCAGCAGCTCGGCGGTGATCGGCCCGCAGCCGGGCAGCCGGTCGACGTCGACAGCGACCCGGGTGCCGTCGACCTCGAAGCCGAGCCCGGCGTCGTCGGTGACCACCGTGTAGCCCTCCAGCAGCACCGGCTCGGCGATGGCGACCGGGTGTCGGTCCAGCGGCGGTACGGCCGGGGCGACCGCCTCGCCGAGCTGCACCCGGGCGACGGCGAACGGGTCGGTCGGCTCGCCGGGGCGGGCCTGGTCGTCGCGCCAGAGCAGGTCGCCGCCGGGCAGCAGCGGCAGGTCGGTGACGTCGAGGCTGAGCCGGCCGGCCAGGGCGGCCAGCAGCACCGGATGCTCCGCGAGCAGCTGCCACACCACCGGGCCGACGATCGTGTCGACCTTCGCGGCGGACACGCTGACCCGGACCAGCCGGGACCGATCGGCGTCGCCACCCCCGCCGCCGGCTTCCAGCACCGCGTGCACCTGCAGCTGTACGGCGGTCGCGTGCTCCTGCACGTCGGCGCCGACGATCAGCAGCCGGCCGGAGACCGTCTCCGGCGCGGCCGGCCCGCTCTGCGGGCTGGTCAGCAGCATGGCGCGGGTCCACAGGTCGGCCCAGCGACGGGCCGGGATCCGCTCCATGGTGGCCACCGGGCTGGTGTAGCGCAGCTCGTCGGCGAGCCCGTCGAGCAGCACCGCGATCCGCCGTCGGGCCGGGTCGGCGAGCAGCGCGGTCAGCGCCTGCTGGCTGGCCGACACCAGGTCGTGGTCGACGTTGCGCCAGCCGGCCAGGGCCAGCTCGGCCAGCCAGGAGCGGGCCGCCAACAGTCGTCCGTCGGCCGGAGCGGCGGCGGTGGTCGGTGCCGTCCACTGCGCCCGGTCACGGCCGAGCGTGCCGTCGAGCCGGCCCCGCAGCGCGTCGTGCACCGCGCCCACCACGGCCGTACGGGCGGCGGCCAGCAGCAGCAACTGTTCCTCGCCGACCGAGCCGGCGGTCACCTTGTCGACGGCTTCGACCGCCGCCGCGCCGAGCGGGGTGGCCGAGACCGCGCCGGCCAGGTCGGCCAGGGCCGCCGTACCGTGCGGGTCGAGTCGGCCGAAGCCGCCGGTCATCGCCTGGTCGAACCGGTCGACCACGTCGAGCGCTTCAGCGACCCCGGCCGGTACGCCGTCGCGCAGGTCGTCGAGCTGTGCCCCGCGCATCAGCGGGCCCCCGCCCCGGCCGGGAACCAGCTCAGCTCGGGCAGCGGCTCGACCGCCCCCGGCAGATCCAGGTAGGACAGGTGGTGCAGGAACCGGCTGAACACGGCCGCCGCCGGCGACGCGCCGGCGAGGGTGGTCCGGCCGATCGCCCAGAAGATCTCGTTGCCGCTGGTCACCTCGTCCTGGGTCTCCAGCCGCAGGAAGCGGGCGACCCGGTCGCCGCCGTACTGCACGACGGCCTCGTCGGCGAGCGCGGTCAGGTGGTTGCACGCGTAGTCGCCGCCGCGCAGCCCGCCGCACGGCCGGTTGTTGTTGGTGCTGCAGCTGACCTCGTAGCTGCCGGCGGCGACCGACGACACGTACACCCGCCCGATGTCGGAGCCGCTGGAGACGACGCCCTGCAGGCGTCCGTCCGCCATCTCGACGAAGGGGACCTTCGCCAGCTTGCGGGGTCGTGCGGTGGGCACCACCCGTACCATGCTTCGCCGCTGCCAGGCGGCGTCGTCCGCGTCCACTGGGTTGCCCTCCAGGAGTGTCGACCGCAGCCGTCGTCAGCCGTCATCTCAGACGGCGGGCTGCGGACCGGTGATCCGTACCCGAGAAGTTGTATCGCCCCGGTGCGACAAACCGGGGTGGCGGGCGGTGACCGGCCCGGATCGTGGTCGGCGACCAGCTGATACGCTAAACTTCCCTGCCGTACATCGAATAGATGCTGATGGGGAAGAATGGCGAAGTCGTGGCTCTCGGTGGAAGAAGTCGCAGAGCAGCTTGACCTGCACGTGCGTACGGTGCGTAGTTACATCCGGGACGGACGGCTGCCGGCCGTACGGATCGGCAAGCAGTACCGGATCGCACCGGCCGACCTTGACGCGTTCACCGGCCGTCCGGCCGGGTCCGCAGGCTCCGCCGAGCCGGCCGACCCGGTGGTCGAGGTCTCCGCGGTGGTCGACGTCGACGGGTTGACGTCCACCGACGCCGACCGGTTGAGCACCCTGCTGGTCGCCGGGGCGCAGGGCGGCAGCCGGGCGTCGGCCACGCCTCCGCTGCGGCTGCAGACCGGGTACGACCCGGCGCGAGACCGGCTGAAGATCGTCGTCTTCGGTGGCCCGGACGCGGTCGCGGAGATCCTGTCCACGATCGACGCGGTGACGCGGGCGGGCAGCGGAATGTTCCGAACGGACAGCGGGGAGAGGGCGGGAGACGATGGCTGACGAGATCGTCGAACTGGCCGGCGTGCCGGTGCTGGTCTGCGCCGCCGACGGGCCGACAATCGCCAGCGAGCAGGATGCGCTGGACGTGATCGGCCAGACGTTCGCCGGTGCCGAGATCGTGGCGGTCCCGGTCGCACGGCTGGACGAACGCTTCTTCGCGCTGCGCAGCGGGCTGGCCGGCGGCATCATGCAGAAGTTCGTCAACTACCGGCTACGGCTGGTCGTGGTCGGCGACATCACCGGCCACACCGCCGGCAGTACGGCACTGCGTGACCTGGTCGTCGAGTCGAACCGGGGCAACCAGGTCTGGTTCGTCGACGACCTCGACACCCTCGCCGCCCGCCTCAGCTGAGCCGGGTGCCTCAGCTGAGCCGGGCGATCGGATGCGCCTGGTCTGACACATCCCCAGCGTGTCAGGTCGACCAGCCGCTGTGGATCATCAGCAAGCGAGTGCGGCGACTACATGTACTGAGCGGCGGTCTGCTCGCCTTCCTGGTAGCGCTTCCTCATATCAGTTACGAAGGAGGCAACCGCCCGGATGAGGTCCCTCAACTCTTGGTCTCGCCGCAACTTCGCTATCTGCCTACTGGCTATCTGGCCTGTTCTGTGGATCGCGATACGCGCTACGAGGCCCGACAAAGACCAGGTTGCCGGTTGTCGATAGACCGGTTCGCCGAGGTGGGTACGGGCAAGCGCACCAGCCGGGTTCGGGCCAGGTCCGGAGTCTGGCCGCCCACCTGCCGGAGGTGCAGGTCGGTGGCGTTGCGTGACGGGTGTTGCCGAGCCAACTGTTGCCTCGGCTTCCCCTCATGCCGATGTGCGGAACCTCTGTCCGTCAAGTCTCGGTATGCCATCGAGTGGAGGGCTCAGGAACGTTATTCGCGCGAATTACGTGCCTGAGCCCTCCACTCGACGCAACGGCAGCAGCGGCCCGGCGTCCGCACGTGCCGATCAACACACCGATCACCCAGAGTCACCAGCCCGCAGTCAGGTTCCGATAGAGCCGTATGCCCATGTCGCGCATGACCTTCTCGCGTACGCCGGCAACTCGCCGCCCGGCCCGACTCCGCGTACCTCCCGTTCGACCTGGTGGTACGCGACGACGCGTCTCCCCGCGATGTGCTGCGAACAGTCACCGGCGCAGGACGATTGTTGTGCGCCATGCTGGCCGCATCCGACCCGTCGGTACGGGGCTGGCACTGGGGACCGACCGACGCAAGCGGCTTCGCGGCACTGGGCGTGAACGAGACGCTGGTGCACACCTACGACATCGCCGAAGGGCTCGGCATCCACTGGCATCCGCCGAGATCACTTTGCAGCGCCGTGCTGACCCGGATCTTTCCTCACGCCCCAGCCGGCGATCCGGTCCAGGTGCTCCTGTGGTCCACCGGGCGCACTGACCTCCCCGGCCGTCCTCGACCCACCTCCTGGGTCTTGGAAGCAGCGATCGAGTAGTCCACTTGTCGCACATCGTCACTCATACCGCATCCTGGAGCCGGGTCACCTACACCGTTACTCATCGTGCGTAGCGGATGTCGCGGGCTTCGACGTGTACCGTCCAGTCACAGGCGGCCTGGCGTGCCCATGTGTCCGCGTCGTTCTTGCAGCGACCGCCCCTGGTCGTCGCCTCCATCAGGGTCCTCGATGAACAGATCAGGCCAGGCTGACGAGACCTCGGACGCCGACCGGCCAGGATGCGATGGGGACCGGTGAGTGGGGTCTGAGAGTATGTTCGCCTCGTGGAAGTCTCTGGGGACTTTGCGAGGCTCGTCGAGGACCAAGCTTCGTCCGCCCATCCCGCTGCCGCGATGGCGCGGGAGCTCGGACTGCTCGGTGTCTACGGCACTCTGGGGATCTCCTTCCTCATGTCGGAGTCGGGCGAGGTGCTCATCGATGAAGACGACGGTAGCTTGCGCCCCGCCGATGCCAACGAGCACGAGTTCGCCCATGTCCAGGCAGCGCGCCGCTATCCGGAGTTGAGACATCTCATGCCGGACCGGCCGCCCTCCGCTTCGACCTGCCAGCTGTGTGCAGGATCCGGCGAGGCTGTCTTCGGAGATGGGCGAAACCGGATCTGTTGCCCTGACTGCAACACCCGTGGATGGATTTCTGGGCTACCGGGGGCCTGCTGGGCTGCTGAGGACTCGTAGCTCGTCCAGGAAGGCTAGCGCCTCAGGGTGCTTCGGGTACTGCTCCTGCAACAGTTGCCCTAGCTCTCGGGAGCACATGAGGAGTGACGGTAGGGACCTGCGGTCGCCCGACAGCGCTTGTCGGCCGTAGGCCACTGCCTCCTGAATTTCCCCTCTCCGCGCCGCTACCACGCCTAGCGTCAAACGAGCCTCGGCGTTCCTCATGGGCTTCCGTTCGGTGCCGTCTGGGTCGGTGGAAGACCGTATGACTTCATGAGCGTAAATCTCGGCGAGCTGATCTTCTCTGGCCAACCGGTAGCAGTCCATCGCGTAAAAGTCGAACTTCGACGGGTCAACCACAAAATGGTGGTCGGTATCCTCTGGGTAGGGCAGTGACTCTAGGAGTGACCGGCCCCGATCAAGTGCCGTCTCTACTTTTCTGCGGTCTCCGATACGTGCCCATGCCTTGGCCTGCTGCGCTGCTAGTTGCACAGCAACGCTTTGACCGGGGACCTTTGTCACCCCTATATCAGCGGCGGCTATCGTTCCCCGGTAGTCACCCTGTGTTAGCGCGTACCATGCGCGCATCTCGTGCGCCCACCCGACAACTGCAGCGTCGCCCGCCTCCTCGCCGAGGGCCAGCGCCGCCTTACGGGTGCTTTCCGCTTCCCGCCGTAGCCCTAGGTCGTATTCGACACACCCGACGAGCAAGGCAACCAGACCAGCAAGCGATAGAACCTCTTTGTGCTGCGCGAGCGTTAAACGGCGATCCATGAGACTCATGAGGCGTCGAAGCCACGCCTTTCCCTCGACATAGAGCTGATACGGGGGAGTGTAGGGGTACTCACAGCAGAGTCGATCGGCCGCAATGCGAAGTGCGTCAAGCATAGCTGCCGAGACATCCGAGGCGCGAATGCGAGAGAGAATCTCCAGGGTTTCCAGGCCACTGTCTGCCAGCAGGTCCGCTTCGATATTTGCCCCACCCTGGCGAGGGAAGAACGCTGCCGTGACGGTACCGTAGGTCTTGGCAATCAGCGTCTTGTAAAAGACGTCGGGCTCGGAGCTACCAGCTTCCCACCGCTTCCAGTTGCGCAACAGGGCGATGTCGGAGGGCAGTGGTTCGGATGCGTGCGCCCTGAGCGCCCGTACCGCGTCACTCTGGGACCACCCCCGGGCAGTTCGCTCCGAGCGAAGCCGTTGCGCCCACGCCGGCCGGGAGTCTTCCTCAAGCTCATCCCTCATGGCTTCGAGTATCCACCACCCAGGGGTGATATGGCAGGGGACTCTGCCCTGTCACCGCCGTGACACCTGCCGCCTATCAAGATCGAGTGGGATCGTTGCTCTATGGACATCTGATGGTCAACCAGAAGGCGCGGAAGATCTGGCTTGGTGCCAGGTGAGTTGGTGCTAAACACGGCGGCGGCCAATTGGCCGCCCCAGCCAATGGGAAGGGTTGATCATGGTGGCGCTTGGTGCCCTGGTTTCCGGAATCCTGCTCGGGTTCTTCGTGGGGTTGTTCGGTTTCAAGGTCAAGTCGCGGTGGTGTCCCGACTGCGGTCGGACGACGGTGCCGGCGGCTGATCGGTAGCGTGCCGGACGACCGGTCCCCGGCCGATCCCCGCCCCGGTGACGAGTTGATCATCGATGGTCGGGCGAGTGTGCAGTTCGCGGCCGGGCGGGGTTTCCGGTTCCGGGTGACGACAGTAGACAAAAAGCTGACGTACGACGGCTGGGTCTGGCTCACCGGCTACGTGTTGGCAGCCGACGGCGAGGCCCGTGAACGGCGGGAGATCTTCGTCCAGCGTGACGGTCTCCGCTGGGCGCCCCGCCCGCGCCGGCACCGCTGACCAGCGCGGCGGCACCACTGCGACGCGAACCGTGTGCTCTCCATCCGTACCCCTTGAAGGTTTTCGACTGTGTGAAAGGTGGTTCCTGCTGTGCGTAGGTTCTTTGACCTGTTCCGCCGGGTTCCGGTGCGGAGCCGGCGTAACCGGCGGTTGCTCGCCGAGATCGCCCGCCACAACCGGCGCCCGACCGACGCCGCTGCCGGGCCGCGTCCGCCGGTGCGGCCCGCCCCGAACGCTGCCGGCCACTTGTACGGGCGGGCGGTGCGGCCGTCGATCAGCCCCGGCCTGGTCCGCGACCGCGCGTTCGGCGACCGTGTCCGGCGTGGTTGCGACCCGGTCGAGGTGCGGGCGTTTCTGCACCTGGTCGCCGACGAGTTGACCGCGCTGCGCGCCGAACTTGGCTCCACCCGGGAGGAGAACGCCCGGCTCAAGCAGGCGTTGCGGGACTGGCAGTCGGAGCAGTTCGAGCAGTCGCACCGGTTCGGGGCGGGGGTGGCGGCGTGAACGGCGTCAACAAGGTGCCGCCCGGCTCGCTGCACATCGTCGGCCTCGGCACGGACCGGCGGCGGGCGCAACGCGTGTTCACCGTCGCCAACCTCGACACCGGGCAGGTGGCCTCGACCAGTCTCGTCCCCGGATCGTTTACCCCGTTGCCGACTCCGGGTGGGACGTGGTGGTTGCCGTACGCGCCGATCGTCGCCGACCTCGCCGCCCGTGCCGGGGTGGCCGCCGCGACGTTGCGTGACCCGGACTTCCCCGACGAACCGGGCCGGCTGCCGTCGTCCGGGTTGACGCTGCCCCGGCAGTGGCAGCCCACCGTTCCGCAGCGGGACCGGCTGCGGTGGGAGGCTGCGGCGCTCACCAACCGGCTGGTGTCGCCGTGGCTGGTGCTGATCGGCCGCAGCGTCGAGCCGCCGCCACCGGGCGACCCGGCCCGGCTGCTCGGCCGGTTGTGCGCGCTCGCCGACCAGTTGCACGTCGACCTGGTCCTCGAAGTGCGGCCCAGCTCCATCGGGCGTGGGCTGAGCTGGGACGTCCGGTTCGAGCATGCCGGCGGTACGGTGCCCGACTACCAGCACCGGTGGATCGCGGACCTGCCGACCGCGCTCGCCACCATCCCCGCCGAACGGGCGGTGACCGGCCTGACCGTCGCGAACCCGCTGCTGCCCGCCCACTACCTCACCGAGGCTGCCCTCACCGGGCGTGCGATACCGGTCGGGTTGGACGGTCACCCCGGCGGCCACGACCTCGACCAGGTCGAACGCCGCATGACCAGTGACGCCGAGCAGCACGGCGGGGCGCAGGCCATCTGGCGTAACCGGCACTGGTGGCACACCAGCCTGCGACCCGCCGACACCGCCGGCAGATTCGTCCGCGGCTGGGAACCGCCGGCACCGAAACACTGGGGCGAGGCGATCCCCGCCCACCCCTGCGGCCGGTGCGCCGACCGGCCCGACCCGCCGTACTGCCTGGACTGTTACGGCACCCGCCAGGTGCGGCGCGGCGCGGTGCTCACCGTCACCGACCTGCGTGGCCGGACCGTGCACCGCAACTGGCGACCCGACAGCGAACCGACCGGCGACCCGGAAGCCGCCGTCGGCCCGCAACCGCCCACCCTGGTGCCCGCCGACCGGCTGTCCGGCTCCACCGTGTGGCAGCTCGACGAGCACTACCAGATCGGCTCGCTCGCCGCCGGCTTCGGCGTGCAGCCGACCGACCTGACCGACATCGACGGCGAACACGTCATCGACCAGCACCTGCGCAACGGTGTCAGCCAGGTCCCCCACGGCGGCGGCGACCCGCTCGGCGCGTACCTCGGTGAAGTCGGCGCCACCTACGACGGCGCCCGGATCATGGTCCTGGCCACCGGTTGGCCCGGCCCCACCCTCGACGAACTCGCCGCCCTGGTTCGCGGCCTCGGCCTCGCCCTGGACATCACCACCGTCGACCACCGCAACACCATCGGCCGACCCGAACTGTCCCAGGGCCACAGCTGGTCGGTCCGGGTCGTCGACCCGGCCACACGCTTGGCCGTCGACCCGGTCCCCACCAGCGCCGCCCTGCCCGAAGCCGTCGCGCTGTGCTACCGCTACCTGCACGGCGCACTGCGCGCCACCATCCCCACCGACCCGGAAACGCCGATCCCCGTGCCGCAACAGCCCGCAGCGGCCGGCACCCCCACCGACACCACAACCTGCATCACGCAGATACGCCGCCACGCCGCCACCCGGCCCGGCCAGCCCGTCGCCGTCCGACTCCACCCCGACGGCACCCACACCCGCACCACAGACCACCCGAGGAAAAGTTGATCGCAGCAATAGTTCGTCGGCGGCGTGGTCGAAGGTCGGCTCAGAGCACCGTCGCGCCGACGAACTGCCCGATGGCGAAGGTGACGGCCATGGCCAGGGCACCACCGGCAACGAGTCTGACCACCGCCCGCCCCGCGTTGGCAGAGCCCAGTCTCGCGCTCACCGCACCCGTCACCGCGAGTGTGAGCAGCACGACGGCGAACGTCACGGCCACCCGCGCGTCGGGTGGTGGCAGCAGGATCGCGATCAGCGGCAGCAGTGACCCGAGGGTGAAAGCGACCGCCGAGGCGGCGGCTGCGTGCCAGGGGTTGGCCAGCGAATCCGGGTCGATCCGCAACTCGACGTCAGCGTGCGCGGCGAAGGCGTCCTTCGCCGTCAGTTCCTCCGCTACCATCCGGGCGGTTCCGACGGTCAGACCCTTCGCGACGTAGAGCGCGGTCAGCTCGTCCAACTCCTGCTCGGGGAACCGTTCGAGCTCGGTGCGCTCCTTCGCCAGCAGCGCCCGTTCGCTGTCACGCTGGCTGCTCACCGACACGTACTCACCCAGGGCCATGGAGACGGCGCCCGCCGCCACCCCCGCGACGCCCGCTGTCAGGACGGGGCCGGTGGCGATGGTCGCGCCGGCCACCCCCACGACGAGACCGGCCGTCGACACGATGCCGTCGTTGGCGCCGAGCACCCCGGCCCGCAACCAGTTCAACCGGGTGGAGATCCCGTTGCCGTGCGGTTCACCCACGTGAATCGCGCTGGGCCGGCCGGCTCCCGTACCTTCGGCTTTCATTCAGATCACCTGCCTCCGCCACCGTACGGCGGGCGTCCTGGCACGGCAACGAAGCTTAGCCTGTCCTGTCGCAGGTGGACGCGTGTGCACAGGGTTCCTGTTGTTACCACAGTGGCTCGGGCGACCGCCTGCGGACATGGGCACCGAGTTAGCTCGTCCGAGCACCGGGTACGCGGCAGACCATGCGGCGAATCTGGAGTGGGCTGCTGGCCGGTGCCGCCGGCACCAGCGCCCTCAACATGGTCACCTACCTCGACATGGCCGGCCGGGCCCGGCCGGCGAGCAGCACCCCGCAGCGCAGCGTCGGTCGGCTCGCCGAGACACTGCACGTCGACCTCGGCGACGACGAGACCGCCAGCAACCGCCGGGACGGGCTCGGGCCGCTGCTCGGCTACGCGACCGGCCTCGGCGCCGGCGCGCTGTACGCCGTGGCCGGCCCCCGCCGGGCACCGGTCTGGGCGGCAACCGGGCTGCTCGCCATGCTGGCGATGGCCGGCTCGGACGCGCCGATGACCCTGCTCAAGGTCACCGACCCGCGGCAGTGGAGCGCTGCCGACTGGGCGTCGGACATCGTGCCGCACCTGGCGTACGGCCTGGTCGCCGCCGCCGTGCTGCACCGCCTCCGGGCCCGCGACTGACCTGCCCGGCCACCCGGATCCGCCCGGCCACCCCTGAACTTCCCGGTCAGAACGTTAGCCCGTGGCCGTACCGGAACAACGGGTCCGGGTCGTCGAACGGGGCGTCCGGCTGCCCGGCGAGCACGGCCCGTTGACTGGCCGGCAGATCGACGGGTAGCCGGCCGGTCGGTGCCGGCTCCCCGGCGAGTACGTCGACCAGCGCGGTGTCCTCGACGCCGAAGCTGACCAGCAGCGTGCCGACCCGGTCGGCGAGCGGGGTGAGCACCGCCGGCCGGTCCAGGTAGACGTCCACGACGGTCGGCACCGCTGCCGCGACCGCCAGCACCCGGTCCAGCGCACCCGCCGGGAACTCCAACGGTCCGGCGTGGAAGTACGCCTCCACCGGTCCGGGCCGCCGCTCGTACGGTGCGGCCAGCCGCAGCACCGCCACGTCCGCCTGACCCGGCTCCGACACCACCGTCCACCTGCCCCGCAGCGCGGCACGCAGCGGGCCCTCGGCGTACACCCGCAGGCCGGGGGCGAGTGGCAGCCGGGCCGGGCTGTCCGGCGGAGCCTGACGCAGCAGCGTCACGCAGGCCCGTTGGGCGGCCAGCCCGGCGGCACGGGCCGGCGGGCCACCGACCACCTGCGCGGCGTGCTCCGGGTCGACGTAGCGGTGCTCGAACAGGCCGAGCCGCAGCTTGTCGTGCAGGACGCGACGGGCCGACTCGTCGATCCGGTCCTCGGTGACCTGGCCGCTGCGGACCAGGTCGACCACCAGGTCCGGGCGGGCCTCGCCGCCGAACTGGTCCACCCCGGCGTGCAGCGCGGCACGCAGCCGCTGCGCCGGTTCGAGGTGTTCGACGCCCCAGGCCCGGGCCGGCCGGTCCTCGCCCCGGAAGCAGGCGTCGGTCAGCACCCCCCAGTCGGCGCAGATCACCCCGGTGAAACCCAACTGCTGGCGGAGCAGCCCGGTCACCACCTCGTGGTTGAAGGCGAACGCCACCGGCGGCAGCTCGGTGCCGACCGGCAGCCCGTAGCCGAGCATCACCTGCGCGGCGCCGGCCCGGATGGCCGCCACGAACGGCGCCAGGTGGGCGGCGAGGCGGCCACCCGGGTAGGCCTGCTCGGCGCCGTACCGGAAATGGGGGTCCTCGCCGGTGCGCACCGGGCCGCCGCCGGGGAAGTGCTTGACCAGCGCGGCGACGCTGTCCGGTCCGAGCGTCGGACCCTGCAACCCGGACAGGTACGCCACCGTCAGCCGGCTGACCAGCTCCGGGTCCTCGCCGAAGGTGCCCAGCACCCGTGGCCAGCGCGGGTCCGTGGCGACGTCCGCCTGCGGGTGCAGCGCGGCCCGGATGCCGACCGCCAGGTACTCCCGCCGTACGGTGTCGGCGTGCCTTCGCACCAGCTCCGGGTCGCCGGTGGCGGCCAGCCCCAGCGGTTCCGGCCAGGTGGAGAAGGCTCCGGCCAGCGCCGCCGTGTTGGGGTTGGCGGACCGGGCGTGCCGGGGATCGGTGGAGACCGTCACCGGTACGCCGAGCCGGGTCGACGCGGCCAGGTCCTGCAGCTGGTTGTGCCAGCGGGCAAGGTCAGCCGGTGCCGCAGTGCCGACCAGGTTGACGTGGCTGATCCGGTGGTGCAGCACGAGGTCCTCGGCGGCGAGCAGGCCGGCGTCCGGGTCGGCCGGCGCGAGGGTGCCGCCCGGACCGATGCCGATCATCGGGTGGAACAGCAGGCCGGCTTTTTCCGCCAGGGTCATCCGGCCCAACAGGTCGTCCGCCTGCTGCTGCGATGGCCGTGATCGGGTGACGGTCGGCTGCTGGGTGGTCACCGGCCGACGGTAACGGGGTGCGCGCCGTCTGGTAGGCGGTTCGGCCCGGTATCCGGGGTGGTTTATCGGGCCGGCCGGCGGGAAAGGTGCGGGATGCCGCGACGACGGGTGCTCGTATTCAGCATCCCCAACGAGGGACACCTCAACATTCTCAAACGGCTGATCCGCCGGCACCGGGCCGAGGACAGCTTCCGGCTGGTGCTCGTCGACCGGCAGACCACCGTGCCCCGGCTGGGTGACCTGGCCGGGTCGACCGTCGCTTTGCCGGGTTGCCGCGAGTTCCGCAACACCCCGGCGGACCGGGTGTTCGACCGGGCGTACCGGTTGTTCGGCGAATGCCTGGCGGTGGCCCGCGCCTACCGTCCCGACCTGGTGCTGTACGACTTCTGCGCGATCGAGGGCGCACTGGTCGCCCGTTGGCTGGGCGTGCCGGCGTGGTGCTCGGTGCCGGGACTGGTCGGGCCGATGACGGACGCCGGATACCTCCGGCACTGTCTGACGGCACCGCCGAACACGGCGGCACTGGACGCTCTGGACCGGCGGTACGGCGTCACGCTCGACCCGGCCACGGTGGAACTCGTCTCGAACTGTCTGCATCTGCCGGCCGAGCAGAACATCCTCTGGTCGTACCGTGCGGTCACGCCGCCCGACTTCCGGGACAACCGCGCGGCGGTCGGCTACCGCTTCGCCGGCTACCTCTCCGACGGCTGGCCGTCCCGGAACCGGCCGGACAGCCAGGACGGCCGGGGCACAGGCCGGCAGCGCCGGGGCACCGGACCGGCCCGGTCGGTCGTCTACCTGTCCTTCGGCACCGAGGTGCTGGACAACCTCTGGTACGCCGAGCCGGAACTGGTCGGCGCGCTGCGTCGGTGCGTCGCGGGTCTGGCCCGGCACTGGTCCTCGCCGGAGGTGACGGTGGTGTTCCCGACCCGGGGCCGCCGTATTCTGGACCGCTACCCGGCGAACTGGGTGATCCGGCACGCCGTCGACCAGCAGCGGGTGCTCAGCCGGGCCGACGTGTTCGTCACCCACGGGGGCAGCAACAGCTTCCACGAGGCGATCCTCACCAGGGTGCCGATGGTCGTCGTGCCGTTCTTCGGCGATCAGCCGCTGGTCGCCCGGCAGGCGGCCCGGCTCGGCATCGGGATCAGCCTCGACGCGGGTGCCTGCACCGGGCGGGACGCCGCGTACCGGTTGTTGGATGTCGGCTGCGCCGACCGGATCGCCGCTGCGGTGTGGCGGATTCTCGACGATCGACGGTACCGGGCGAACCTCGCCGGCCTGGACCTGACGGCGGTGGCCGCACTGGCACCGACGGACGCCAGACGCCCGGTCACCCGACGGGTGGGCCCGGGGGTTGCGACGCCTCCCCGGTCCGGGACAGCGTCCACGCCGCGTTGATCAGGCCGATGTGTGACAGCCCCTGCGTAAAGTTGCCGATCAGGGTGCCGTCGCGGCGGTCCACCTCCTCGGCGAGCAGACCGAGATCGTTCGCGCATCCGGTGGCCGCGTCGAAGACCTGGCGGGCCCGGTCGCGCCGGCCGGCCAACGCGAGGGCCTCGGCCAGCCAGTAGGAGCAGATCAGGAAGGCTCCTTCGTCCTCTCCGCCGGTCCACCGCTGGACCAGGCCGTCGTGGGTCAGGTCCGCCTCGATGGCGTCGATCGTGGCGACCACCCTGTGGTCGGTGCCAGGCAGGAACCCCATGATCGGCATGATCAGGACCCCGGCGTCGAGATGGTCGGAGCCGAACGCGCCGGTGAACGCCTGGCGCCGGTCGCTCCAACCTTCGTCGAGGATCGCCGTGCGGATCTGTTCCCGGGTCCGGTGCCAACGGTCGACGTCGCGCTCGGCGTGCAGCGTCGGTGCCAGCCCGATGGCCCGGTCCAGCGCAACCCAGCACATCAGCTTCGAGGTGAGGTAGTGGCGTTCGCCCTCCCGACCCTCCCAGATCCCGGAGTCCGGCTGGGACCAGGTGCGGCAGGCCCGGTCGGCAAGGCCCCGGAGCAGATGTACGGTGCCCGTCGCCAGGTCGCCGAGCCGGTCGCGCAGGATCCAGGCACCGTGCATCACCTCGCCGAGTACGTCGAGCTGCCGCTGTCGCCAGGCGTCGTTGCCGACCCGTACCGGCGTCGAACCCCGGTAGCCGCGCAGGTGCTCCAGATCGTGCTCGGTCAGATCCCGCTCGCCGCCGACCCCGAACATGATCGGCACCGGCTGGTCGGTGGGCAGCTCACCGACCGAGTCGGCGATCCAGTCGAAGAACCGGTGCGCTTCGTCGGGGCAGGCGGCCACCCACAGCGCCTGCATGGTGAACGCCCCGTCGCGCAGCCAGGCGTACCGGTAGTCCCAGTTCGCGCCGCCGCCGACCTCCTCGGGCAGCGAGCTGGTCGGCGCGGCCACCACCGCACCGGTCGGCTGGTAGGTCAGCGCCTGTAGCACCAGCGCGCTGCGCCGTACCTGTTCCTGGTAGAGCCCCTGGTAGCTGTGGTGCTCGTCGGCCCAGGACCGCCAGCCGGCGACGGTGTCGTCCACGGTGTACCGCTGGTCGTCGGCCGGCGGCGCGGTGTCGCCGGCGCGCAGGTGCCGCAGCGCGAACCGTACGGTCTGTCCGGCGGTGAGGGTGAGCCGGCCGGTGATCCGGTCCACCCCGACGGACAGTTCGGCCGGCAGCGGGTCGCCGGTCAGGATCAGCCGGTCACTGCCGCCGACCAGCTCGATCCGCCCGTCGTCGCCGGTCACCACCGGAACGACCCGGCCGTACTCGGGCCGCACCACCAGGTCGACGTCGACCTGCACGGTGCCGGTCAGGACCTCGACCCGGCGCAGCAGTACGTGCGGCGAGGCGTCGCCGATGCGGTGGCCTCGTTCGCCGGGGCCGAGCGCGAGCGCGTCGGTGAGCCGCAGCTCGCCGTCGGCGGTCCGGAAGTCGGTCTGCAGCACCATGGTGTCCGCCAGGTAGCGGCGGGCGGTGCGGTGCCCGTCGACCGGGGAGATGGACCAGTGTCCGGCGTCGGGGTCGAGCAGCCGGGCGAAGACGCTCGGCGCGTCGAACCGGGCCGGGCACCACCAGTCGACGGAGCCGTCCGCGGACAGTAACGCCGCTCCCTGGCAGTCACTCAGGAGCCCGTAGCTGGCAATGTCGGGCATCGTCACCGGGTACCCGCCCGCCGGAGGCTCATGCCGGCCGTTCGGGTCGGATATCCGGTGACGGGTCAGTCGGTCGGTTCGGCGCCGAGTCGACCGACCCGGCCGGAGCGCAGGAACACCAGGTAGTAGGTGACGGTGCCGGCCGCCGCGCGGTCGTCGGCGGGTAGGGCCACCCGCTCGTAGCTGAGTAGCCGGCCGGTGGCGGTGTCGATCACGGCGGTGTCCCGCACCGGGCGGCCGTCCATGTCACCGGTCGCGCTGACCGCGACGCCGGACCGGCCGGCCCGGTCCAGCACCGGACCGTGGGTGACCAGCTCCGCGTCGGCGAGGACGGCCAGGGCGGCGGCCCGCTGGTCCGGGGACAGGTCGTGAAACCGGTAGAGGCCGACGACTGCCCGCAGCGCGGCCTGCGGGCCTTCGTGCATCGGCTGTTCCTCGGCGAGCTGGCCGGCCAGCACCGTCCGGTCGGCGGCGGGATCGGGTACGGCGACACCGAGCGCGCCGGGCGGGTACTCGACCACTTCGGCGGGCCGGTCCGGGTTCGCCGGGTCGATCCGGGTCTCCTGCCCGGACCGGTCGGCGGCCCACCACAGTCGCCGGTCGTACGCTCCGCCGTCCTGCCCGGTGGCGGGATCGTCGCGCCACCAGGCCCGCAGGTGGACGTAGGTGTAGCGGTCGGCGGTGGCCGGCTGGTCCGGCACCGGTTGATCCAGTGCTGGTTGGTCGACTGCTGGTTGGTCGAGTGAGTGGACGTGCCGGGCGATCGCCGCCAACTGGTGGCGGGCCGGGGCGGTGCCCGCGCCTGCGGTCAGCGGCAGGGGCTGTTGCGGGTCGGCGAGGACCGGGTCGGTGGCGTCCGGTCCGGCCGGCCCGGGCTCGCTGTACGAGCGGACCACTTCGACCCCGACGATTGGCAGCACGACCAGAACGACCGCAGGGACCGCGACCCGCCACAGCCTGGGCCGCCACCGCCTGGACCGCCACAGCTGCGGCCACCACCGCCTGGACCGCCACCGCCAGCGGGTCGATTCCTGCGACGACTGGCGCTGGTGCGCAACGGCTATCAGGTCCGTGACGTCGATCTCGGGTGGCGGCGGAATCCGTCCCTGCCTGGGCAGCAGGGCCCGGACAGCCAGCTGCACCAGCTCGTCGCGGCGGAACTCGTCCTCGACCGGCTCCTGATCCATGGTCAGTCCTTCCCATGTCTGGCCGGGATGCGCCGGGTACGCCGGCCCTGCACCTTGTCCCGTAGCTTGTGCAACGCGCGGCGGGTCCGGTGTAGCGACCGCCGTACCGCTGCCGGGGTCATCCGCAACATGGCGGCGATGTCGGCCGTGCTGACGCCGTAGCTGGTCAGCAGCAGGCACTCCCGGTCCTTGACGCTGAGCCGTCGGCCGAACCGGGCCACGTCCTGACGCAGGACGCTGGCGCCGGGTTCGCCGTCGTTGCTGACCACCAGGGTCAGTGCGGTGGTACGCCGGGCCTGCTGGCTGCGAGGGTCCTTGTCGAGACGTTCCTCGGCCAGTCGTCGGGCCAGCCGGTAGAGCCACGCCCGCGGATGCCGGATCCGGTGACCGTCCCGACGGTGCAGCCAGGCCCGGACGAATGTCTCCTGCAGAAGTGCTTCGGCGACTCTGGTGTCATCGAGGCGCTGAAACAGTACCGTCCACAGCAGCGCATGATGCTGACTCACCTGTTCCCCGAGCCATGCATCGAGTTCTGCCGCATCCTCTGCATCCACAATGCTCCTCGGTGCTCGTTCCGGTGGCGCCGTGGCAATAGGGGGTGCCGGTGCCGGCATCCGCCCTGTAAGAGGCGTCAGCGTGCCAGATCGTGCCCGAAGATTTTTGTCGATCATGGTCGATTATTCCAGGATGTGGAACATGAGAAAGCCGCGCTTTGCGTGGTGGTGGTTGCTGGCCGAAAGTTGCAGCTCACTCTGGGCCCAAAAATGTGATTGCTGTTCGTTTATTCACTGACGCGGATATGGCGATCTCGTTGGTTGATTGGCTATCGTCGGCGGTGTCGTGTCGCAAAGTTTCTGACTGAGTACTGAGGGTGACACCGGCACTGCCGGTACACCCAACCCACTACTGGACGCCACCTGGAGCAACTGGAGCCCGCCATGACGCCACCCACCCGGATCCGTCGCCGGACCCCGCACCTGAGTCGGCGGTTGGCGCCCGCCGTACTGGCCGTCGCCGTACTGGCCACCGGCCTGCAGCCCGGCGTCGCCGCGGCCGGCCCCACCGCCGTCCAGTCCCGGGTGGACGCCTATCTTGCTACCCACCCCGGCGGCAGCCAGATCAGCCAGACCGACATCGCCTACTCCGGCGGGGTGTTCATCGTCAGCGTTGCCCGCCCCGCCGGAATCGCGCCGCTCGCCGGGCCGGACTGCCCGGGTGGCTGGTTCTGCTTCTACGACGGCACCAACTACACCTATCCACGGGGCCGGCTCAGCGACTGCGGATGGCAGGACCTCGGCCACTGGGGGTGGCGCAACCGGACCGAGTCCGTGCACTACAACCTCAACTACGGCAGCACCACGTTCCTCGACGAGACCGGCCCGACCGACACCAAACTCTTCGTGGTCGACACGGCCCGCCGGACCATGCCCGACGTCTCACCGCACCGCAACCGGGCCGACTACGTCTACCGCGCGTGCAGCTGATGTTCCGTGCGGTGACGGGCTGCCGGTGAGCCGGTACCGCCACCCGGGCCGGGCGGGTAGATGTAGGGAAATGTCCATGTCCGATGGCCAGCGGGCCGACCTAGCGTCGAGACGTCCAACGTCCGCTGCCCGCCGGCACCGGTACCGCCCAGCCTTCGACCCGGTCGTCCGGTGCGGCCATCCGACAAGGAACCGCTGTGTCCCGTACCCTCGCCTCCCGCCTGGCCACGGCGGCGCTCACGCTGGCCGTGACGGCCGGCCTCGGCCTGGCCGCCGCCGGGCCGGCCAGCGCCGTCGCCAACGGCAAGGTCGTCCCCGACGGCAGGTACCAGTTCTCGGTGAAGTTGACGATGACCGGGATCCCGACGGCCGACGGCGGCCGCCGCAACAGCGCCTGCTCCGGAGCCCTCATCGATCCGCAGTGGGTGGTCACCGCCGGGCACTGCTTCCGGACCTTCGACGGCGTACGGGTCGACCGCCCGGTCGCCGACCTGACCACCGCGACGGTCGGCCGGGCGGACCTCACCGGCGACGGCGGCCAGGTCGCCACCGTGATCGCGGTACGCCAGTCGCCCACCAACGACCTGGCGCTGGCAAAGCTGGACCAGCCGGTACGCGGCATAAAGCCGATCGCCCTGGCCCACCGGCCGCCGCGGGTCGGTGCTCTCGTCCGGCTAACCGGATACGGCGCCGACACGTCGGTCGACCCGGTGCCGTCGACCGTGCTGCGAACCGGGCTGTTCGCCGTCACCGAGGTCGCCGACTCGACCATCGGCGTGACCGGTCGGTACCCGCACCCGGACACCAGCGCCTGCGCGTACGACTCCGGTGCCCCGTACTTCGTCGAGCGGGGTCGCCGCGGTCCGGCGCTGGTGTCGGTGGAGAGCTTCGGCCCGGACTGCCCGCACTCCGACGTCGAGACGACGTCGCGGGTCGACAACATCACCGACTGGATCCGCCAGGCGATCCGGGGCTGATCCCCGTCCCGGTGGTCGACCACCCGCCCCGGTGGTAGACCACCGGGACGGCACCGGCTACCGGCCGGGCAGGGTGATGGTCACCCGGGTGCCGGCACCGGAGAGGTCGAGCACCAGCCGGCGGGCCATCCTGTTGATCAGATCGAGCCCGCGTCCCCGGTCGGACCCGTCGTGCGAGTGACCCCGCCAATGTCCCCGGTCGGTGACCTCGATCCGGACCTGCTGCCGGTCGAGCAGCATCACCTGCAGTGCGACCGGGCCGCCCGGACGCCCGTGGTAGGCGTGCTCCAACGAGTTGATCAAGGCTTCGTTGCAGGTGGCCAGCAGTGCGTCGGCCTGATCCGGAGTGAGGTCGTTGCCCGCGGACCAGTCCCGCAGTGCCCGGCGCGCGGCGGACAGGTCGGCGGGGGAGGTCAGGGTCAGCCGCAGCACCGGGGAGCCGTCCGTGCCGGTGGGCAGCCCGTCCAGATGTACGCAGGCCACCACCGTGTCGTCGGTGATCACCTGGCCGTCGGTCATCGCGTCCAACAGCCGGTCGCACCAGACCTGTGGCTCGGTGCCGGACAACCCGGCGGCGGCCCGGCCGAGTCGGTCCAACCCGGCGTCGATCACCTGACCACGCCGCTCGACCAGCCCGTCGGAGTACCAGACCAGCATCGCCGAGTCGGGCACCGCGATCTGGGCCTGGGTCCGGGGCTGCGCGGTCAGCCGCAGCGGCAGCGACCGGGCGTCGGTCAGGTAGCGGCTGTCCCCGCCGGCCACCAGCAGCGGCGGCAGATGACCGGCGCAGGCGTAGGTGAGCAGCCGGTCGGTGGGGCTGTACTCGGCGTACCCGACGGTGGCGAAGTCGGCCCCGTCGATCGTCTGGCAGGCGGTGTCCAGCGCCTCCAGCACCTCGACCGGCGACGCACCGGTCTGCGCCACCGAGCGCAGCGACTGCTGCAGCCGGCCCATCGTGATCGCCGACGACAACCCGTGGCCGACGACGTCTCCGACCGCGATACCCACCCGGTTGCCGGGCAGCTCGAACACGTCGTACCAGTCGCCGCCCACGTCGCGGCCGTGCTCCGCCGGCCGGTAGCACACGGCGGCCGTGACGCCCGGCAGGTCCGGCGAGATCTGCGGCAGCAACGCCCGTTGCAACTGGTGCGCGGCGGCGTGCTCGGACTCGTACATCGCTGCCCGGTCGACGGCCTGACCAGCGAGTTCGGCGAGGGTACGGGCGATCGAAACCACCTCCGGGGTGATCGCGTCGTCCCGACGAAACGCGAACGCCAGCGCACCGAGGCACCGGTCGCCGACCTTGACCGGCACCGCCAGCAGACTGCGGGTGCCGGTGCGAGCGTGGGCGTCGGCGAGCGCGGGGTAACGAGCGTCCAGCGCCGCCCGGGTCGGCAGTTGGACCGGCCGGCCGGTCCGGACCACGTCGACGACCGGCAACCGGTCCGACCCGTCGAGCGGGAACGTGGCGAAGCCTCCGGCGACCTGGTCCGCGAGGGCCGCCGTCGGCCAGCTTCGGACCGAGCCGCCGGCCAGATCGGTGAGCGCGACCGCGCCGTGGTCGGCGACCAGGCCGACGCCCCGGTCGACCAGCACCCGGATCACCTGGTCGGACGTCGCGGAGGTGGCCAGCCCGGCGGTGACGTCCTGCAGCGCCTGCAACCGACGGCGGGCGGCCACCTCACGACGCGACTCGGCCTGCGCCCGGTCCCGTTGCGCCACCGCGATCGCCAGCGCCCAGGCCCCGAGCACCACCACCGCCAGGTAGATCTGCAGCGACGCCGCCTCCAGCCAGGGCTGCCCGGCCAGCACCGACCACGGCCCGTGCCCGGCGGCGCTGAGCAGATTCGCGGCGAACGCCATCACGAATCCGGCGGCCCCGACGGTCGCCACCCGGCCCAGGAAGCCGACCGCGAGCAGCACCGGCACCGGCAGGTAGGACAGCGGCACCTCCCGGGGCCAGAAACCGATGACGGTCAACGCCCCGGTGCCGGCCAACGCCGTACCGCCCCGGACCAGCTGCCAGGGTCGGACCCGGCCGCGGATCGCGTCGAGGCCGACCAGGGCGGCACCGAGGGTGAGCACCGCGAGCCCGTCGCCGGCCCAGAACCGGCCCAACGCCGGCCACCAGGCGCCACCGGTGCCGACCGCGCTGGTCGTGGCCCCGATCACCGCGCCGACCAACGGGCCGATGCCCACCGGGTAGAGCAGGAACGCCGCCGCGTCGCGGTACCGGGTCAGGTCGATCCGGCCCGGCCGCAGCCATCGCAGCCCGGCGGCACCGACCAGCGGTTCGGCGACGTTGGTGAGCGCGAAGCCGAGTGCGACCGGCGGTCCGATCCCCTGCCACAGGTCGATGCCGAACTCGGTGAGACCGACGGCACCGAGGATCCACGGCCAGTGTCGGCGGCGGGCCAGCACCAGCGCGCCGAGGGTCACCCCGGCCGGCGGAAAGAACACCGCGCCGACGGCCGAGGCGTGGAACAGCAACCAGGCGCAGCCGGAGCCGAGCGCGTATGCGGCAGCGACGCAGAGCGCGATCAGCGCCGACCGGCCCAGCCGCCCGGTCCGGTGTCGCCAGCGTGCCGGCTCGCCGGCGACCTGTGTCAAAGCTGTCATCCTCCCCGGCCACGCACCAGGAGGACTACCTGGTTGCGCATCAGACGATAATGACAGCGTCGGGTGCCGTACGGCTCACAGGTGCCGTCGGCGCCAGTTGGTCTCCTCGCTCTCCAACGCCTGCTGTTGAGCGAGCTGGCTGCCGCGTAGCGACCGGCGATGGCTGCCGCCGCGTAGGTTGTCCACCGCGGCCGCGGCGACGGCGATCAGGCTGAGCAGGGCGAGCGCGGCGAGCGGCGGCATGAACGGGGCCATCGGCAGCAGCGCGGTGATGACCAGGACGGGCAACGCGCCGAGCGGATCCACGGATCGGACCGTCCGCGCCTGGAATGCGAGCAGGGCCAGCAGGTAGAGCACGACGCCGCCGTACAGCACCCACAGGTGGACCGGATCGAGCACCGCCCTTTCCTGGTCGCCGGTGTCACTGGCCAGGTAGGCGAGGACCTGTTTGGCGCCCAGGGACAGCAGAATGATCCCGAGGACCATCGGGAAGTGCAGCAGGGTGTACGCGTCGCGGGCCAGTCGGAGCCGGGCGGTGCCCTGGGTGCGGTGCAGCACATGTTCGGCCGCGATCGAGCGGGAGTCGAAGTACCACCACCAGAGGGCGCAGATCAGCGCGATGCCGAGCACCACGCCTGCGACCAGGGGCAACGTCAACGGTGTTCCTGCCAGAAGTTCGGCGCCGATGCCGATCGAGATGACCGACTCGCCGAGAGCGATCAGCACGATTTGGGCGTGTCGTTCCGCCCAATGCCCGGCCGAGACGACGGCGAGGGCCTTGGTCCGGATCACCACCGCGTAGGCGATGGCGACGGCAAGTCCCCACAACGTGACAAAGGCAGCTATCCGGGCATTGCCGGTGAACTGTCGCGGCAGGAGCGCGGCCACCACCAGCAACCCGCAACTGAGGAGCAGCGCCGGTGCGCTTCGCCACCACATCTCACGCAACGAAGGGTGGTTTCGCGCGGCATGCCGCAGCGCCACCATCTCCAACGCCCAGATGATGAAATAGCAGGCCGGAAACACGAGTTGCCCGGGGATCGAGAGCGGCGCGGACGACGACGGCACCGCGACGTCGTCTTCGGTGCCGGGCAAGGTCGCGACGGAGACGAAGACCGCCGCCATGATCGCGAAACCGATGATCGGCATGATGCCCTGGTCGGCCCGCAGGTTGTTGCCGAGTACGGCGAACCGCGACCAGGCCAGCCAGAGCGCGGCGAGCAGCAGGATGACGCCCAACAGGATCAGGGCGTCGAGGTCCTCGACGGCCAGCGTGTTCAGGTGGATGAAGGCGAAGACGAAGACCAGGTCGAAGAAGAGCTCCAACCGGGTCACCTTGGCACCGGGCGCCGCCGGCTGGACCCGGGACCGCCCTGCGTCACTCACCCCACCATGATGCGGAGCTGACCGAATTTCATGGCATTTTTCGACCTATTTCATGACGATCATCGTTCACCTTTCGGGCCGAGACCCCCGTTCGGTGCGCAGCACGCCCTGGCGGTCGGCCTGCTCCTGCAGGATCTCGTTGGCGAGCTCGTCGGCACCCGCGTCGTTGGCCGTACCCGAGTTCTCGAGATCCTTGCGCAGCCGGGCGCGCTGGTTGTCGTAGCCCTTGCTGCCTGGTCGTTTCCCGGACATCGTGCCTCCTCGTGGTGACCTGTCCGATTCGTGTGACCGGTCGACTCGTGTGACGGTCCGACCGGGCGGGTACCCGGGATCGCCACGGCTATCCGTCGGCCGGCCCCGGGTACCCGACCCGTCACGGCTCCGGGAACTCGACCAGGTAGACCGGCGCGCCGACCCGGGTCGTGTCGGCCGCCTCACCGATCCCGTTGACCACGTGGTCGATGGCGCCCGCGCTCAAATTGACGGTCATGATGTTCCGCAGTCGTACGCCGGGACGGTGCGGCACCTCGAAGCCGTTGCGGGTGCGGATCGACGGGTCGTTCTGGTTGAACACGTACACCCCGCCGCCGTACAGCTGGTGGTGCCGCACGTGGTCGGCGACCTTGTAGCCGGCCCAGCCGGGGGTGTCGCCGTTCATCCAGTCGGCCTGGGTGGGCGGGTCGTACGGCAGCTCGTTCTGGTACAGGACCGTGGTGCCGTGGTCGCCGTTCCAGACCGTGTTGTACCGCTGGAAGTGCTCGACGAACAGTCCGGTCGCGGTCACGTGGTCGCCGTTGACCACGACGCCGTACCGTCCGGTGTTGGTGTGCCAGCGGTCGGTGTCGCCGTTGACGCCCTCGGTGAACCCTTCGACTCCGTGATCGGCCCGCCACACCCAGGTGTGGTCGATCAGCACGTGGTCGCTGTTGATCTGCAGCGCGGTGCCGGTCCGGCCGATGTGCGGGCCGCCGAGCGTGAGAGCGCTCTCTCGGTGTCGCCCGCCGGCACCCACCGGTGCCGTCGGGGAATCATCTGTTTCTACCCGCTGGATCGGTCTTTGGCTATGGGGTGCTGGCCGGTCGCCGGCCGACGACGGTGCCGGATCCGGCGAAATACGCATTCCCGGTAGGGGTAGGCTCAGCGGTCGAGTCGGATCGCAACGAGTCGCGAGGGAGAGACAGATGGCGGTCAGCACCTACACCGTGCAGGGGATGACCTGCAGCCACTGCGTCGGTTCGGTGTCCACCGAGATCGGCGGGATCGCCGGGGTCACCGAGGTGGACGTCGACCTGGCCACCGGCAGGGTCACCGTCACCAGCGAACAGCCGGTCAGCGACCAGGCGGTGGCCGCCGCCGTCGAGGAGGCCGGCTACGAGCTGGTCACCGGCTGAGCACCACCGGCCGGAACCGGCGCAGCCGCAGACTGTTGGCCACCACGAACGCCGACGACATCGCCATCGCCGCACCCGCGATCATCGGGTTGAGCAGGCCCGCCGCCGCCAACGGCAGCGCCGCGACGTTGTAGGCGAACGCCCAGAACAGGTTGCCCTGGATCGTCCGCAGGGTGCGGCGGGACAGCCGGACGGCGTCCACGGCGGCGGTCAGGTCGCCCCTTACCAGGGTGAGATCGGCGGCCTCAATGGCGGCGTCGGTGCCGGTCCCCATCGCCAGGCCGAGATCGGCCTGGGCCAGGGCGGCGGCGTCGTTCACCCCGTCACCGACCATCGCGACCACCCGACCATCGGCCTGCAACCGCTTGACCGCGTCCACCTTGTCGGCGGGCAACACCCCGGCGATCACCTCGTCGACCCCGACCTCGGCGGCGACCGCCCGGGCGACGGTGGCGTTGTCCCCGGTGAGCAGGACCGGGGTCAGACCGAGCCGCCGCAGCGCGTCGATCGCCGGCCGGCTGGTCGGCTTGACCCGGTCAGCGACGGCCAGCACGCCCCGGGCCCGACCGTCCCAGCCGACCATGACCGCGGTCCGGCCGGCGGCCTCGGCGGCGGTCAATCTGCCGGCCAGCGCCGCGTCCACGGTCAGGCCCTCGTCAGTCAGCAGCGCCGGCCGACCGACCAGCACGGTACGCCCGCCGACGGTGCCGCGTACACCCAGTCCGTGCCGGCCGGCGAAGTCGGTCACCGCCGGCAGCGGCCCGACCCGCTCGGTGGCGGCCCCGGCGATCGCCCGGCCGATCGGGTGCTCCGACCCGGCCTCGACCGCGCCGGCAAGCCGGAGCAGTTCGTCGGGATCCGGGTCGGCGCCGTCGACCAGCACGTCGACCAGCGTCATGGTGCCGGTGGTGACCGTGCCGGTCTTGTCCAGTAGCACGGTGTCCACCCGACGGGTGGACTCCAGTACCTCCGGGCCTCTGATCAGCACGCCGAGCTGGGCGCCGCGTCCGGTGCCGACCAGCAGCGCCGTCGGGGTGGCCAGGCCGAGCGCGCACGGGCAGGCGATGATCAGTACGGCGACCGCTGCGGTGAACGCCACCGCGACGCCCGTCCCGGTGGCGAGCCAGTAGCCGAGGGTGCCGACGGCGAGCGCGATGACGATCGGCACGAAGACACCGGAGATCCGGTCGGCCAGCCGCTGCGCCGCTGCCTTTCCGGTCTGCGCCTGCTCCACCAGCCGGACCATCTGGGCGAGCTGAGTTTCGGCACCGACCCGGGTGGCCGTCACCATCAGCCGGCCACCGGCATTGACGGTGGCGCCGACCACCGGGTCGCCGGGAGCGACCTCGACCGGCACGGACTCACCGGTGACCATGCTGGCGTCGACCGCCGAGGACCCCTCGGTCACCACGCCGTCGGTGGCGATCTTCTCGCCGGGCCGGACGACGAACCGGTCACCCACCGCGAGCTGATCGACCGGAATCCGGGTCTCCACGCCGTCGCGCAGCACGGCGACATCCCGCGCGCCCAGCTCGAGCAGGGCCCGCAGCGCCGCACCGGCGCGGCGCTTGGCGCGGCTTTCGAAGTATCGGCCGAGCAGGATGAACACGGTCACCCCGGCGGCGACCTCCAGGTAGATGTTGGCGGCGGCTGTGCCGTGACCGATGGACAGGCTGAACGGGTGGGTCACGCCGGGGGTGCCGGCGGTGCCGAAGAACAGCGCCCACAGCGACCAGCCGAGGGCGGCGAGGGTCCCCATCGAGACCAGGGTGTCCATGGTCGCCGCGCCGTGCCGCAGATTCGTCCACGCGGCGCGGTGCAACGGCAAGCCGCCGTAGAGCACCACCGGGACGGCCAGCACCAGACTGACCCACTGCCAGTAGGTGAACTGCCAGGCGGGCACCATCGCCAGGACGACCACCGGCACGCTGAGCACCAGCGCGACCCGGAGCCGGGTACGCAGCGAGCGGAGGTCGTCGGAGACGGCCGGCCGCTCGTCGCCCGCCGAACCGTCGGAAAGCGCTGCGCTGCGGGCATCCTGCGGCGGAGCGGGCAGCTGGGCGGTGTAGCCGGTACGGCGTACGACGTCGATCAGCTCGTCGGCGGTCACGGCCGGATCCTCGACGGTGACGCTGGCCTTCTCGGTGGCGAAGTTCACCGTCGCGGTCACCCCGTCGATCCGGTTGAGCTTCTTCTCGATCCGAGCCGCGCAGGACGAGCAGGTCATCCCACCGATGCTCAACTCGATCCGGGTCGCCGTCTTGGGCCGGCCCGGTGCGGTGCTGCTCATGCCGTCCTCCTCGCCTGCGGTGATGGCGGGACCCACCATACCCCTAGGGGGTAGATCGTCACGGGTCGGGCAGTGGGTGTGACAAGGTCAGCCGCGCTTCATCAGCCGACCGACCGCCGCCATCATCTCGGCGGCCATCTCGTCCGCGCGGCCCTCGGCGGAACCCTCCTGCATGCAGTGCCGGGCGTGTCCGTCCAACAGGCCGAGAGCGACCTTGTCCAGAGCCGCCTGGATGGCGGAGATCTGGGTCAGCACGTCGATGCAGTACCGGTCGTCGTCGACCATCCGCTCGATCCCGCGGACCTGCCCCTCGATGCGGCGCAGCCGGGCCTGGAGCTGGTCCTTGGACGCGGTGTAGCCGCGGGTGGTCTGGCTGGTCATCCTCGTAGGCTAGCAACCCCCAGGGGGTATATGCGAGGAAACCGCCGTCGGGCAGGTACGGTTGCCGGACATCGTCGGACGTCGGATACCGGGACGGAGCAGACATCATGCGGGTGCGGTCGATGATCATCAGCCTTGTCGTCGCCGGCTCGGTGGCGTTGGCCGGCTGCGGCACTTCGGCTGACGGTGACGGCACGCCACCCCCGTCCGGCGGGGACACAACCGGTGCCGGCACGCCAGCCGGGGACACCGACCCCGAAACCGGTGCAGACACCGACAATGGTGCCGGCACCGACGGTGGCGGTGTCAGCGCCAGCTATGCCTTCACCGCAGACACCCTGGCCGGCGACACTTTCGACGGGCGCAGCCTGGCCGGCAAACCGGCGGTGCTGTGGTTCTGGGCACCGTGGTGTCCCACCTGCCTCGGCCAGGCCGCCCGGGTCAACTCACTGGCCGCCGACTACGCCGACACCGCCGGTGTGGTCGGCGTGGCCGGGCTCGACGGGGTGCCGGCCATGCACGAGTTCGTCGAGCTGGCCGAGCTGTCCGGCTTTCCGCAACTGGCCGACGAGCAGGGCGCGGTGTGGCGGCACTTCGAGATCACCGCGCAGAGCACCTTCGTCGTCCTCGACGTCGATGGCGAAGTCGTCGACAAGGGACATGTCGACGTCGACTCGCTGCCCGGCATGCTCGACCGGCTGATCGCCGGCTAGCCGACCTCCGCCACCCGATCCGATGACCGACGCACCGCTCGCGCTCGCCCTGGCGGCAGGCACCCTCGCCGCCGTCAACCCGTGTGGGTTCGCGCTGCTGCCCGCGTACCTGTCCTTCCTGGTGAGTGGCGACGCCGCGGCCGGCACCGGTCGGAGTGCCGCCGTCGGTCGGGCACTGACCACGACGGCCGCGATGACCGCCGGATTCGTCGTCGTCTTCGGGGTGTTCGGCCTGGTCGTGGCCCCGGCAGCCGGGGCAGTGCAGCGCCACCTGCCGTGGCTGACCATCGGCATCGGGCTGCTGCTCATCGGGCTCGGCGGGGTGCTGCTCGCCGGCCGGCAGCTGCCCGGCATCGGCATGGTGCCGTCCCGCGCCCCGGCCACCAGTCGGTCCGTACTGTCCATGGTGGTTTTCGGGATGGCCTACGCCGCCGCGTCGCTGTCCTGCACGATCGCTCCGTTCCTGGCGATCGTGGCGGCCAGCTTCCGCGCCGGCTCGGTCGCGTCCGGGGTGGCCCTGTTCGTGGCGTACGCCGCCGGGATGGGGCTGACCGTCGCGGTCGCAGCCGTCACCGTCGCGCTGGCCCGCGACGGGCTGCTGCGCCGGGTCCGCCGCGCGGCCCCGCTGCTGTCCCGCGTCGGCGGCGCGTTGCTGGTGGCTGCCGGCGGCTACGTCGCCTGGTACGGCTGGTACGAGATCCGGCTGCTGCGCGGCGGGTCGGGCGGGGACCCGCTGATCGACGGCGCCGGCATGGTCCAGCGGTGGCTGGCCGCCACGCTCGACCAGGCCGGGGCGGCCGTCCTGGCCACGGTCCTGGTCGTGCTACTGGCCGGTGCCGGCCTGCTCAGGCTGGCCCGGTCCCGTCATCGGGGCCGCAGGTAAGAGAACACCACGGTCCGGGCGTTGGCCGGCAGCTGGCCCGGTCGCTGAACGCACCGCGACCGACAGCAGGTCGACCGTGGTCGGTGCCGGCGACGACAGTTGATCGTCACGGGCAGCGGACGACCTGGCCTCCGTAGGACAGGCCACCGCCGAAGCCGAACAGCAGGATCGGTGCGCCGGACGGTATGTCGCCGCGCATCACCAGCTTCGACAAGGCAATCGGGATGCTGCCGGCGGAGGTGTTGCCGGACTCGATGACGTCCTCGGCCACGATCGCGTTCGGCGCACCGATCCGTTCGGCGAGCGACCTGATGATGCGCAGGTTCGCCTGGTGCGGCACGATCGCGGCGAGGTCTGCCGGGGCCACCCCGGCCCGTTCGCAGACCTGCCGGGCGATGGTCGGTAGCACTGTGGTCGCCCACCGGTAAACCGCCTGGCCGGCCTGCTGGAACGTGCCGGCACGACCCTCGATGCGTACCGCGTCGGACATGTCGGGGACCGAGCCCCAGACGACCGGACCGATCCCGGGCTGGTCGGCGCCAGTCAGCACCACGGCTCCCGCGCCGTCGCCGACCAGCACGCACGTCGTACGGTCGGTCCAGTCGGCGAAGTCGGACAGCTTCTCCACCCCGACGACGATGGCGTTACGCGCCGCGCCGGCGCGTACTGCGTGGTCGGTCGCGGCCAGCGCGTAGGTGAACCCGGTGCAGGCGACGTTGACGTCGATGACCGCCGGGTGGTTGAGCCCGAGGCGGGCGGCGATTCGGGCGGCCATGTTCGGCGACCGGTCGATGGCGGTGCAGGTGGCGACCGAGACGTAGTCGATGTCGGCGGGGGACAGGCCGCTCTGGGCGAGTGCCTTGCGGGCGGCGTGCGCCGCCATCTCGTCGACGGTCTCGTCCGGCTCGGCGATGTGCCGGGTCTGGATCCCGACCCGGGACTGGATCCATTCGTCGCTGGTGTCGACCATCTTCGACAGGTCGGCGTTGGTGAGGATCCGGCTGGGCTGGTAGTGCCCAACGGAGAGAATGCGTGAGCCAGTCATCGATCTATCTCCCTTGGGCTGCCACGAGTGATGCCAGCGACTGGGCTCGACTATAGTGCCTTTTCGCAGTCCAGCCGGGATGAACTCCATTGTGGTTGAGGACGGTCGGCCGATCGCGCAGACGACCCACCACCCCCCCACCACTCCGCTCGGGAAGCACCTGCGGTCTTGACCGTCCCCCGGGCGCTCCCCGACGCCGCGGCAAGTCCACCGTCGCGATCGCGGGCCGCCGGTGGCTAGCAAGGATCTGCCGGACCTATCCGCTCCGGGTCCTTGCGGACGATCAACATCAGGTAGCGGGCGAGTTGTGCGCTCCAGCAGGGCAGCCGGTCTTCGACCGCCGCGACTCCGGCCACCATCGCTCGGCCCGCCCACCCGCCGGGCACCACCGTGCGGGTGATCTCCGGCGCGAGAACCGACCAGCTCCGAACCTCGATGCGCGCCCGACCACGCAGCCCGGCCTGCAGCAGGCGATGGTCGACCGGGTGGTTGGGCAACGGTGGGAGGTCCGCCACCGGCCGGGAGTCCAGCCGTAGCCGGCGGGCCAGGTTCTGGAGGCGGGCGAACGCCTGGATGTACACGAGCACGGCGACGACGCCCGGCCGCAGGACCCGGCAGATCTCCGTGAGTGCCAGCGTCTGTCGCTCCGGAGTGAGGTGGTAGAGCACGTGGGCGCACAGCACCCGGCTGAAGGTGTCCGCCGGAAAGGGCAGCTGGCAGATGTCGGCCTGCAGGTAGCTGGCGGTGTCGCCGAGGGTCTGCCGTGCGCCGTGTAACGCCGCTGCCGCGAAATCGAGATTGACCCGTAGGCCGCCGTCGGACGCAACCGGCACCGGCGCTCCACCGCACCCAGGTCCAACAGTGGTCCGTCGCCCGCCAGCAGTCGGGCGACCCGCTGGTCACGGCGCCGATGGTAGCCGTCCATCACCGGTCGCAGGTCGACGAAATGCTTCCGCGTCCCGGTACTTCCCGGATGATCCGCGCTGCCAGCCGTAGGTCTCGTAGAACTGCCGTACCGCCACGTCGTCTTCACGAGTCTGGTCCATTGATCGATACTGGCCTACCTCCACAGGAGAATCAATCCGCTTGTCGGGGTGTTGGGGCCCGGAACCTGGCGCGGTATCGTGCCGCCGGTGAAGTGGACCGCGCCGTTGATCGCGTCGTCGCGGGCGGTGACGTCGACGGTGCCGCCGGAGATGGTCACCTGCCGGCTCTCGATCGCCTCGTAGGAGCTGGTGACGGTGACCGTGCCACCGGAGATGTCGACAGTGTTCTCGCCCTTGACAGCGTCGTCGCCGGCATTCACCCGCACGGTGCCGTTGGTGACGGTGAGCCGGCCCCGGCCCGGATCGGTGTCGTCGGATCTGATGCCGTCACCGCCTGCGAGCAGTTGGCGTTGAACGTCCGGTCGTGGGTCTGTCCGTGTGGCGGTCACCACGACCGGGACGTCGACCCTGACCGGGTGGCGGTGGACTGGGAGCGGTCACTCCGACTGACCTGACCGGAACTGCCCGGCCTGAGTCGGCCAGCTGACCGGCAGCGCGAGCGGGCCGCGCACGATGGTCCCGGCGCGCCACCGTACCCCGTCCGGGTCGGCCAGCCGCAGACCCGGCGCCGCCGCGACCAGCGCGCCGACCACCTCCTGGATCTCCATCGTCGCCAGCCAGGCCCCGAGGCAGCGGTGCGGACCGTAGCCGAAGGTGACATGCCGGGCCGTCGGGCGCCGGTCCGGGTCGAAGGTGTCCGCGTCCGGGAACACCTCGTCGTCACGGTTGGCGGAGATGGTCGAGGCGAACACCGCCTCCCCGGCCCGGACCGTCACCCCACCCAGCTCGACGTCCTCGGTCGCCACCCGGGGCAGCCCGCTGCCGCCGTTGAGCGGCACGAACCGGAGCAGCTCGTCGACCACCGCCGGCACCCGGTCCGGCTCCCGGCCCAGAAACTCCCAGAGGTGCCGGTGGCGCAGCAGCAGGTACGCCGAACTGGCCAGCTGGCTGGCCGTGGTCTCGAACCCGGCGGCGAGCAGGGTCACGCCGAACGACACCAGCTCCTGCTCGGTCATCCGGTCGCCGTCGTCGGTGGCCCGGACCAGCATGCTCAGCAGGTCGTCGGTGGCGGACTCGCGGCGGTGCGCGATCAGCTCCCGCAGGTAGTCCTCCAGCGCGGCGGCGACCGACCGGAACTCGTCGGCCGGCATCGGCCCGGGCATCAACAGCGCGTGCGTCCAGGCGCGGAACCGATCACGGTCGGCCAGCGGTACACCGAGGACGTGGCACAGCACGGTCAGCGGCACCGGCAGGGCGACCGTCGCGTACAAGTCGCCCGGCACCGGGCCGGCCAGCAACGCGTCGATCCGTTCGTCGGCGACCTGCCGGACGTACGGGCGCAGTCGCTCGATGCGCCACTGGGCGAACGCGCTGGCGGCGATGCGTCTGAGTCGGCCGTGCTCCGGCCGGTCCAGGTCGAGGATGGTGGTGGCCACCGGCGGCGACTCGGTCTGCCGGGGCACGTCCGGAGTGCAGGCGGCGGCCCGGCTGAACCTGGGGTCGGCGAGCACCGTCGTCACGTCGGCGTAGCGGGTGGCGAGCCAGGCGTCACCACCGTACGGCAGCCGGATCCGGGACACCGGGCACTCGGCGCGCAGCCGGGCCAACCTCGGGTCCAGCCCCAGCTCGTCGTAGTCACGGAACGGGTACAGCGGCGGCTCGTGCGGCTGCGGCTCGTGCGGCTGCGGCTCGTGCGGCGCGGACGCGGTCATGGCCGGGGCTGCCTCAGACCGCCACATGCGGCACCGGCCAGTGCCGCATCCGGTAGGGCAGGATCAGTATCGCGTCGCCGGCCGCGCAGGCCAGCCCGGCTTCGACGGCGGCGGCGGCCGCGTCGACGTCGCCCGGCGCCGGCACGCCGGACGGGTCTTCGGCCAGCCGCAGAAACGCGTCGGCACCGTCGGTGATCACCATCCGGCTGGCCTCGACCCCGGGTCGGACGTCCTTGACCGTCACCATTCCCGGCCCGCGACGGTAGTAGCAGCTGCCGTACCGGTAGGCCAGGCCCCATTCGCCGGCATAGGCCCGGCTGGCCCGGTCGGTGCCGGCCGACGGCGCGACCAGGTGCACGTGGGTGTCCAGCGGGAACGACGGCCGCCCGCGTAAGGTCCAGCGCAGCCGTACCGCGTGGCTGGTCACCGCGCGCAGGAACCGCAACTGGGCCAGGTCCTGCTCGGGGGAGTCGCCGAAGTCCAGCGGCTCCGGCAGAGTCACCGTCCGCAGCGACCAGGCGGCCAGACCGGTACGGTCGGTGAGCAGCATCGCCGTACCCATCTCAAGCCACCTTGACCGGTTCGACGGTGGTCGCCAGGCTGATCCAGCGGCCGTTCTCCTCGAAGACCAACCCGGCGTCGTCGAGTTCGGCCAGCCACCGCGCCAGCCGGTCGGTCTCCACCGGCAGTCCGGCGGCGGCGAGCCGTGCGGCCAGGGCCGTGACGGTACGGCCGTGCTCCAGCTCGGCGTACGCACGGCGCAGCCGGGGATCGGCGATACGGTGTTCACACTCCGGCCAGCCGACCCGCCGGTCGGCGATCACTGTCTCGTCCGCGTCCAGGCCGGTGAGCAGCTGCAGCGCGCTGGCCGGATAGCCGTCGGTCCAGCGTTTGAGCAGCTCGTTCAGCGGCTCGGCGTCCTGCTCGGACAGGCCGGCCGGCTCGGTGTCGAACAGGTAGACCAGGTCGGCCAGCTCGTTCTCGGGCAGGTCGTAGACATGCTGATAGAGCCGGGCGGCCCGGCGGGTCGGGAAGCCGAGCACCGGGTTCTCGAAGTACGGGCTGAACCGTTCGAGCAGGATCCGCGACGAGCCGGCCGGTGGCTGCAGGTGCACCAGCCGGGGAAGCTGACGCAGCACCGGGTCGTAGTCGACCCGGCGTTCGCCGGGGAACCCGTACAGCCAGTTCCACGACACGGTGAGCCCGGCGGACTCGCAGTCACGCAGCGTCCGTACGTTGTGGACGCCGGAGACGCCCTTGTCCATCAGCTTGAGCACTGGGCTGACCAGCGATTCGATGCCGGGCTGTACGTGGGCCACGCCGGCGGCGCGCAGCGCGTCGATCTCGGTCGGCCGCAGGTTGGACTTGACCTCGTAGTGCAGCCGCAGGTCCCAGCCGAGCGCGGTGACGCGGGGCAGGAAGTCTGCGTAGTAGTGGTTGTCGATGATGTTGTCGACCATGATCACGTCGAGGGTCTGGTGCCGGCCGACCAGCTCGGTCATCTCGGCGATCATGCGTTCGGCGGGCTTGGCCCGGAACGTCATCGCGGTGCCGTTGAGCCCGCAGAAGGTGCAGTGGTGCTTCTCGCCCCACCAGCAGCCCCGGGCGCCCTCCAGGACCAGCTTGGGTTCGATGTACTCGCCGACCGGCGAGGCGGCGAGTTGGCCGAACCAGTCGTCGAAGTCCGGGGTGGGGATGCGTGCCGGCGGCAGCAGCGCGCCCTGCGGGTTGTGCCGCGCGGTGCCGTCGGCCCGGCGCCAGGACAGCCCGGGTATCCGCGCGAGCCGGGCGTCACGCTCGTCGCCAGCGCCGAGGTTGCCGCCAGCGTCGAGGTCGCGAGCGTCGAGGGCGTCCAGCAGCATCGGGAACGCGACCTCGCCCTCGCCGCGTACCACGAAGTCGACGAACGGGAAGTTGCGGTGCAGGGCGATCCCCATCGCGCCGTCGCAGTTGCCGCCCCCGAACGCGATCCGTACGCCCGGGTCGAGCTGGCGGATCCGTCGGGCGACCGCGAGGCTCGGCACGTTCTGCATGAACGTGGTGGTGAAGCCGACCAGCGACGGACGGGTGGCGAGGATCTCGGCGGCGGCCAGCTCGACGAAGTCGGCGGCGTACTGGCGCATCGCGGTCGGGCCGGCGATGCCGGTGCCGTACTCGGCCGCGTAGCGGCGCAGCGTCTCCACGCCGAACTCGGGGTCGTCGTGCAGCACCCCGGCGAAGACCCAGTCGCCGAGGCCGTCGAAGAGGCCCACCTCGGCGACCTCGGTGTAGTCAGCTGGGCTCAGCTCGCCATCGCTGCGTTCCATCAGGAACTCGGCCCAGCGCAGGCTGCCGTGGTAGGCGGTCGGGGCGGGCCGCCCGGTGGCGACGGTCACCGCCTTGAGCAACCCGATCGGCAGTGATGGTGATTCGATGGCCTGCCAGGGCATGGCGACCAGACATACGGACATCGGCCGGGCCTTTCAGCTGGTGAGCGCGTCATACCGAGGTGCGCCGGATGGGGCGGGACCGCCCCATCCGGCCGATCACGTCTTCGGCCCTCCACGCGGACTTACCCGCGCCTCGCCGGCCGCGATCACTTCTCGGCCTTCCGAGTCGGGACCAGGTACTTGCAGGTGCCGTGGGCCGGCGTCTTGATGGTGACCTTCTTGATGGTCAAGATGTTCACCTCCCTCCGTCCATGTCGACTCCACCGGCACTCAGGCGGGCCCGGTGCCGGCGGAGAAACCAGTGCCGCAGCCGGTCGGGCTCACGGCCGGTCAGTTCGGCGAGGGACACCGAAATCTTGTCTAGGTAGGTCAGTCGCATGCCGATCTCATGCCACTGCGGCCCGTACTCGCGCCACAGCTCGCGCCCCTCGTCCGTGGCGGACTCGCGGGCCAGGTAGTTCAGCCCGATCGCGACGTGCTGGATCTCGTCGCGGCGTACGTGGTGGTAGAGCTGGCCGAGCGGGTCGCCGGCGAACACCTCGCGAAGTAGGATGAACTCGTCGGCGGCGAAGCCCTCCAACATGGTGTGCACCAGCGCCCGGCCCATGTACGGCAGCTGGGTCAGCGCCGTGTCCAGCGGTTGCATCAGCTCGGGCGACTCCGGCTCCGGCTCACCGCCGCCGACCAGGCTCGCGTACTGGTAGAACGCGTCCGCGTGCCGGGCCTCGTCGGCGGTGGCCAGGGCGAGACTGAACCGCAGCGGCGCGTCCTCGGTCTGCGCGGCCAGCGTCGCGGCGGCGACCAGCCCGGCCTGCTCGGCGTAGTAGCCGCGGGAGGACATCCGCCAGGCCAGCTCGGCCCGCTCCCAGCTGGGGTCCGCCGGCCCGTCAGCGATGATGTCCGCGGCGCGCCACGGCGTCTTGTCGCGGGTCACGCCGAAGACACGGTACGCCAACTCGTTGCGATCAAGATCATTGGCATCGATGAGTGCCACTGGCAACTCCCCAACAGGCTTGCCGCCCAGCGTCGGCCACGGGATTCCGGCAAGCGGGAGATTCTCGGTTCACTGATTTGGTTCAGTCGATCCGTGTCAGTCGATTGATTGCGTCGGTGAGGATGTGCGCCGGCGGTGGTGCACGATGTGATGAGCATAAATGACCTCGCGTCGGTACGGCAAGCATTATCGTCCGGGGTGGTGGTCGGTTCGCGACCGGTGGAACGGGCAAACGGTATTTACCTTGGTCACCGTAGCTTTCGATGGTGACCGCAGCTGTGGGAAGGTGACTCGACCGACCGAGCCGAGGAGTGGTGCCCATGCCCGGCCGTCTCGCCACGTCGATCGCGGTGGACCGACCGCTGCGCCCGGCCGTCGCCGCCCAGGCCGCCAGCGTCGTCGGCACCCACGTCGCCGCGCTGGCCCTGCCGACCGTCGCGGTGGTGGCGCTGCACGCCTCGCCGGTGGCGGCGGCCACCCTGTTCGCCCTCGAGTACGGCGCCCAGGCGCTCGCCGCACCGCTGCTCGGGGTGGTCGTCGACCGGGTCGTCGACCGGCGTCGGCTGCTCATGGCTGCCAGCGCCGGCACCGCCGCCGTGGTGCTGGCCGTACCGGTAGCCGCGCTGGCCGGAGTGCTCTCCCTGCCGCTGCTGTACGCCGTGGCCGGCCTGTCCGGCGTCCTCGGTGGGCTGGTCACCATCGGCCTGCAGGCCACCGTGCCGCAACTGGTCGAACCGGACCGGCTGGTGCCGGCGAACGCCGCGCTGGCCGGTGCCCAGTCGGCCGGCCAGATCGCCGGGCCGGCGCTGGCCGGCTGGCTGGTGCAGACCCTCGGCGGGGCGCTGGCGATGTCGGCGAACGCTGCGGCGCAGGCGCTGGCCGCCGTCGGCTTCGCCGCGCTGCGGCCCCGGCCGGGCGGGCCGCCGCCGGCACCGGAACATCCACTACGGGCATTGCGCGACGGGGTGGCCGCGCTGCGTGGTCGTCCGGAGCTGGTCCGGATCGCGGTCACCGCCGCCGCATTGAACCTAGGCGGTTCCGCGATCGGTGGCCTCTACGTGCTGTACGCCTACCGGGTCCTCGACCTGTCGCCCTGGGTGCTCGGGTTGACCTTCGCGGTGAACAGCGTCGCCGCCGTCGCTGGTGTGACCACCGCACGACGGGTGATCGCCCGGCTCGGCCATCCCCGGGTGGTCCCGGTGTTCGCCCCGCTCGCCGGGGCCGCCCTGATGTTGATCCCGCTGGCCGCCGTCACGCCGTCGGTGCTGACCCTGATCGTCTACGAGACGATCTTCGGGTACTGCGCCACGGTCTGGCTGATCGCCTCGGTGTCGCTGCAGCAGTCGGTGGTCCCCGGCCCGCTGCTGGGTCGGGTGCTTGCGTTGAGCCGGGCGCTCGCGGTGCTGGCGGTACCGATCGGTTCCCTGCTCGCCGGCGTCGCGGCACAACTCTGGGGGGTGCTGCCCACCCTGATCTGCTTCGCCGCCGTGGCCTTTCTCGGCACCGTCGCAGTCGTTTCCCGGCGGGTGGCCGCCCACAACCTGACCACATCCTGACCGGACTCCGACCAATTCCAGTATTGCGACAGGCGTCGATCGGGTACCTATAATTGGCGGCATTCAGCAGGCGATCATGATAGCTTCCGATGCGGCCGGTGAATGAATCTCCGCCGGCGCAGGGACGGGGAACACCCAGACGATGGACCTGTCGGACGCGTACCGCGAAATGGTTCGGATCAGGGTCTTCGAGGAGCAGGTTCTGCGGTGCGCCGCCGCCGGCCAGGTGCCCGGATCAGTCCACCCGTACACCGGGCAGGAAGCTGTCGCCGTCGGGGCGCTGGCCGCCCGACAGCCCGACGAGTGGGTGGTGAGCTTCTACCGGTGCCACGGGCATGCGCTGGCCGCTGGGGTGGCAGCCGCCGGGCTGGCCCGGGAGATCCTCGGCCGGACCGGCGGGGTCTGCGGCGGCAAGGCCGGGTCGATGCACATCGCCGACCGGTCCCGCTACCTGCTCGGTGCCAGCTCCATCGTGGCCGCGCAGCTGCCAATCGCGGCCGGAGCCGCGCTGGCCGAGAAGACCGCCGGCAGCGGCCGGGCGGTCGTCGCGTTCTGCGGTGACGGCGCGTTCGGCGCCGGCGCCACCTACGAGACGCTCACCGTCGCCGCCGTGCTCGGGTTGCCGCTGCTGCTGGTCTGCGAGGAGAACGGCTGGCAGGACCACACCCCGAGCGACCTGGTGCGGCACCGTGCACCCGGGGAGATCGCCCGCGGCCTGGGGCTGGACTGCGACGAGGTGGACGGCAACGACGTGACCGCAGTGCACCGGGCCGCGGCGGCGGCCCTGGCCCACTGCCGGACCGGCCGCCCGCAGGTCCTCGTCGCCCACACCTACCTGCGGCACTTCCACGCCCAGCTCGGACCGCAACCGCCGGGTGAGTACCGCCCGGCCGCCGAGCGGGAGCACTGGCTGGTCCGGGATCCGCTGACCCGCGTCGAGGCGACCCTCGCCAGCCCGACCGTCGCCAGCCCGGTCGCCGCCAGCCGCGAGCAGGCCGCCAGCCCGGTCGCCAGCCCGGTCGTCGCGATCCGGGAGCAGATCACCGTGGAGCTGGCCGAGGTCTTCGCCGACGCGCTGGCCGCCGACCGGCCGGACCCGGCGAGCGCGGTCACCACGGTCACCGCCGCGCCCTGGCCACCCGGCGCAACCTGGCCGGAGGCCGTCACGGTGCGGGAGCCGGTGACATGACCCGCCGGCACCCGTCCGTCGGGGCGGTCCGCGGCGCCTTGGCCGACCAGCCAACAATGAGCATGTTCTGCACCTACCAGCAGCCCGACCTCATCGAACTGTTCGGCGCCGATCGGATGGTCCGGCTGCCGATCGCGGAGAACACCATGCTCGGCATGGCGGTCGGGATGGCACTGCTCGGCCGCCGGGTGCTGGTCAGCATCGCCCGCGCCGCCTTCCTGTTCACCGCCTTCGACCAGCTGGTCAACGAGGCCACCAAGTGGCGGTACATGTCCGACGGGCAGTTCACCGTACCGGTGGTGGTGCGCGGGCTGACCCAGGGCGGTGAGCAGCTCGGCGCCCAGCACGAGCACGCTGCGCACGGCCTGCTCAGCCAGATTCCCGGGCTGGTAGTCGCGGTCCCCGGGTCACCGAACGCCGCCGCCGGGCTGCTGCGCACCGCGCTGGTGCACCCGGATCCGGTGGTGGTGCTGGAATCGCCCCGGCTGTACGCCGCCGACTGGGCGTCGCTGCCCGAGCCGGAGCCGACCGACGCCGCGTTGCCGTTCGGCGTCGCCGGTTGCGCCCGTCCCGGCCGCGACCTCACCCTCGTCGGTATCGGCAACACCGTCGCCACCTGCCTGCGGGCCGCCGCCGTCCTCGACCGGGACGGGCTGCACGCCCAGGTGGTCGACCTGCGTACCGCCGCACCGCTGGACCTCGACGGCGTCACCGCCATGGTCCGTGCCGCTGCCGGCGGCCAGGTGATCCTGGTCGACGAGGCCCCGGCCGGCGTCAGCGTCATGTCCGCACTGGGCCTGCACCTGGTACGCACCGGCGCGGTCGCGCCGCACCGGCTCGACCTGATCGCCGGTGCCCCGGTGCCGGCACCGGTGAGCCCACCGCTGAGCGCCGCCCTGCTGCCGGACGAGGAGCACGTGGTGTCCGCCGCCCGCCGAGGAGCTGCCCGATGATCGACCGGTCCACCTACCACGCCTGGCACGGCATCACCCCGATGGGCGAGTTTCTCGCCGAGTCCGATCCGGACATGTTCCTCGTCGGCGGCGACGGCAGCTACGCCGTCGACCAGGCCGGCCGGCGCTACCTCGACGCCCGCTCGTCGATGTGGAACGTCACCCTCGGCTACTCATGCGAGCCGGTCAAGGCGGCGATGCGCCGCCAGCTCGACGAGCTGCCGTCCGGCACGGTCATGCGCTACGAACATCCGCCCCGGGTCACCGTGCGGTACGCGGCCGCCCTCGCCGCGACGCTGCCACCGACCCTGCGGCACATCCGGTTCGGCAACACCGGCAGCCAGATGACCGAGGCGGCCGGCATGCTGTCCCGTTTCCACCGGAGAATGACCGGCGAGACCGGCCGTGACCGGATCATCGCGGTGCACGGCAGCTACCACGGCACCGGGCCGTTGGCCACCGCGCTCACCGGTGAGCAGATCCTGCACGAATGGTCGGCGCCGCTGGACGACCGCGTGGTGCACGTCGCCGGCGGCGACGAACTGCTCGACGCCGTCGCCGGTGTCGTCGACCGGCTCGGCGCGTCGCAGGTGACCGCCGTCATCGTCGAGCCGGTGATGGGCAACTATCTGCACGCCGCCAGCGTCGACCAGTTGGCGGCGCTGATCGGCTACTGCCGGGCCCGGGACATCCACATCGTCGCCGACGAGGTCACCACCGGTGCCGGCCGGGTCGGGGCCATGACGGTCAGCGAGCGGCTGCCCGAACCACCCGACATGATCGTGCTCGGCAAGGGCGTCAGCGCCGGCTACTTCCCGCTCGCCGTGCTCGCGGTCGCCGACCCGATCTACGACGCGCTCGCCGAGCCGCCGTTCCGACTCGGCTTCCCGAACGGCAGCACCACCGACGGGCACCCGCTCGGTGCCGCCGCAGGCCTCGCCGTCCTGGACATCCTCACCGCCAACGGGTTTCTCGACGGCGTCCGCGACCGTGGCCGGCAGCTGTGCGACATCCTGCGTGACACGCTGGCCGACGATCCGCACGTCGGTGACGTACGCGGTGAGGGGATGTTGCTCGGCCTGGAGCTGCGCTACCGCGACGACGGTACGCCGTGGACGGTGCGCGACGTCTACCGGCTTCGGCTGGCCTGCCGGGACAACGGGCTGCTGACCAGCTACTCCGACGGGGTGATGCCGTTGCTGCCGCCGCTGACCATCAGCACCGACGAGTGCGCCGAACTCGCCGCGATCCTCGGCAAGACGATCACCGCGTACGCCGCCGAGCGCCTCGGTGCGCGCTAGCCGGCACGGCCCACCATCGCCGCCATCGCAGTTACCCGGACGGAGTGGCCAACCTGGCAGGGAACGACCATTCGGCCGATGTCCGGGGATCGTCCGGAGAACCGTAGCGCGGTACCGCCGACAAGGTCGCATTTATTCGGGGTACGACTGGCAGACGGTGCTGTCGTGCAGTCCTCCACCAGCCTGCCACTGTCCACGTAGGTACTGGTGGCGGTGGCAGGTCCGCCAGCACAACGCCGTGATCCTGGTGGTGCGGCTGACCGTACACCTTCAGGAAAGCGCGTTCATATGACGTATTCCTACAGTGCTCTCATGCGGGGCATTCCCGTCATTGGCAACGGTGTCCCATAGTCTCGGTAAGATTTGATCGGCATCGATGTATAGTTCATCGGCAGGTAGTTGCGGGTCGCTGGTGACCTGCCGGGGCAACGCCGCCTCACCGGAACCGACGATGTCTGGGAGAACAGGACATGAACGAACACCAGGAGAGTTGGCTGCGGATGCGATGGCGGCAGGCAGCCCGAACCGCTGTCGCGGTGACGGCCTCCGTCGGGATCACCGTGTTGGCCATCGGGTTCACGGCGGGCGCAGCAACAGCAGGTGTTGGCTCCGCCGACCGGAACGCGCGGGAGGTGGCGATCGCCGCCGCGCCGGTATCCCAGGTCGCCGCCGGCAATCTGCACACCTGTGTGACCCAGACCGATGGAACCCTGTGGTGCTGGGGCAACAACTTCTACGGCCAGCTCGGCGACGGGACCACCACGAACCGGACCGGTCCGGTTCAGATCGGCAGCGCCACCACGTGGGCGGGTATCGACGCCGGTAGCGGCAACACCTGCGGGGTACGCACGGATGGGACGCTCTGGTGCTGGGGCAACAACTCCAGCGGGCAGGTCGGCGACGGCTCGACCACCAGACGGACCAGTCCGGTGCAGGTAGGCACCGCCGCCACCTGGGCGAGCGTCAGCATCGGCAGCAACCACACCTGCGCCGTTCGGACCGACGGAACCCTGTGGTGCTGGGGCCTGAACCGTCACGCTCAGCTCGGCGTCGGCTTGTCTCCCTACAAGGCGACGACCCCGCGGCAGGTGGGTACGGCGACTACCTGGGCGAGCGTCACGACCGGCTACGCCCACACCTGCGCCGTTCGGACCGACGGGACCCTGTGGTGCTGGGGCAGTAGCTCGGACGGCCAGCTCGGTCTCGGCATCCTGAGCTACCGGGCGACACCGACGCAGGTGGGCACCGCGACGACGTGGGCCGAGGTGACGGCCGGCTACGTACACACCTGCGCGGTCCGCGTCCACGGGACGCTGTGGTGCTGGGGTGAGGACGGGTACGGCCAGGTCGGCGGGGGCGTCGGCTCCCAGACCACCCCGCTGCGGATCGGCACCGCCAGCAACTGGGCAAGTGTGGACGCGAGCCTCGATTCGTCGTGCGCGACCCGTACCGATGGCAGCCTGTGGTGCTGGGGCAAGAATTCGTTCGGGCAGCTCGGTGACGGCACCACCACTCACCGGTCGACCCCGGCACAGGTAGGCACCGCGACCACCTGGACAGTCGGCTTCTCTGTCACCTACCACGCCTGCGCGGCACGCACCGACGGCAGCCTGTGGTGCTGGGGTGACAACACGTTCGGGCAGCTCGGTGACGGCACCACCACCCACCGGTCGACCCCGGCACAGGTGGCAATGCCGGGCTGAGCACCGCCGGTTCCGCGCCGAGCCGCAGTGAGGAACCGCCGTACGGGCCGCGCCGCTCAACCTGAGCAGCGCGGCCCGTACCGGCACTACGGCCTTGCTCAGATTGCCTGATCGTCAACATAGATGGATGGGCGTATCGACTGACTTCACGGTGGCGATCGCCGGCGCCGGGCTCTGCCTCGCCCAGTCGTCTGGCGAGCCATCGGCGTCTGACGACGCTGAAGCCCTCGGCCTGTGGGTCCATGGTGACGATCTCGACGTCGACGCCGGATGCGGCAGTGGGTCGACCGCGGTGGGCGGCTCGCGGACCCCCGAGTGTGGGCCCAAGCCAGCCAGTGGGCGCTATACAGGCACCGTTCAATATCGAAGTGTGACAAGGTGCTACTAGGGACATCCCTCGAAGTACATGATCTACCGAAGTGCCCTCGTAGACTGGCCAGGTACGGCGTCGACGGCAGCCGTCGGAGACAGGTCGTCCGAGCGGAGCCGGGGCGGCACCCTCACCCTCGTTGGAGGAGCAACCCGTACAGCCATCGATTTACGCAGAGTTCATCGATGGTTGGGTATGATCGCTTGTGTTCCACATTGTGTGCATCTAGCTTGCAGCAGGTCCACTCCGACTTACCGGTACCTCCGCCTCGGGCGGGCACGGCGAGTTGGCTTGAGGTAAGGCTGAGAAGGTTGGTGGCCAGAATGGGCATGTCGGCCAGGTTTCGCAACCGGGCGTTCATGGGGGTGGCCCTGGGCATGGTCGCGATGGTCACCCTGACGGCCTCGCTGGCACCTAGCCCGGCCGATGCGCGAGAACCACTACCCGGCACGCCGATCACCGACGCGGATGTCCGGCTGCTGACCGAGGCCGCAGCCTCATGTCCCACCCTGACCCCGGCTCGGCTGGCCGGTCAGGTGATGGCCGCGTCCCGGTTCTCGGCGACCCCGGTCGAGGCTGTGCAGGCCGTCGGCGGGCAGGGCACTGCCGGGCTGGTGCCGACCGTGTGGCAGAAGTGGGCACCGTGGGACGGGGCGCGGCCGGCTGATCGGCCGGCCAGCATCACCGCGCTCGCCCACCACATGTGCCAGTTGGTCGGCCAGTTGCGGGTGCTCGAACTCGACGGCGACAAGTGGCTGTTGGCACTGGCGGCGCACCGGCTCGGTGTCGAGCCCGTTGTCGAGGCCGGCGACGTGCCGGTCGGGGCCGCCGAGTACGTCGACACTGTGGAACGGTACGCCATCTGGTATGCGTCGCAGCCAGCCTTCGGCGGCAGCGGAAGGGCCGCAGCCGAGGCCACCCAACCGGCGGTCGCGCAGCGGATCACCAGGGCCGCGCCGTTGCCGGTGCCCGACGTGTACCTCGAGCTGATCCTGGCCGCGGGCGCAGTCTGCCCACAGATGCCCCCGACTCGGGTCGCCGCGCAGCTCATGGCCACCTCCGAGTTCGACCCACAGCGGCTCGGCCCGACCGGCGAGCAGGGCATCGCGCAGTTCCTACCCGAGATGTGGGTGGCCTACGTACGGCCGTCGGCGGAGGCCTCACCCTGGACCCCGGCCGCGGCGGTGCCGGCCCTCGGCGAGACCATGTGCGCGCTGCTGGAAGCGGTGCCCGGCACTGGCCCCGACGCCTATTCGCTCGCGTTGGCCGTGTTCCTACGGGGCGACCCGACGATCCGGTCGCTGGCTGACGTACCGGGTGTTGAACGGGTCGTTGCCCTGGCCGAGCAGGTGGGCCACTTCGAGACCGAGTACGGCAAAGATCCTCGGCTGGCCCCGTCGGCCGATCCCTCACCGTCGGCCGCTCCAGTGGCGAGCCCGACCACCGAGTCCGAACGATCAGCGGAGGCGAGCACCGCCCCGACGACCGCAGCGCCCCCGCGGCCTTCGCCGCCGGCGACGAAGCCGAGCACCCCGGCACAGACCGACTCTGACCAGCCGCCGGTCAGGGCCAAGGACGCCGATGGGACAAACCGATCGTACGGGCCCTACTTCATCCACAACCTCGGCACCGACAGGTGTATCGACATACCGGGTGTCGGCCCCGGTCCACGCGACGGGCCGGTCCTCCAGGACCTCTGCTACCCGCACACCCCGGACAACCAGGAGTACGCCTTCGTCCCGCGCCGGGTCGACAGCTCTGGGAACCAGCTGTACTGGATTCGTAGCGTCACCTCTCAGTACTGTCTGGACCTGCCAGGCAAGGGCTCGGTTGCGCCGACCACGCCGCTGAACGAGACCGGCTGTTACGACGACGAGAACCAGTACTGGCGGTTGCAGCCCACGGTCAAGTCCGGCGACATCCAGTACTACTGGGTCATCAACACCGCCTCGAACCTCTGCCTCGACGTTCCCGGTTACGCGACCGGAGGAATCGGCCTTCGTCTCGAGGTTTACGAGTGCTGGCCCGACGACGACCACGACTGGGCGCTGATTCGAAAGGCCAACTGGTGAACAGGCACCTGGCCAGGGTGGTCCTGACCGGGCTGGCGACGCTTGTCGCGGTGACGGCGGCGACCACGGAGATGGTCACCGAGCGTCGGCCCGCACGGGCCACGCCGGCCGATTCGCAGGAGCAACCGTACGTCCTCTACTACACGGTGATGGCGTCGTACCAGGGCAAGCCGGAATCCCTCTGGTCAGTCGCCGAGCGGTTCCTCGGCGACGCCGAGCGCGCCGGCGAGATCCTGGCACTCAACGCCGGGCGGCAGCAGCCGGACGGCGGGCGGCTGAGCGATCCCGGGCAACTGAACGAAGGCTGGCACCTCGTGCTGCCCTGGGACGCGATCGGCACCGGACTTCGACACGGTGCACTGCCGACGACAACGGCTGCGGAACCTGGCGCGACGGCATCGCCGGAACCGGCTGGTTCGCCCAAACCGGCTGATTCGCCCAGGCCGTCCGGATCGCTCAACCGCCCGGCCGGCCCGGCCAGCGCTCCGGTGCGGAGCACGGCGCCCCCCGCCGGCGAACCAACGGGTTCCGGCTCCACAGCGTCCGACCACACCGGCTGCCGGCCGGCTGCGGTAGCGGACCCACCGGCCGACTCGAACTGGGGACAGCAGTTGGTCGCGCCGCAGCGGGTGTGGCGGACCGCCACCGGTGCCGGCGTTTCGGTGGCTGTCGTCGATTCGGGTGTCGCAGCGGGTCGGCCGGAACTCGGTGACCGGCTCGGCCGAGGCGTCGACATCGTATCCGGCAGAGGTCAGGGCGACACCGACTGCGTCGGCTCGGGTACGGCGCTCGCGGGTATCGTCGCAGCCGACGACGGGAGAGCCGGCGACCTGGTCGGGGTGGCGCCCAAAGCCGTCGTCATCCCGGTGCGGCTGGTGGACCGGGGCGTCGCGGCGAGCCCACCGGCAGCCGTGACCGCCATCGAGGTCGCGGTGGCCACCGGGGCGAAGGTGATCCTGCTCGGTGTGTCCGTCGATGTCGCTGACCCTTCGGTCCGTTCCGCGATCGACGAAGCGATCGGCTGGGGCGCAGTCGTGGTGGCACCGGCCCCAGCCGCCGAACCGGCGATCACTTCCGGGGACGGCCTGCTCCGCGTTGGCGGCCTCGGCCCCGACCAGCGACCGATCGCCGACTACCCGGCCGGCTCGGTGGACCTGCTCGCGCCGGCGGCCGGCATCCGTAGCATCAGCGCGACCGGCACCGGAGCCCACGTAGGCACCGGTCCGGAGTACGCCGCCGCGTTCGTCGCCGGTGCGGCGGCGCTGGTGCGTTCGGCCCATCCCGGACTGTCCGGGGAACAGACCGGCCGGCAGCTCGTCGTGTCCGCCGACCGGCCGGCCGATGCCGGCCCGGAGAGCGTCGGGCGGCTCGATCCGTACGCGGCGGTCACCGGCCGGCTGGTCGATGAAAGGCTGCCCGCAACTGTCCTCGAGCAGGACGAACGGTCTCAACCGGTTCCCTGGTCGGTGGTGTTGGCGGTCCTCGCCGTGCTCGGGGCGCTGTTTGCCGGCGGTCGGCTCTGGGGCCGCTACCAGGCGGCGCGCAGGCGGCGTTGGCTGGCGCTGGAGCGGGCCGACGACCCGTTCGACAGCCGTGCCGAGGACGCGGATCAACTGGTGCACGCGCACGGTGGAAAGACGTGAGTACTGGCACCGACGGTGTGTGGCTGGGGTGGAGATGGTGCGACTGAAGGGCCGCCGGGCGGGTGCCGATCCGGACGTCGTCCGGGTGGCGCCCGGCGAACGGGGAGCTGCGCAGAACATCGCGGCCGGCCTGCGCGCAGCCTCGGCTGGGCAGACCGTGCTGGTGGCACCCGGCCGGTACCACGAGGATCTGTTCATCGGCACTGCGGCACGGGTCCGTGCCGAGCAGGGGCCGGGCAGCGTGTCGTTGGCGCCGCGTACCCCGGTGCGCATTACCGCTGCGGCGACGTTGACTGATTTGACGGTGGTCGGTGCCGACCCCGGTGATCCGCTGCTGCGGATCGAGGACGGCAGCGTGGAACTCGTCGGCTGCGACCTGCGTGGCGGCAGGATCGAGGTCATCGGGCACGCCCGCTCGGTGCTGCGCGAATGCCGGCTGACCGGTGCCCGGCTGGCCGGGCTGTATGCCACCGGAAACGCCGCAGTCCTACTCGAACGGTGTGTCGTCACGGACGTCGACGGCATAGGTGTGGTGGCCGGCGAATCGGCGCAGACGACTCTGCGTGACATGTGGATCGACTCCGTCACCGGGTCGGGCGTTCGGGCACGTGGCACCGCCCGGATCGAGTTGCTCCGCTGTACGGTCGTCGCGGCTGGACGCAACGGGATCCGGGCCGAAGAGTCGGCGTCGGTCACCGGGTTGGACGTCACCGTGAGTCGCAGCAGTGGAGACTCGGTGTTCACCTTCGGGTCGGCGCGGACGGAGCTGACCGGGTGTCGGCTGATTGACCCCGCCGCCGCAGGCGCAGTCGCCGCCGACCGGTCGCAACTGGTCCTGAACCGCTGCGAGGTGGACCGGGCTGGCGCGACCGGAGTGGTGTGCCGGGACGAGGCCGAGGTCAACATCTCCGCCGGATCGGTGCGCGGCTGCGCCGGCAACGGGGTCTTCGTCACCGATAGCGGTACGGTGACTCTCACCGACACCCTGCTGGGCGACTCGACGTACAGCGTGCTGCACGTCGGCGGCACCGGCCGACTGACCGCCACCGGCGCCCTGGTGGGGCCATCGGCGGAGCATGGGCTGCACGCCATCGGGGCAGGTAGCGTCGAGTTGGCCGGCGGCTGGGTGCGTGGCTGCGGGCTCGCCGGACTGAGCACCGCCGACAGCGCCGGGGTGACGGCCACGGGCACCGTGCTGGCCGGCAACCGCAACGGGGTGGTCGTCGGCTCGGACCGGCCTGTGCGACTGACCGGCTGTGTGGTTGACGCCAGCAGCCGAGCCGGCGTTCAGGTCGGCGTCGGTGCCGCCGTGGAGCTGGACGACTGCCGTATCGACCGGGCCGGCACCGCCGGGATCGTCTTCGAGCAGGACAGCGGGGGCACCGTGGAGCGGTGCGCGGTGCGTGACGCCGAAGGCTCCGGCATCGTGGTGTGGACCGGGGCCAGCCCACAGGTGACAGCCACGTCGTGTACGGCGGGTGCGAAGAACGCGTTGTTCGTCGCCGAGGGCGGCGGCGGCCGGTACGTCGACTGCGTCTTCACTGACAGCGCATATCCGGCGATCCATATCGGGGCCGGGGCGACACCGACCATCACGCGCGCCCGGATCCGCGACACCGAACTCGACGTCGATGTGGACCCGCAGGCCCAGCCGGTCTTCGAGGAGATCCGGCTGACCGACGTGGCCAGGTCATTGTTGCCGCCGAGCGCACTGGCCGCCAGCGGTGATCCCGGCGTCCCGGCGGTGGCCGGGGCTCCGGCTGCCGGTGCCGTGCTGGCCGAGGCAGCTCCGACTGAGGCGGCCCGACCTACCGAGGCAGACCTGCCGGATCTGCTGGCCGAGCTGGACGCGTTGGTCGGCCTGGACCGGGTCAAGCAGGATGTGCAGGCACAGATCAAACTCATGCAGACGGTACGTCGACGCCGGGAGGCCGGGCTCGCCGCGCCGCCATTGAGCCGGCACCTGGTCTTCGCCGGAAACCCCGGCACCGGCAAGACCACTGTGGCCCGCCTCTACGGCCGGCTGCTCGCCGCGTTGGGCATGCTGGAGCGCGGCCACCTCGTCGAGGCCGACCGGACCACGATGGTCGGCGAGTACGTCGGGCACACCGGCCCCCGTACCCAGGCGGTCTTCCGCCGGGCACTCGGCGGAGTCCTCTTCATCGACGAGGCCTACTCGCTGGTTCCACCCGGTCACACCAACGACTTCGGGCAGGAAGCCATCGCCACGCTGGTCAAGCTCATGGAGGATTACCGCGACGACGTGGTGGTGATCGTGGCCGGCTACCCCCTCGAGATGAGCCGCTTCATCGCCTCGAACCCGGGCCTGGCCTCCCGGTTCTCCCGGACTCTGACGTTCGAGGACTACGGGTCCACCGAGCTGACCGACATCGTCGAGGCACAGTGCCGGCAGCACGAGTACCAGCTCGCCGACGACGCGCGGGCCGCCGTCCACGACCTGTTCGCTGCGATCAACCACGGCCACGGGTTCGGCAACGGCCGCGCCGCGCGCCAGATCTTTCAGCGGATGACCGAACACCAGGCGCAGCGGGTGGCCGATCTCACCGACCCGTCGACCGATGACCTGCTGAGACTCACCGCGTCCGATGTGCCGGCCGCCGGTTCGGTGGCCTGACCGGTTTCCACGGCCAGAGATGAGGTATCCGATGGAGATCATCGAGGGCGAGCGTCGGCCGACCCACGCCGACCTGGTCACCTGGTACGAGCGGGTACTGGTGCCGCAGAGCCGGCCAGCGCTGCAGCGGTACGCCCGGCGGCTGATGCCAGGCGATCCGCACCGGGCCGAGGATCTGGTCCAGGAAACGCTGCTGCGGGCCTGGCGTAATCTGGCCTCGGTGGCCAGCGCCCGGTCGCCGCAGGCCTGGCTGTCGCGGGTCGCCCACAACCTCAGCGTCGACCAGGCCCGGCGGGTGACGGCTCGCCCTGCCGAGGTCAGCGAGGACGTCACCGCCATGGCCTGGCAGCCGGCGGAGAACCTCTTCGACGCAGCTCTGGACCGGGTCGCGCTGGAGCCGGCGCTGCGTAGCCTCTCGGCCGTGCACCGCGAGGCGCTGCTCCTGGTCTACTACCAGGACCGTACGCATCGCGAGGTGGCTGGGGTGCTCGGCGTACCCCCGGGCACGGTGAAGTCACGCACCCACAACGCCACCCGCGAACTGCAACGGGCGTTGAGCCAGCATGGCGTGACCGGCCGCGCCGCTGCCTGACCTGACTCGGCGCGGACGGCACCGGCGACTGGTTCAGGCAGCCGACGCCTCCGGTGCCACCTCGTCGAACTGGACCGGGACCGCACCTCACGCCTCGGCGTCGCCGGGGATCGGCTCGATCGGCCTACCCAGGGTGATCCGATCGACTCGGTGCCGGTGCAGCGCGGACAGACCCTCCGCGAGGTGACCGGCCAGGTCGGGGTCGACCGGTGTGTCCACCACCGGAACGAGGCGGACCCAGGCACCGGGAACGCGGCTCCCACCGATCCTGCCGGCCAGCAGTGTGCCGAGCTCAGCCAGCAGCGCCGGGCTGGTCGGGACCAGGACGTGCGCCGGGGAGCCGGCCGGTGGCAGCGGTAGCAGATCTGCTCCGGCCCGGTACACGACGACCAGTTCGCCGCCGGCGGCGGGCGGGACGAGACCCCCGGCGGCACCGCCCATCGACCAGATACCTGCCGCGCGATCGATCGGCCGGAGATCACGCGGCCAGATCGACAGCCACATGTCGTCCCGTGCGACGAGATCTTCCAGGTCGTCCCTGTCCAACCCATGGTCGAGGTTCAACTCCACCAGTCGCTGCAACCGCGTCGGATCGACGTCGCCGTACCAATCGGAACTGACGGTCTGTAGCAGCCGTTGCAGCCCAGCTTCTCCGGTGAGGAACCGGCCGTCATAGTGGTAGGCCGCCAGCACCCGGTGCGCTGCCTCCAGCCGCTGCGGTGTCAGCTCGAACACTCCGTACGCGCGGGCCGCCAGGTAACCGGCGGCGAGCAGGTTGTGCCGGGCCACTCGCTCGCCGCCTGCCCCGGCCGTGACAGGCGCGGCCGCCGCGAGCCGCGTGGCCTGCCCGTCCAGCGCCGCGACCAGGACCGACGAATTCTGCTCGGCCGCTGCGGCGCCGGCCACGTCCAGCAGCCTGGCAATCAGATCATGGCCGGTGAAGCCGAGGCCGGGGCCGGCCGGATCCGGCGGTGCATAGCTGACCTCGTCCACCACCGCCTCCGAGCCGAAGGCCGCTACGACAATTCGACGCTCGACGTCGCTGACCGGATGCAGTAGGTCGTCGGTGGCCACCGGAAGTGCCTCGGGTCGGGGCTGCGGCCTGTGTACCCGGACGAATCCCGATTCGGTCGTGGCCCCGACGTGGCTGGCCAAGGCTCGGCCGACCCACACCCCGAGAACCCATACCGGCCAAGGGGTCTGCCGGGACGGCAGCCCGATCACCACCGGCGGGTCGTCGTCGCGTACGGCCGGCGACACCTCGGCCGGCCCGATCCACACCCGTTGACCGACCGCCTGCACCTGCCAACCCGATGCCAACTCGTACCGGCCCCAGCCGACGTTGCGCAGCGCGACCACATCGAGATCGAGTACCGGTTGCTGCGGATCGGCGTGCACGGTGTAGTAGCGGGCACCAGGGCCGAGTGAGGCACGGTGGTCTCGGCTGTAGGCCACGAAGTGATGGGCTGCCGCCCCGGTCGGCTCCACCAGGTCGACGTCGAGGGCGAGCACCCGTTCGCCGCCCAACGTACGGGCAAGTTCCACCGCCCGTGGAGCGCTGATCGGTGCGGCCGTCAGCAGCTCCACCATGGTCCCGACGGGTAGGTCGTCGCGCAGCCGGCGCAGCAGGTGACCGGCCTGGTCGACGTCGGTGATCTGAACCGCCAGGAGCATGCCCTCCCGTCGCGGTAGCCGGATCGGCGGCTCCATCGACGAGGACGATGGACGGAGGAAGACCCCTGCGGCTCCAGCCGGCATGTGGGGGTACCTGTCCGGCGCCGTCAGCGGGACGCTGTCGTACCCGTGCATCGGGGCCAGTTGAGCGGCGGCCGCGCCCCAGCGGTGCACCGAGCCCGCCTCCTGAATCCACAGGCCGAGCAAGATCGCCTGAGCCTCGTGTAGCAGGCTCAGATACAGGGCCCGCACTGTGTCCGAGAAGGTCCCGACCTGGCCCACCGCACGTTGCACGCGTTCACCTAGCCGTCCTCCGGCCCCACTGACCCTCGCCGCCGCCACCCACTGGTTACACCGGGTGATCAGATCCTTATCCTGACCGAGAAGCTTGTAGATCGCTTCTCGGTCAGGGTGGGCCAGCCCGTGTCGCGACAGTAGCTCCGCCACGTGTCGCTGCGCCGCGTCGAGCTGGCGCGCCGGCCCGTGCAGCAGCTGGCGGTGCACCTCCGGATCCTTGATCAGCTCAGTCAGCACTCTCGGGTCGCCGGTCTCGGCTACGCGCCACCGGGCGTTGGTTGCCCACTGCACAGAGTGAAACTTCTCGTGCACCAGCGCATCCCGCGAACGGTCGGCATCCATGTCGTACCGCAGCCGCAACCGCCAGCGCGAGTAATCGAAGGAGGCTCGGGCATGATGCCCGGCGGGCATCTGCTCCGTCCGTTCAAATCCGCGCGGCCCCGGTGTGTGCAGGAGCCAACTCATCTGGCGATCGAAACGCCGCCAGGCATCCAGTACGGTGCCGAAGTCGTCGTGGACAAGCCGCACATGGTCCTGTTCCACCAATGTCGGCACCCTATCGACCAGCGCCGCCGCCCCCAGAGCACGGTTGGTGAAGGCCAGGTGCGTGGTGCCGAGAGAGTCGTTGGCGATTCTGTGGATGTCGTGCAGCGTCGAGTGCACCTCCCCGTCGGTGGGGTCGAGGCGGACCAGCTGGGCATCGGGGTCGACGCTCGTGCCGCGGTCGCCGGCCACCACCGTCCAGTCGGCCTGGACTAGGTCAGCGACATGGCTGTCGAGCGGCATCGGTTGTTGGGCGCGTACCACCCGGACCACCCGACCCGCTGAGTCCTCTTCCACCCTGGCCCGGACCTGGATGCTCTGTCCGTGCACCTGAGCCTGGTAAAGGTGGGTGCCGTCGATCACGATGTCGGGTAGGACGCGCGAGCCGGTAGTGACGAGATGCCAGACGAACTCCCGGGCCTTGTCTTCTGCCGACCGCAGCCCGGTCTGCCGCCCCAGCCTGTGCAGAGCTTGTGCGACGCGGTCGTCTCCTGCTGAGATCCAGCCGATCCGCCTCGCCTCCTCGTAGAAGTGGACGGCGTCCGAGGGGGCGAACATCTCGCTACGCGCCCACGGCGCCCAGGTACCCGGCGCTAGGCTCATCAAAGTGGATATCGCCCCGCCTGAACCACCGCCCCGCAGCCTCGCTGTCGGCTCGGGGTCTGAGCCCCGCTGGCCTTGCCGGCTCACGGCAACACCGTCGCCGGCTGACTGACGTGTCGGGTCTGGTCCATGCGCCAGCTGGGACTCGCCGGGCAGGGCGATCGGCACAACTGGATCCGAGAAGGGCATGAAATTCTGGACGTGCAGGTCGCCGTCCTTCGCCGTGGGCTCGGTAGCGGTGGCGCTGCTGACCTTCCCGGCTGGTTCCGCTGCGGCCGTAGCTGGCTGTTCAAGGGCTGTGGGCGGCGATACCTCATTGCCTGCGGCCGGTGTGTCAGTGCGCACTGTCGCCAGATCGGCGAGCATGGTCTGATGGTCGGCAGTCAGTCCGTTGGCGAGGATTCCAGCTACGGCCGGATCGGTGCCCTCGGCCTGGATACGCTGCGCCTGGAATTGCACCCACCGCTCGCGCAGGTCGTCGCGCGGCGTGGCGGTGGTGATGTCCGCTGGGGTGGGGGTTGGTTCTATGGGTGATGGTGGTCGGGTGGTTGGTGTTGGTGTCGGTTGAGTGGTTTGGGCGTTCGATGGTGTGTGGGTGGTGGGGTTGGCGGTGGTCTGCGCAGGGGGCGGTGTTGTGGTGTCGGTGGCTGCTGCTGGTGGCAGTGGTGGTGCGGGCGGCTGTGGTGGGTTGTGGAGCGGGAGGAGTGGTCCCTCGTCCTCAGGCCACGAGCCGGGCATCATGGTGCCGCTCGCGGTTTTTGGCGTCGAACTGGTTTCTCCGGCCGGTTCCGTTAATGGTTTCGGCTCGGCCTTCGGCTCGGGTTTCGGCGGAGGGACGACGGGGACTGTGGGGTCGGGCTTCTTGGCTCGCATCAGGTAGATGTCTTCGTCGACGTCGATGAGGAGGGCTCCGTGCGGCCCCTTGATGACGAGCGTGGCGTCGTAGCGATACTGATGAAAGTTGCGCTTTGCCTCTCTGTTGCGTTCGTTGACCTCGCTCATCTCGGCGGAACTGCCCTGGCCGGACTGACTGTCGCGGGAGAGGACTTCGCCAATGAATCCGACCTTCTTGACAAGTCCGGTGCGGGCTCCGCCCTGTGGGCCAAAACCGAAGTTGCCGATTTTGGAGTTGTCTTGGCTGCTGGACGTGCTGGACTCATTCTGTTGGTAGCGTCTGCCCTTTTGGAAGTCACTCAGCGGATCGGTGTCAGATCCGTAGTATTCGCCGGCGCGGATGTCAATGCCGAGTGTGATGTTGGTGTCGGGGATCACGTACTCGTGTTTGAGGAGTTGGTTGATCCTGGTGCGCAGCATCGATTCGCTGGTGTAGTGAGTGATCAGGTGGTGCAGGGCGCTGCGGCTGTCGACGCCGGGTACCTTCCAGGCCCCGTCGACCGTCAGGTCGGTGCCGGGGCGGAGGCTGGGTCGTGCCGTGGTCAGGGCGGCCCAACGGGCGAACTCACGAGCGGCCGCCTCCATCCGCCACGGGTGCAGGGCGCGGTCCTCGAGGAGTTCGGTATTCGCTCCGGCGGGTTTAAGGATGGTGTCCTCGGCCCAGCGCGGTGTGGGTCGCGGGGCGGGGGTTGCCGGTTTGGCTGTGGGAGGCGCGGGCTTGGGTCCGCGCCACCCGCTGTTGTCGGTGTTCCTGGGTTGCGTGAAGGATTTGGGGACGATGAGGCGGACCCGGCCACCGGCAATCAGATCATTGCTTTCCCAAGCGAAGGGGGTGTGGTCGTACCAGAATTTCTGGACGGAGTGATTCAGGTCTGGCCACATACTGCTGGTGGCGGCTGTGGTGATGGAGAACAGTGTGGCACGGCCAGTGGCGACGAAGAGTTCGGCGATTTTGGGTAGTTGGGTGGTGGTGGCGAGTTCGATCATGAAGTTGAGTGGGTGTTCGAACTCATGGGACTTCTTGGGCGAGGTGCGGAAGATGTCCTTGGTGGCGGACTGGTTGCTGTGTTCGCTGGAGTAGGACTTTCCGTAGCTGCCATGGCCAAGGCCGCCGAGCTCGCCGCGGTTTGCCTTACTGACCACCCCTCGGCCGTGGAAGTCAAAAGCGGCCGACCAGCCCCAGCCGGAGCTGCTGCTGTTCTGTTCGTTGTCGCTGGTCTGTCCGCGGAGGGTGAGGCTGACCTGGTCGCGAGGTCGGTCGGACGATGGTATGTGGTCGGTGGTGGCGGCGACGCGAATCCACAGGTACCGGGTGGTGGTGTACGGACCGGGGATCGGGAACCATCCGAAAACGCCTTGGCCCGACAGGGGGAAGTACTGCGCAGTGAGGGCTCGGCTGCGGAAGCTGCTGATCACCGCGCGGCGCAGTGGGCTGGTGGCGTTCTCTCCAGCGGGAATGAGGCCCTGCCCCTCCAGCGCTCGGAGGATCGATCTCAGGACGTCGTTGGCCTGTAGCTGTTCGGGGTGACCGACGGCGGGCAGCAGTTTCGGGTCGATCAGTTCAAGGGCTGGCGCGTTGACGGCGGTGCCGCCGACGAGTTCGAGGTCCTCGGCGGCGCGGTCGGTGATCAACAGGTCGAGGGCGTGGTGGGCGTTGACGTAGTGGGGTCCGGCCGAGGTGTTCTGGGCGCCGTTTTTGGATCGGATCGCGGTGATTTCGAAGACCATGCGACCGTTGTAGGAGTGGACGGTGTCGTTGTAGGTGGCGCGGGTGATGTCGGTAGCACCCTTGGTGCTGTTTGTCGATCTCCCGGTGGACATCTCGCCCTCGGCGTCGATCCCGCCGCCGATCCGGCCCTGCTCGAAGGGCTCCTCGGCGTCGACGTTGTAGTTCTGGTAGTGGCCGCCGAAGCCGAACTTGCCCATGGTGGTGATGTCCCTGCTCCGGGCATCGCTGTGGCTGGACGCGAACTGTCGGTAGTGTTCGAGTTCGACGCCGTCCTGGTGGCTCTTCTGGTGGTCCAGGCTGTCCTTGAACAGACGGCCCCGGACGCGAATGAACTGGTCGTATCCGTCGCGGGCGGGTAGTTGTATCTCCCAGCCGTACTCGTCGAGGATGTCAGGACTCTGACTGGCAAGCTCGCTCGGGGCGGAGAGGTCCAAAACCTGGTCGGGCCAGTTCATCGGCTCGCTGAACCACGTATCGGGAAGGCCGTTGACCTGCTGGTAGAGCTTCGCGGCGGTGGCGGACAGTTCCGGGATGTGCCGGAAAGCGGGAAAGAGTCCGGCGCTGCCGATGGTGTCCAACGGGAGATGGGATGCCTTACCGCCGGGCTCCCAGGCGCCCCTGGGATCGTCGCTGGCCTCGGCCCTCCCGTGGTTTCTGAGTTCCTGTTCGCTGTGGGTGGTGCCTTCGGGGGGGAGATGTTCGATCGGGACGGCGGTCTGGGTGGTGACTTCCAGGTTCGGGTCGTCGCCGATCAGCCAGGTCTCGCGTGGGCTCGGCCGGTCGGGGTCGGTGACTTCACGGATCGCGACCTCGTAGACGGTGCGGTAGCGATGGTCGACGATGTCATCGACGGTCTCGGTGCGGGCGTACTCCTGGATGTTGCGGCTCAGTGATTGTTCATTGCTCCACCCCACCTTGGTGGACACCCCGACGCGTGGGAGGCTGATCCCGCCCCGGTGCTGTCCGTCGAGGTCGCCGACGCGGACCGAGGGGCCGCTGCCGAGTTCGCCGGTGCCGGTGGTGTCGCCGGACTGGGCGCCAGAAGTGGCGGCCCCGGTCAGCGCACGCGCGTTGACCGTCATCGGGTACCGGGTGCGATCCAGCAGGTCGAACTGGTGGGCGGTGGCCAGCACCTCGAACGTGCGTCCGTTGCTGGCGACGCTGAACTTGCGGCCGGCCTGGACCCGGCTCGGGTCGGCCTCCAGCACGGCACGACTGACCCGGATCATGACGTCCCGGCGTGCCTTGGCGCCGATGTCGTCGAGGCCGGTCCGTGCCTTGAGCACGTCGATCACGAGGTTGGCGACCTGTTCGGATCCGGGGAGGTTGCCGGTGATGCCCAGGCCCTGCCCGCGGCGCAGTGCCAGGGCCAGGGGTTCCGGGCCGGTTCCGTCCTTCGGCACGAACGCCTGCCGCGCCTGCGGGGCCCCGTTGATCACCGGCCGCAACGTCGCGGCCAGCTGCTCCGCAGACGCTGGCGCCGGTGCGGCGGACCCCCGGATGGGCGAAACCTCGGCTTTGGTGCCGGATTCGGCTGCGGTCTTGGTTTGCGTCTTGACACTGGTTTCGACTTCCGTGGCTGGGGTGAGTACCACTCGGGGGCGTCCTGTGCCGGGGCCTCCGAACCTGGGGGTGAACACATCGCCAAAGATGCTGCGTTCGAACTGTGCCGCTTCAGCGGCGGGCATGGCGATCTCGGCAGTGACCTGGCGGGTGATGGGTGGGATGTTCTTGTTCCCGTGGGTAGCGAGGGTGAAGTCGACGGTGGCCTGGTACCGGGCCTGGTCAGACTTTCGGTTGAGGACGGTGTGGTTCGATGCGGTTTCTCCAACACCCAACGCGGCGCTGTGTTCGGCAGAGAGCCCAGCGCCGAATTGCAGACCGCCGGTAGTCTGCCCGCCCGAGTCGTCGTCGTCCGGATTGGAGCCGCCCTCGCTTAGCCTGAGCAGACTGCCTCCGGCGGATATGCTGACGTCGGTACTCCTGGACGCCTGGTAGTTGGCAGTAGAGACCACGCCGAGATCTTCCCGGGTGGTGATGCCCTCCGTAGTTTCCAGAAACTGGATTTCGCGGATGCTGACTGCGGTGGTGATGTATCCGTTGAAACTGCGGGGGCCGGCGCCTTCGCGAATAGTGTCTGTCTGGTCGCCGTTCGTGAGCAGGTAGCGACTGCGGTTGCGGGTGGTCCGCTCGTTCAGCAGCCGTTCGTGGGCCAGTGCGGCCACCTTCGCGGCGACGTCGGCCGGCAGCGCCGCGCTCAGGGCCTTGTGCCAGTCGGTGATGACCTGGTCAAGGCTGATCGCGTTGAGTGTCTCCCGCGCCTGGGAGACCGGATGCATGGCGGCGGTTCCGGCCGGCGGTTTTGCGTCTGCGGTGGTGGTATCGCCGTCCGGGGGTGTGCGAGCGTAGGCGGTTGGTAGGGAGACTCCGAGGAGGTCCGCGTCGCCGACGACTGGGGATTGTCCCCACTTGACGCCGTTGACGTAGATCTGGAACTCCACGCCGCTGTTGAATTTCGTCGACTCGGAGACGAACATCTTCCGGCCGGAGATGACCGTTGTCTGCTCCGAGGTTTTTCGGGCAATGTCGCTGCCGAAGGCCAGAGATGGCAGCTTCGTCAGCATCCGGGGTGCCTTTTGGGTCGGCAGTGAGAAGGTCAGCTCGGCGGCGCCGTCGTGGTCCAGGCCACTGGATTGGGAGGTCTCCCTGCCGGTCGCGGTCGAGCCGAATGAGACAACGTACTCGCGTTCCTTGCCTCCGTCGGCATTCGGTGCCTCCTGCGGATTGTGTGGCACCGGGCGGATCCAGATCAGTCGATCACCGGCACTGATCGTGATCCCATGGAACAACGCATTTTCCCACCGGGCGCGATTCTTGTCGATACCAGCCAGGTCTTTCGGGGCGGCTTCGAGCAGCTCGCGGATCGTCGCGGCCACCTTTTCGCGGATGCCCTGCTCCTGTCGGGCGTTGCCCAGATCCGGTAGGTCCGTGCTCCTTGCCTTGTTCTGCTCGCCTGGTTCCTGCGGACCCTTACCGGGTTTCAACACTGCCATCTCGGCGTCGGTGATGCGCGTGCGTTGACCCGACGGCAGCGCCGCGGCGAGCGCGTTGAGGGTATCGGCGATCTCGTCGGCCGTTCTGCTTCGGACCTCGGCGATCGCCAGTTCACCAAGTGCCCCGTCAGTGAAGTACCACGGCGTCGCGGTCGGCCGGACCTTCGCCGCCTCCTCGGCCTCCTTAGCCTTCTTCGCCGCCTCCTCGGCTGCCTTCCTCGCGGCATCTTCAGCTTCCTGAAGGGCTGTCCGAGCGTCGTGTAGCTCCTGCTCCTTGCTCTCCCACGCGGTGCGAGCCTGCACAGCCTGCTCAGTGCCCTGACCAAGCGCCGCCTCATGTGTCCGCACAGCCGTGGCAAGCTGGTCGCGTTCCGCCTGACGTTCCACGGCCTGGATACGGTCCTGTTCCTCCTCGCGGCGGTGGGTCTCCTCCAGCTCGCGGGCCCGCGCGGCCTCCTGCCGCTCGGCCTGCTGGCGGCCGGCCTCCGCAACTTTGGCGAGTTGGTCGGCCTGGTCCAGCTCCCGTCTCACGGCCTCGGCATCAACGTCGGCCTGACCGCGTTCCAGCTCAGCCTGCCTCGCCGCCCGGTCGAACTCGGCCCACCGCTGCTGGGCCTGCTGGAGCCGATCGTCGTCACGTTGCTGCTCGGCGGCCTGCCGGGCTTGGTCCTGCTCGGCCTGGCGTGGAGAGACCGGCGGCGTGGCGTCAGTGCGGGCATCGACACGAGTCCCCGAGGCGGGGCCGCTGCCGACCGCTGCCGACTGCTCCTCAGCCCGCGCGGCCTCAGCCCGCGCGGCCTCAGCCCGCGCAGCCTCGGCCCGCGCAGCCTCGGCCCGCGCGGCCTCGGCCCGCGCAGCCTCGGCCCGCGCAGCTGCGCGTTGCGCGGTCCGATCGGCGACTTCGGCGCGTACCGACTCCAACACGGCATCCTCGGCCAACCGCTGCCGCGCTGCCTCCGCGCGCGCTGCCTGTCGCCGCGCCGCCTCCGCGTCCAACACCTGGCGCTGGGCATTTCGCTGTTCGGCCTCCCGCCGCGCGGCCTCCCGCTCGCCGCGGCGACGATCTGCGGCGCTTCGCGCCTCGCGCTCGGCGGCCTCGCGTTGCTCCTGCCGCTGTGCGGCCGATGCCGCAGCTGCGGCATCGGCCGCCGACAGCACCTTGCCACGCTCCTGCTGAACCTGCCGCGCTTCCTCGAGTTTCGCAGAGAGATCGTGGACGTGACTCTCCAGTCTCTGCAGTGCCTCAGCGAAAGACTGCACCTCCGCAGCGAGCTGGTCGTGCCGGGCCTTCGCCTCTGCGACCGCGGGTGGCGGATGTTCCGACTTCAGCTGCTTGCCCGCTGGCGGTACCTGCAACGGCTGCTGCTGAGGTCGAGCCTCGACAGCAGTGGTGGTCTTCCCGGTGGTGGTTCCGACGGTCGCGGTGGTTTCCCCAGTTGCAGGCCAGAGAGGGACGAAGTGCTGGTGCTGATGGTGGAGGTAGAAGACCGGACCCTCGTCGCCGCGCAGCGGGTGTGCGGTGGTGCCGTGCTGGGTGGTTTCAAAGACCTGGACGCGGATACCGAAGTTGTCGATGAGGAGTTGGTTGAGATCGGGGTCGTAGACGTCGAGCATCCGGCCGTTCAGCAGGTCGTCGCTGGCGTTGCTGGAGGCCGGCAGGTTGTCCAGTAGATGATCATGCAGCTGGTGGGCATTGGTCTGATGAGGGTTGTGTACGTTGATGAGCTGGGCGAGGGAGTCGAGTAGGCACAGGTTGTGATCGCCGCTGGCGGTGCCGAGTACCAGACCGGGCGGTAGAGCCGGATCGGGAGATCCGGCACCCTGCCACTGATAACTGCCGTCGGCTGTGACGACCCAACCCATCGTGGCGGGGGGCGGCTCGGCGATCCGGTCCACGAGGACGGTCGACAGCGGCGCCGGTGCGCTGCCCGCCGGGCTGGACACCGTCTTGGCCGGGGCTGGCACCGTGGCCTGCTCGGTGACCTGAGGAGGGAGGTCCACGCCGGAGGCCCAGAACTCTTCGGCGGCGTTGCCGGTAAGGGCGTCCGGCGCCGGCCGTGGGGCGGTGGAGCCCGAGAAGTGCGGCGAGAGCACGCCAGCGATCTGACCGAGCGCCCTGGGGGTCAGCACGAAACCGTCGACACCGTGTGGGTGGCTGCCCATCAGGTCGCCGTGTTCGGGCTGGTGGGTGTCGCGCAGCAACGCGTTCGGCGGCGCTTTGCTGTCCTTGACGCCGAGGTTGTGCACGATCTCGTGGGCGTACTTGGCCGGCGACGCGTCTACCGCCCAGGTCTGCTGGGACATCTGCGTGCCGGCCGGAGCGACCGTGATGGAGCCTCGCGCCTTGGCCGGGTCATCGACGAAGTCGACGGTTACCCGCATCGGCACGTCCCAGCCCGGCAGGTGGTGCCGGGGTGCGTTGACGTATCGCTGCAACCCTTCGATCGTGCGCGCCTTCACCTTGGCGATCTCTGCCGCCGTGACGCCGGGCGCGGCGTCGAGGTGCAGCTTGAGCGCGAAGTGCATGTCCTGATCGGTGACGGTGAGTTGATAGCCGACACCGACCCGCTCGCCGCTGGCCGCTGGCCGGGTCACCTTCGGCGGCTGGCCGGACGTGGCGGACGGTTCGAAGCGGAAAGCGTCCTTCAATGGCGTCCATCGCTCGGCGTCCACCTCGATCACCCGGGCCGGGCCGGCGAGTTGGCCGTCGCCGAGCAGATCGCGCGGTGGCATCGTCACCTGCTCGGCGGGCGGCGCGGCAGAGACGTCGTCGGCTGGGCGGCGCGGTGCCGGCAGCTGGAGAACCTCGTCGCCGGCCGCCGGCGTCGGCCGTGCCGGTCCATCCTGCGGCTTGTGCACCGTCGGAGTCTCCGCCGGCTTCGTCGCTGCCGGCCCGTCGACCGGTTTGGCGGCCGTCGACGGCTCCGCAGGTTTGCCGACCGCCGGTACGTCCGCGCCGGGCGGATCGGTGCGGGTCGGTGCGGGTACGGACGGGTCGGTCCGCCCGGGGGCGGCGCCGGCGGGACCGGTGGGAGGTGCCGGCAGGTCACGGGGCGGGCTCGGCAGCTGGCCGAGTCGGTGGCCGATCGTCGCGTCGTCGGCCCGTGGCCCGGGCATCGGCAGGTCGCCTGTGGTCCCGCCGGGTGCCGGTGGGGCGTCCGCTCCGCGCAGCTGGGCCAACCGGTCACCGAGGGTGGTGTGCCGCGCTGCGGTGTCGTTCCGCAGACTCTGGGACAGACCACCGAGCGCCTCGTCCAGACGGGAGTCGAGTGGTCGGAGGTGGTCGGGGGAAGTGAGCGCGGTGTTGATCTGGGTGGCGCTGTCCAGCCGGTGCTCGTCGAGCCGGGCGGCGTATCGGGACAGCACGTGGTCGATGCCGGCCTGATCGTCGCCGACCCGGGCGAGCGTGTCCTGCCACGACCGGTACTCGTCGGCGGAGAGCGGGCCGCTGCCGCCGCGCAGCTCCGCGACGCGGGCCTCGCGCTCCAGGTTGGCGATGCGCGTTTCGTACCTTGCCAGCACTGCCGCGTCGGCGGCCTCGTCTCCGGCCCGGGCGAACTCGGCATCCCATTCGGCCCGTTCGGCCGGCGGCATGCCGAGCATTTCTTCACGGTGGGCGCGCAGGTCGGCGATCCGGTCGGTCAGGTCATCGAGAGCACCGGGCGGCAGCGTCGGTACGTCGGGCAGGTCCTCGAGCTTGCCCACCGGGGTGTCCGGGTCGGTACCGCGTAGCGCGGCCAGTCGGTGGCGCAGTTCCAGTCCGGCGAGGTCCAGGTCCGGCGTGCTGTCCCCGCGCAACGCGTCCAGGCGCTTCTGCAGGTCGTCGACGCTGCCGGGTGGCAACGTGGGAGGCTGCGGAAACTGGGGGAGCGGTACGTCGGGGCCGTCGGAGCCGCGCAGATTGGCGAACCGCAGCTCCAGCTCCAGCTCGGTGCTGCGCGCGTCGGGGGTGCGGTCGCCACGCAGCGCGTCGAGGCGGGCCTGCAACTCGTCGACGTCGCCTCTCGACCCGGCCTCGTCGGGGGTACGGCCCGGCGTCGCATCGGGTCCGACCTGGTCGTGCAGCTTCTGTTCGGCCAGTTTGCCGGCGAGGCTGTTCTCGTAGTCGTTGAGCAGCCGGTGCAGTTCGTCGGTGTGTCCGGCGGCGGTCGCCCGCTCGATGTCGATGGCGTGCTGCAACCAGGTCGACTTGTCCATGTCCAGCTGTGCGGCGCGCTGGTGCCCGGCGTCCACATGCGCCCGGTACGAGTCGAGCCGCTGGAACAGGGCCTGCCGGTCGATGCGGTCGTGCAGCGTGTTGAGCGCGCGGGCCCCGTCACCGTGCCGGCCCTGCTCAATCGCGGTACGGACCTCGGTGCTGAGCACCCTCAGCTCTGGCTCGGGCAGGTCGACCCCCCGCGCGTCGGAGATGAGCTCGGTCAACCGTTGGCTGAGCGCCTCCGCGCCGGGGGTGGCCGCCGGATCGGTGCGAGGCACGCTGGGCAGGTCCAGCAGGTTGTCGCCGGTACCCGTACCATCGGGCCCTTCAGCTCGGCCCGGCGTACCCATCTGGTCGAGGGTCTGCGGTCGACCCGCGCTGTCGACCTGCGGTGACGCCGCAGATCCGGCGTCGTCGAGGGATGTCGGACCGATGTTGGTGGGAGTCTCCGCGCGGGCGGCGACCAGCTGGTCTTCCAGGTCGGTGAGGCGTTCGACGGCGGTGGCGCGGGCGGTCGCCTCCACCGGGGAGATCGTGGGGACGTCCGGGAACATCGCCGGATCGACCGGGCGGGTTTCGGCCGCTGCGCCCGGGCGGAGCTGGCTGAGGCGGTGTTCAAGCTCCAACTGGCGGGCTGCGGGGGAGGGCAGCTCGGTGCCGCGTAACGCGGCCAGCCGACTCTCCAGCTCCGCGATACTGGTGCCGGGCTGGTGAGTCGGGACCGCCGGCAGCTCGGCAAGGTCGGCCGAGGCCGCCGGGCGCAGCTGGGCGAACCGGTGCTCCAGTTCCAGCCCGGCGAGGTCGGTGCGCGGGGCGTCGGGGCCACGCAGGTTCTCCAGCCGGGCCTGCAGCGCCTGCACGGATTCATCCGCCGTCCCGGCTGGGTTGGCCGCTGCCCGGTCGGGCGCGGAGGCCGGTTTGGCCGCCGCGAGGTCTGGTGCGACCGCACCGGTCAGGTGGGCCGGTGGGGTATCGACGGTGCGGGGTACCGCAGGAGCTTCGACCTTGAGCCCGTCTGCGGTCCGGCGCACCAGCGCCTCGGTGACCCGGACGTCCTTCTCGGCGCGGGCCAGGGCCAATGCGTCCCCGGAGACGTTGGCCAGCGCGTGCTGTGCCTTTTTGAGCTGCTCCAGCGCCTGCAGGTGGCTGAGCTGCTGCGGTGACGGGCCACCGGCCTGATCCAGCCGGGGCGGTGCGGGCGTCGAGAGGTCACGACCGAGGCCGGTGGGTGCGGTGACCGTTGGCGGTTCCAGTCGGTGCGGGGTGGTGAGCGCCGCCGCACCGGGCTCGTCGAGCAGGTTCAGCGCCTGGTGGACGGTGGTCAGGTCGGCGGTCCTGCCGAGCTGCACCGGGTTAGGTGTGAGCGCGGAGGTGGGCGTCGAGGTGGACATTGGGGTAGGTGTCGGGGTAGGCGCGGACGCGGGTGTGGGCGTGGCCAGGCTGACATCGCCGAACGCCTTCTCCGGCGCGCCGAGGTTGAACGCCACCCCGGTCTCCGAGACCCGGACCGCGCTGACCTCGCCCATGTGCAGGTTGCGCAGCTCGGCGCGACCGAAGTCCGTCAGGCCCTCGACGCCACCGGCAGCCCGGTTCAGCGTGGCGCTGAGGTTGCCGATCTGCATGTTCGGCAAGGTCACCGCGCTCGGCGTGGCCACCGCCGGCATGGTGACCCCGTTCATCCCCGCTACCGGGTTGACGGTCGGCGCATTCAGCCGGGAGACGGGGCCGAGGTCGACCGCGTGCGCCGCGCCGGGGAGATTGGCTGCGGGGATCGGGGTGACCGTACCGGCCGTTCCCGGCACCGGTACGTCCAGGTTCTGTACGCCGCGAAGCCCCGCGAGGTCGTGCAGGCCGAGCGCCCCACGTGCCGCGGACAGGTCGAGACCACGGGCCGAGAAGCTGAGTTGCTGCGCCGCCGGGGCCCCGATCATCGGCTTTTCGATCAGGTCGGGAAGGTGCAGCCCACTCGGACTGAAGTTGATCCCACCGGCTGGGGGCGGCGCGCCGCCGGGCTTGACGACGTGCACCGTGGTGAGGCCGTTGGCGAGCCGGATGCCGCCGCCGAGCGCGGCAAGTCCGTCGAACCGGGTCATTCCGAGCCCACGACCCAGCACGCCGAGCTTGAACGCCCCGGACACCCCGACAGCGCGGATCTCATGACCGGCCAGGGGCAGGAAGATCCGAAGCCATTGCCAACCGCCGAACTCACGGGCCATCAGGTTGCCGAACCTGACGGCGTTGGCGGCGATGAACCTGCCCGCGTCGGCCGTCACGCCAGCGAACCGGACCAGAGCCTGCTGCCCGATGTTCCCCATCCTGGTCACCGCTGCCGGGACGGTGACCAGGGTGAACTTCTCCAGGGCCACGAATCCTCGGGCGGCCAGACCGTCGATCGGGCCGACGATCCGGGGAATCATCAGCGCGCCGACCTTCACCGAGTTGGCAAGGGTGACCCCGATGTCGCCGATGCCGCGCATGGCCCCGCTGAGGCTCAGCGTCGACACCGTTCGCCAGAAGTCGCCGATGCCGGCGCGCGCCATGGTGAAGCTGTGCCGGCTGAACTGAGTGATGTTGCGCCAGGCGGAAGTGGCCAGCTTCGTGAGGTCGCCGAGGGCGATCAGCGGTCGGGTGCTGGGACCGAGTAGCCCGAGCAGCCCGAGCGCCAGACCCAGCGCGTTCGTCTTGCCCATGGCGAAATCCAGGGTCGCCTTCACCGCCAACGCGGCGTTCATCGCGAAGGCGATCAGGCCGAGCGGGCCGCCGACGAAGATGGCGACCACGGTGACGATGAGAGTCAACCAGGTGAAGATCTCCCAGAACACCTCACAGGCCGACTTCGGCGTCACGGGTGACTTGATGTGGCCGGTCGCGTCGAGAATGGCCTGCCGAGCCGTACCCGCTGCGGATTTCACATCCGCGGCGGCGTTCTCCGCGGTGGCCTTGAGAGTGTTGATCCGTCCCTCGTCGTCGCCGGCCCCGGCCGCGTCACGCAGCGCCTGGTCCGCCGTGGCCTGAGCCTCGCGCAGCGCCTCGGCGTACGTGCGGATCGCCGGCCCGGCGGCGGAGAAGGCTGTCCGCACCCCGGCGATGAATCCGCTCATCTCCTTGCTGATCTGCTCGCGCAGCCAGTCTGCGGTCTTGCCGACGAACGCCCCGTCACCGCTCTGTCGCAGTACCGCGGCGAGTCCGTCGTCGGCGGTCCTGGCGTGGTCGGCCATGATGTCCATGTAGCTGGCGACGCTGCGCAGCACATCCGGATCGCCGGGGGTGGGATCACCCGACAGCGTGAGCGGTGACCAGTCACCAGGCCGTACCCCCACCGGACCCTCCCGCTGCCCCGGACGCCGTCGTCCTGTTCGACGTGGCGCACCCGCGCGGAGGTTCACAAGTGAACCGCTGGCGGCCCCAGCCGCGTCGAATCACACAGACGGCGTACGCCGACGAGCCGGAGGAAGGGGCGCGGGGTGGCCGACCTGGTGCTCGACTACGCGCTGCTGCACAGTCTCGCGGGCAGCCTGCGTGAGTTGAAAAGCAAGATCGAGTTTGATGTGGAGACCGGGTCGCGTCGGGCGGTGGTCACCTCCGACGGGACCGTCGTCGACTCCAGCCAGGTGGGCAACTCGGCCCTGTACGGCACACTGAGCGCCTTCTTCTCTGCCTGCCATTCCCCGTTCAAGGACTCGATGGAGCTGCTTGACGAGCTGGCAAACACCTTCGACAGCATCGCCAAGGCCTACTTCGACCTGGACGCGGACGTCGCTGGCAAGGTGAACCTGGACCGTCTCAAGGCCAGCGTCAACGGCTGGCAGGCCGACACAGCCGCGTACGAGCGGTATCTCGACCTCAAGGACCGGGAGATCACCTTC